>DASPKU010000006.1 GCA_035627955.1 Phycisphaerales bacterium
CCACCCCCTTGTGCACGATCGCCAGGCCGATGCCCGTGCCGGGGTACTGCTCGGTGTTGTGCAGGCGCTCGAACACGCGGAAGATGCGGTCGTGGTGTTCGGGGTCGATTCCAATCCCCTCGTCCCGAACGCTGACCCGCACCACGCCCGCCTGCATGACCGATGTGACCGCCACCCTGGGCGACTCGCCGGGCCTGGTGAACTTCAGCGCATTCGTGATCAGGTTCGTCAGCACCTGCGTCAGCACCACCGACTCCGCCATTACCAGGTCGGGCCCGACGCGCACGTCCACTGGCGGCGGCGTGCCCGCCGGCGGCGTGGCCTGCGCCAGCGCCTGCTCGATCGCCTTTGTCAGAGACACCGGCCGCACCTGCACCTGCGCCCGCGAGAGCCGGCTGTAGTTCAGAAGGTCCTGGATCAGCTGGTCCATCCGCGACGCCGCGGCCTGAATCCTGGCGATATACGCCACCCCTTCCGCCGGCAGCTGCTCCGAGTAGTCCTCGCGCAGGGCCGAGGCAAAGCCATGCACGGATCGCAGCGGCGCCCGCAGGTCGTGCGACACGCTGTACCCGAAGGACTCCAGCCCCTGGTTCGCGTCCTGCAACTCCCTCGTCCGCTCCTGCACCCGCCGCTCCAGCTGTGCATTCGCCGCCCGCGTCGCCTCGTTGGCCCGCACCAGGTCGCGGCTGACCACTACCCCGAGCACCACGAGGGCCACGCACGCGCCCAACGTAATCGCGCTGAGCACCGTCGCGATGGTCCCCGTAGCGCTCGCCGTGCGGTTGCGGGCCTCCAGCAGACGCGCCTCCTCCGCGATGCCCTCTTCCGTCAGCCGCAGGACCTCGACCGTGAGCAGCTTCCCGTCGCCGCGCCGAATCCGCTCGATCGCCGCGTCCTGCTCGCCAGACGCGCGTAGCCGCACCGTGGCCTCGAGGTGCTCCAGCCGGCCCCGCGCGAGCCGTTCCACCTCGGCGATCCGCCGCTGCTGCGAAGGGTTGTCTCTTGTCAGCATGCGGACCGCATCAATCGGCACCATCACCTCGGCCGCGCGAGCGTGGAACTGATCCAGCTCGCCCTGCCCGCCCGTGATGAGGTACCCGCGCTGCGCGCTCTCAGCCCCCAGCAGCCGCGTCCTGATTGTCTCCAGCTGCGCCTGCACCGTGATCGTGTGCTGAACCCACGCCTCGGCCGCCCGGAACCGCGTCACCGCGAAAATGGAGAACAGCCCCGACAGCACCGCCACCACCACGATCGCGATCAGCAGCACCCACCGCCACCCTCCGGGAGTGCCGCCGCCCGCCCCCTCCATGTTGGAAGCGTCCGCCTGTTGCAATCGCGACAAGCGTACCTGACGCGGATGCAGCCTCTATGAACGCCGCTCATCCGGCGTTCGGCGGCTGTCCTTCTTCATGATGAACAGGTAGTTGAAACCGCGGAGAAAGAAGTTCCCCTCCTCCGCCGCCTTCCGCCAGTTGCCCTTGGTCAGCTTCTGGTTGTGCCGCACCACCGCGATGATGTCCACCGGCACGAAGTGCCGCCTCATGATCGCGAACAGCTCGAAGCCGATGGGCATGAACTGCCCCCCGCCCACACCCGCCCCGGCCACGCCCTTCTTCTTGCGGAACGAGTCGCTCACGTACAGGGCCATATACCGGCGGTCCTTCAGCACGCGGCTGATCTCGCCGATCACCTGTGACATGGCCTTGTAGTACGCCGCGCCATCGTCCTCGCCGCCGCTGTCGAGCTTGCCGATGCAGCGGGGGTCGTCCGAATAATCCACGTGCGTCGAATAGGGCGGGTCGATGAACACGAAGTCCGCCGACGCGTCCGGCACCGGGATGCGACGAGCGTCCGCCTGCCGGATGTCCGGGCGCGACGGCGCCAGGTCAAACCCCACACCCTTCCGCCCCGTGTCCTCGCACACATCCAGCGTCGTTCCGCTCCCGCACATCGGGTCGACCACCACATCGTTCTCGCGCGTGTACCGCTGCAGCAGCTGCCAGATGACCCACGAGGGTGTCGCCCCCACGTAGTCCTTGTGCCCCTGCATCGTCCGCAGGCCCTTCCCCGGCGGGCTCGTGTGCGTGTAGTGCTGGCTCGGAAACTCCCACAGCGTCGTCGCAAACACCCGCAGCGTGGGGCGGGACTCCGGCCGCACGCCCCGCGGGTGATCGCCGCGCAGCCGCGCCCCCCGCGCGCCACGCGGCCCACGCCCTGCGCCCGACTCGCCTCCCCCCGAACTCTCGTGCGCCCCGCTCATCCCCTCGTCTGCTCCTGCACCAGGCGGATCACCTCCGCCTTGGTGTCCTCGATGGACTTGTTCGTCCGCGCCCCCGCCGCCCGCACGTGCCCGCCCCCGCCCAGCGCCTTCGCGATGCGGTTGACGTCCACCTCGTGCCCGCTCGCCTTGCTCCGCAGGCTGATCTTCGTGAGGGGCCCCTTCGTGTCCGCCCCCGGCCCGTAGTCGCTCGCCGTGGCCTCTGTGAGCAGGCACGTCACCTCCACCGTCGCGAGCGATTGCCCGAAGTCAACAAAACCGCCCGACTCGCCCGGCTGCGCACCCGTCTCCGCATAGTCCCTCTTCGTCAGGCTCATCAACGCCAGCCGCTCGTTGTCGTGCAGCTCCAGCGTCGCAAGCGCCCGCGACAGCAGCCGCAGCCGCGTCACGCTCTCGCGCTGCTCGACTGCCTGGTACAGCTTCACGTGGTCCGCCCCCGCCTCCAGCAGGTCGCCGGCGGTGACCATCACCCCGCGCGACACATTGCTGTGCCGAAACCACCCCGTGTCCGTGCACAGCCCCAGGTACAGCGGCTCCGCCACATCAGCCGGCAGCTTCGTGCGGTCCGCGACACCCAGCAAGATGCGGCACAGCTCCGCCACCGGCTGGCACACCGCCGCGGCGCCCGTGTCAATCACGCGGTGCCCCGCCACCTCCGGGTCGCCCTGCACATGGTGATCCACCAGCACCGTCATCTCGCGCCGGGGCCCTAGCCACTGGTGCACCGCCTCCAGCTGCGACCACGACCCGGTGTCGAGCACCGCGACCGCATCCACACCCTCCACCTCCGGCGGCCCATTCTCCGCCAGTGCGCGGTAGGGAGTGTCCCCCGCCACATCCGCCAGCCAGGGCGGCGTTGGCCCGAAGTACCACGCCTCCGCAACCGGTCCCTTCGACCATTCCCGCGGCTTGTTCAGCGCCCGCACCAGCCCCATCGTCGAGCCGATCGCGTCACCATCGGGCTTCACGTGCGTCAGCACCACTACCTTGCGCGCCGCCCGCAGGCGTGCCGCGATCTGCTCCAGCGTCGAGTTCGTAGCCCACGTCGTCAAGCGGTAGTTCCCTGTGGAGTGTTGTTGCTGCCCATGCCGCACATCAGGAAAGAGTGGGGGCGCACCACCGTCCGCCGCTCGTGCACCGCCAGCAGGTCGCGCACGCGCGCGCAGTCGCGCTCGATCTGCCGCACCAGCGACGGCACATCATCGAACTTGAGGTCCTCGCGCACCCACGCGACCAGCTGCACCCGCAGCCGCCAGTTGTACCCCTCGAGCCCCGATGCCGGCGCCTCGAGCACGTACGCCTCCAGCCGCCGCTCCACGCCCTCGAAAGTGGGGCGTGTACCTACGTTCACCGCGCACGCGTACCGGCGCGCATTCGGCAGCACCGCGTACGCCGCGTACACCCCGTCGGCCGGCAGCAGCTGCTCCGTCGAAAGATTGGCCGTGGGGTAGCCGATCGTCCGCCCGCGCTGGTCCCCCTGCCGCACGACACCCGCCACCTCGTACGCCCGTCCCAGCACACGCCCCGCGTCAGCCACCCGCCCCTGGGTGATCAGCCACCGCACGATGCTGCTGCTGGCCCGCACGATCAGGTCGTCGCCCAGCGCGACCTCCACCGGCGGCACCACATCAACCTCGAATCCGAGCTCGCCGCCAAGGGCGCGCAGCGTGTCGTTATTCCCCAACCGCCCCTTGCCGAAGTGGAAGTCGTCACCCTCCACCACAAACCGCGGCCGGTACCGCTCCACCAGCCACACCACGAACTCCCGCGCCGACTTGTTCAGTAGCGACTCGTCCGGCGTGAGCCGCACCACCTCATCCGCCCCCAGCCCGCGCAGCCAAGCCTCCCGCTGCTCGAAGCCCGACAGCCGCGCCGGCGCACTCTGCGGCCGCAGCAGCGTCATCGGGTGCGGATCGAACGACAGCACCCGCACCGGCCCGCCACCCGCCAGTTCACGGCAGCGCCGCACCAGCGCGGCGTGCCCCAGGTGCACGCCGTCGAAGTTGCCGATGGTGACCGCCGTCGCGCCCTCGCTGGACATCGGTCCAAGCGTATCAGCCCCGCCGCACGCCCACGCCCCACTCCGCAGGACCAAGTGATCGGACAGACGACCTACCCTCCCCGCGTGCCGAAGGACCCCGATGAACTTGTCGTGCTCAAGGAAACCCGCACGGAGTTCGAGGCCAGCACCATCGCCGCGTCCCTCGAGGATGCCGGCATCCCCGCCCGGGTCTACACCGGCGCCGCAAACGTGATCCTCGGCGGCGCCAACGTCATCGATTCCGCCAAGGTCATGGTCCGCGCCGCCGACCGCGAGCGTGCCCTCGCCCAGCTTCGCTCCATCAAGCAGGACTCGGTCGACATCGACTGGAGCGAGGTCGACGTCGGCGACACCATCGACCCGCCCGACGCCTTCCCCCTCTGCCCCGCCTGCGGCTTCGACCGCGCCGGCATCCCACCACGCGCCCCCTGCCCCGAGTGCGGCTACGCCGGCATCGCCGCCAACCGCGCCACCCCACGCCGCATGAGCTGGCGCCCGTTCATCCGGCGCGCCGGCATGATCCTCATGGCCACCGGCGTGCTCCTCAGCTGGCTCCCCGCGGCCAGACACCCCGCGGTCGCACTGGTGATTGCCGGCGGGGCGGTGTGGCTGATTTTCTGGGGGGACAAGGATAACGGCGACCGCACTCGCTGAGCGCAGTGCGGTCCCAAAGGACCTAGACGACCTATAGGACCTGCAGGACCTATACGACCTATCTTCAGGCCCTCACCCCCGCGCCGGCCCCAGCAGCCCATCAGGCTCCTGCAGCAGCCTGATCACCTCCGCCAGCGCCAGCGCCGCCGTGGCCCCGTCCACCACGCGGTGGTCGCACGCCAGCGACAGCGGCAGCAGCAGCCCCACGCGGAACGACCCCTTGTTCACCACCATCCCCTCGCGCCCGCGTCCCACGGCCAGGATGCCGACCTCCGGGTAGTTGATGATCGGCGTCGCAAACCGCCCCGCGTGGCTCCCGACATTCGAGATCGTGAACGTCGAGCCCATCAGCTGCTCGCGCGGGATGCTCCGCGTACGGGCCGCGTCCGCGATCTGCGAAATCGCCCGCCCAATCTCCAGCACGCCAAGGCGGTCGGTATCCCGGATCACCGGCACCATCAGCCCCGTGTCCGTGTCCGTCGCGATGCCCAGGCTCACGCTGCGGTGCTGCACGATCTCCTCGGCCTTGTCGTCCGTGGTGCTGTTGAGCACGCGGAACCGCGGGTCCTGCAGCACGCGGCACACCGCGCTCGCCACGAACGGAAGGAACGACACCTTCTCCCCGCTCGCCGCGGCCAGCTTGCGACGCAGGCTGTCCAGCGCCGTCACGTCCGCCTCGTCCATCACCGTGAAGTGCACCGTCTGCGCGATCGACTCCTTCAGCCGGTTCGCGATCGTCCGCCGCACGCCGCGGAACGGAATCCGCGTGGTCTCATCCTGTGTGCCACGAGCATGGCACTGCATGCTCGTGCTCCCCCCGCTCACCGCCGCCGGCACGCGCGGAGCCGGCGCACTCCGCCGATCCGCCACCACGCTGCTGTGCGGCTCGCTCGCGTCCATCGGAGCCACATCGCTGTGCCCGGCGTGACCACCATGTCCGCGCGACGGAGCAGCAGCCCGACCGCCGCCGCCAGCCATTGCCCGCACATCCTTCTCCAGCACCCGCCCACCAATACCCGTGCCGCTGCACGTATCGATGTCCACGCCAAGGTCCCGCGCCAGGCGCCGCACCGCCGGCGTCGCCAGCGCCTTCCCCGGCGCCGCCGAAACCCCGCCCAGCGACCCGCTCATCTGACCCACCACCGTCCCCGCATCCTCGCGCTCCCCCGCGGGCTCCGCCACTGGCGACGGCGCTGCCGCCGGCGCATGCGTCCCATTGGACGAAGCCTTGCTCTTCTCCGCCTTCGGCTCGCTCATCCGCCCCGCCGCCGGACCGCTCGAGGCCGCCCCACCCGCACCCTCGTACGTCACCAGCGGATTCCCCACATGCAGGATCTCCCCCGGCTTGCCGTGCAGGGCCGCGATCACGCCCGTCCGCGGGCTGGGCACCTCCACCAGCGCCTTATCCGTCTCCATCTCCGCGAGGATGTCGTGCTCGTTGACCTTCTGCCCGACCTCCACCCGCCACTTGATCAGCTCGGCCTCGTGAACGCCCTCGCCGAGGTCGGGCAGGATGAAGTCGTTGGGGTTGCCGGTGGACTTGCCTGGGTGAGCCATGACGTTCCTCAGTACGAAGACCCCGCCCGCCCCCACAGATGAGGCGACCCGGGCAGGGCCAAGTTTAGCGTCAAGGCTGTGTCGGTTCTCTGTCGTTAGCGCCGCGACGGCGGGGCCGCCGGCGTCCGAGGCAGCCCGATGCGGGCCTTGGCCTCGCCGATCGCCGCCACCAGCCGCTCGGCCCTTGGGCTCAGGTCCGCCACCACGGTCGTCTGGTCGAACACCTCAAGGATCGTGCGGCTCTTGAGCACCTGGTTGAGCACCTCGACGCTCACGCCCTGGTCCTTCAGCACGCCCGTCAGCTCCGCGTCCGCGCCGATCCGCTCCCGCGCCTGATTGACGCTGGGCAGGCTCGCGAGCTCCTGCATCACCGGCGTGCCCATGAAGTACTCCATCGCGTCCTCATCCCGCGCCACCGCGATGAAGTCGTTCGCCAGCGACAGCAGCCGCGAGCCCTCGATCGGGTTCGTCGCCTCCGCCACTTTCCCCAGCGAAGAGTCCCGCACCCGCCCCGCGAACGACCGAATCCCCTCCGCCACCGGGCTCGCGGTCTCCGCATCCGCCTCCGCCAGTTGCGTCGCCGCGATCGGCTCCAGCGCCAGCGGCGTCCACAGGATGGCCATGCCCAGGATGATGCCCTCGATAAGCCCCAGCCCCGCGCCCGCGATCGAGTTCCACCGGACCCACCCCGGGTGCTTCTTCAGCTGCCGCTTCGCCACCACGCTCACCAGCACCGACCCGACGATTACGATCAGCAGCCCTACGAGTGCCACCGCCACCATCCGGTTCAGCAGCCCGTCGTTGCCCGTGAACCCCGCCGTCACACCCTCGAGCGCCCGCCCCATCGGCGGCGCCACGATCACCGCGACCAGCGACGAAGCCACGATCCCCACCAGCTCGCTCGCCCCGCGCCACAGCCCCTGCAGCATCCCAAGGCACATCACGCACGCGACGATCTTCACCGGCGCGCTGCCCAGCAGCAGCGTCAGGATCACGATGAACACCGCCGCCGCCACGATCGCGATCCGCAGCTTCTGGTCCAGCGGCTCTCTCGACCCCGCCGCGACCTTCACCTTCTCAATCACCTGCGCCCGCTCCGCCGCCTTGCTCGCCGCCCGCGCCTTCGCGCGCTCAAGCTCCAGCTCGGCCTCGCGAGCCTCGATGCTCAATCGCGGCACTCGCGCCGCGGCGGGTTTAGTGGTCTGGTCGGGCATGGTGTCGTGGGCACAGGGCCCTGCCGCGTTCCGCGGCCGCACCCCTTCCCTTCGCACCCCAGCATACCACCGGAGATGCCCACCGCGGAGTGATTATGCACGACGAGTGCGCCAGCCTGTTCGTGAGCGGCGGCAACGCGTCCTGTAATCACCCGAGCACTTTTCCGTAGAATCGTGCTCCACCCCGTTTGGAGGCCCGCCCATGCGTCCTTCCGCTCTCATCGCCATCGCCGCCGCTCTCTCCCTCGCCCCGGCAACTCTTGCGCAGGCCCAGCCCGGGACCAAGGGAGAGCCCAAGTCCGTCGACGCCGTGCGCCCCACCTCGACGGGGGCGGTCCCGCAGGCGACCCTCGACGACTTCATCTCCGGCTTCAACGGCGACAAGGACGCCATGGGCCGCGCCATGAAGGCCACCGACGACATCCTCGCCAAGGACCCCAACAACGTCGAGGCCCTCGCCTGGAACTCCTCGGGCAAGGCCGCCCAGTGCGGCGACGCCTTCCAGTCCGGCGACTTCCGCAAGGGCATGCAGCTCTGGAGCGAGGGCAAGAGCGGCCTCAACAAGGCCGTCAGCCTCGCCCCCGACAACGTCTCTGTCCGCATCGTCCGCGGCAAGACCATGCTCGAGTCCTCCCTGCACGACCCCATGCCCGCCTCCAGCAAGGAGGCCGCCGAAACAGCAGTGGGGGACCTCGAGACCGCGCTCGAGCTCTTCGGCAAGAACCTCGACGCCGTCGACGCCGCGTTCAAGCAGGAGATGTACGCGTGGCTCTACCAGGCCGCGTCCAAGGCCGGCGACGCCGAGAAGGCCGAGAAGTACAAGAAGCTCGCGGGCGACAAGGCCACCGACGCCATGGCCCGCCTGAACCAGAGCGCCGAGAACACGGTCATCGAGTCGGCCAAGGCCGCGCTCGTGATCCTCGACTCCCCGCTCGTGCAGGAGATCAAGCCCGACCTGCTTGCGGGCCTCCGCTCACCGGCCAAGCTCGACGCCGTCATCAGCGTGCTCGACAAAAAAATCGACTCCAAGCCCGACGACGCCGCCGCCATCGCCTGGCGCGGCTTCACCCGCGTCCTCCGCACCGGCTCTATTTTCGCGCAGAGCAAGATCGAGGACGCCGGGCGCGCCTGGGAGAAGGGCCTCAACGAGATCAACGCCGCGGCCTCCACCGACGCCACCAACCGCGACGCCATCCTCCTCCGCGCCGTCACCAACCTCGAAAAGGCCCGGCGCGAGTCCGACGCCGACCAGCGTGCCACCGCCCGCCAGAAGTCCCTCACCGACCTCGACCGCTTCGCGCGCCTGCTCAAGGACAACAACATCACGCTGAGCCCCGAAGCCCAGGCCGCCCTCCACGTCACCAGCGCCCGCGTCCACCTGATGAACGGCGACACCAAGAGAGCGCGCGCCGAGCTGACGGCCGCCACCAAGGCCGACGCAAGCGACCTCACTGCCCGCCGCGCCAAGACCATGACCGAGATCGCCGAGATGATCGAAGCGCGAAAGTGATCGTGCGATCACTCCCCCGACTCCTATGACTCCCATGAGTCCTATGAGTCCTGTCGCTCCTACTTCTGCAACCCCTCCGGCACCCCCTCCGGGAACTCCTCCGCGATCGCCCGCTCGATCTCCTTGATCCGGTTCCCGGGGTTGGGGTGCGTCTGCGAAAACTCCGGCCGGTTGCTCGGCCCGCCGCTCGCCTGCTCGAGAATCCGCATCACCTCGATCATCGCCCGCGGGTCATACCCCGCCTTCACCATGAACCGCACCCCCAGCCGGTCGCTCTCCAGCTCGTGCTCGCGCGAGTACTTCAGCAGCGCGAACTGACCCACGAACGACGCCACCGCCGCGGCCGTGTACCCCCCGCCCCGCGAGTCACTCGCCCCAACCACCGCCGCCCCCGTCAGCCCCTGCGTCAGTTTCGCTTTCGCCATCTGCTCGCTGCTGTGACGCGCCAGCACGTGCCCCGCCTCGTGCCCCAGCACGCCCGCGAGCTGCCCCCGCGTCTCCAGCCTCGTCAGCAGCGCCTCCGTGATGAAGATCTGCCCGCCCGGCAGCGCGAACGCGTTCACTGTCTTGGGGTCCGCCAGCAGGTGGAAGTCAAACCGGTACGTCCCCGCCGCGTCGCCCACCGCCTGCAGAATCTCAAACCCCACGTCCTTCACCAGCCGCGTCCCCTCCGCGCTCCGCGACAACCCGCCAAACTGCGCGGCCATCTCCGGCGCCGCCTGCAACCCCAGCGCCACCTCCTGGTCCGCCGTCAGCGCCAGGGACTGCTTCCGCCCCGTCACCGGGTTCAGCGCCCGGTTCCCGAAGTACCCGACCACCGACACCAGCGCAATCACCACCGCGATGATGATCCGCGGGCTCAACCCAATCCCCCGCCCCCGCCCGCGCCGACCCAGTGCAAACGCCATCTCAGCCTCCTTGCCTTCTGTCTCCGCTTTCCGGTTTCCGCTTTCCGGTTTCCGGTTTCGACCTACTTCCTCACCACCACATCCAGGTTCCCCGCCTTCCGATCTACCACCACCTGCACCCCGCCCCGGTTCCGCCGCAGCCGGATGTCCGCCACGTGCGGCCCCACCCGCACGTTCCGCAGCATCAGGTCCTCCACGCACGCCGGCAGCATCGGCCGATCAAACCGCACCAGCCCGTGCACCCCATCGACCACCAGCCCCAGGCACGCCTCCAGCAGCATGAACACGCTCCCCGCGGCCCACGCCTGCGGCGAGCACGCAACCGGGTAGGGCGTCGGCCCACGCCCCGGCCGCCGCTCAAACCCGCAGCACACCTCCGGCAGCCGGTGCAGATCAATCATCGACGCCGCCTCGAACCACGCTCGGAAAAGCGCCAGCGCCGCATCCCGGAACTCGTACCGCGCGAACCCCGCCCCGATGATCCCGTTGTCGTGCGGCCAGATGCTCCCGTTGTGGTAGCTCATCGGGTTGTACCGCGCCGCCCCCTTCACGATCGTCCGGATCCCCCACCCCGTGAACATCTTCGGGCTCATCAGCTGATCCCGCACCCGCGCCGCCCGCGCCTCATCCGCGATCCCCGTCCACAGGCAGTGCCCCGCGTTGCTCGACGCCACCCGGCACGGCCGCTTCAGCCCGTCCAGCGCGATCGCGTACGTCCCCAGCTCCTCCACCCAGAACTGCGCCTCGAACTGGGCTTTGAGCCGGTCCGCCTGCTGCATCAGCTCCACCGCCCGCGTGTGGTTCCCCATCATCCGCGCCAGCATCGCCGCCGAGCGCTTGGCCTCGAACACATACCCCTGCACCTCGCACAGCGCAATCGGCGCCGGCGGGAAGGGCCCATCCTCGTGGAAGATCGCGTCGTGCGAGTCCTTCCACCCCTGGTTGCTCAGCCCCTCCTTCGAGCGCTGGGCGTACTCAACGAGCCCGTCCTTATCCACGTCGCCATCGCGGTCGATCCACGCCAGGGCCCGCTCGATATTCGGCCAGATGCTCTCGATCAGCGCCCGGTCCGCCGTCCGCTGGTAGTACGCCCCCGCCAGCATCACGAACAGCGGCGTGCTGTCCACGCTCCCGTAGTACTGCGCGAACGGCACCTCCCCCGTCAGCGCCATCTCGTTGGTCCGCCGCTCGTGCAGGATCTTCCCCGGCTCCGCGTCCCGCGCCGAGTCGTACCCGTCCGCCTGCAGCGCCGCCAGGTACCGCAGCACCCCCGCCGCGATCTCAGGGTGCAGGCTCAGCATCTGCATCGCCGTGATGATCCCGTCGCGCCCGAAAACCGTCGAGTACCACGGCACGCCCGCGAAGGGGTACAGCCCGTGCTCCGTTCCCGCCAGCAGCATCCGCACGTCCGCCAGCGACCGCTGCAGCCACGCGTCCATGTGCTCGTCGCTGCTCCGGGCATCCGCCATCGCGCGGAACTGCTCGGCCTCCGCCTGTACCCCCGCGTACGCCTCCTCGAACCTTGGCCCCGCCCCCGCAGACGGCCGGCACCGCACGCTCACGTCCCACCGCCGCTGCGCGTGCGGCTCCAGGTGCGCCACGAACGTCATCTCCCGCGCCGTCACACGGTCCGCCGGCGGCTCGCAGCACACGCGGCTCTGCCGCAAGCGCCCGTCAAGCCCCGTGTACGCGTGCGTCACGCCCGTGTCGTGGAACCCCGGCTCGCCGATCGCCCCCTTGCGAGGCCGCGCCGTGCCGCGCACCTCGAAGATGTCCGTGAAGTCGCACTCGAAGGTCAGCGTCAGGTGCACCGTCACTGGCGACAGCGAGTAGTTGGACACCGTCAGCGCATCGAGCATCGAGTCGTGCAGCACCACCCGCTCGCGCCGGATGTGCAGCGTGCCCCGCTCCAGCACCACCGTTCCGCCCTCGACGATGTCCGGGTTGGTAAGGTCCATCAGCGCGGTCGTGTTGTCCCGCGACACCCCCGCCCCCAGCAGCAGCGGCCGCAGCCCGTTCAGCCGCAGCTCGTACCGCGACAGGTGCCGCATCCCCGCGTGCACCAGCCCCTGGCTCTTCTGCAGCCGCGAGTCGATGTCCCCGGAGTGCCCGAAGATGGCGAACGTGTCGCCCTCCTTCAGCACCAGCGTGGGCTCGTCGCTCAGCTTGGAGCCCAGCACGTAGAAGCGGTCACCGACGTGGATCACCTCGTCCATGCCACGCTCCGGCCCCAGCTGTGCCCCGCCGACCAGTTCCCCCGCGCCGTCGCGTCACGCCCCGCGTGCCCCCCATGCCCTCCCTGCAAACCCGGCACGCTCCAGGCCCCCGCCCCGAAGCTCGCCGTGCGCGCCAGGCTCTGCCGCCCCGCCAGCCGCCGGTACACCTCCAGGTAGTCCCGCGCCATCCGGCGGGCCGTGAACCGCTCCTCGAACCGCTCACGGCAGCGGCGCCGGTCAAAGCTCGACAGCCGCCCGATCGCTTCCACCGCCTCGTCCACCGACTCCACGATGAAGCCCGTCACCCCATGGTCGATGATCTCCGGCACGCTCCCGCGCGGGTACGCAATCACCGGCGTCCCGCACGCCATCGCCTCGATCATCACCAGCCCGAACGGCTCGGGCCAGTCGATCGGGAACAGCAGCGCCGCCGCGTTCCCGAAGAAGTCCGTCTTCTGGTGATCCCCGATCTCCCCGATGAAGTGCACGCCGTGCACGTTCAGCATCGGCTTGATCACGCGGTCAAAGTGCTCGTAGTCCGGCTTGTCTACCTTGGCCGCGATGAGCAGCTCCATCCCCGCCGTCTGCGCGATGCGGATCGCCAGGTCCAGCCGCTTCTCCGCTGAGACCCGCCCGCAAAACGCCAGGTACCCGCCCTTGCCCTGTCCATATCGGTACAGGTCGCCAGGCAGCCCGTGATGAACCGTGCCCGCCCAGTTGGCCCACTCCAGCGGGTGCCGCTGCGAGTTGCTGATCGACACCAGCGGCACCTCGCCGTACTCCCGCAGCAGTGGGGGGAGGTCCGGCAGGTCCATCCGCCCGTGCATCGTGAACACGCTGGGTACGCTCAGCCGGCGCGAGAACGTGAACCCCGCCCAGTCGCTGTGGAAGTGCACCAGGTCAAACTCGCGAGCCATCCGCGCCAGCTTCTCGTACATCAAGAGGTGCGGGATCGCCACCTCGGTAAACGTCGGGTGCAGCCGCAGCGCCTTGCTGCACCCCGGCACCAGCCGCGCCCGTGTCTGGCTGTCCCCGCTGGCGAACAGCGTCACCTCGTGACCCTGCGCCACCAGCTCCTCCGTCAACCACGACACCACCCGCTCCGTCCCGCCGTACAGCGGGGGCGGTACGCTCTCGATCAGAGGCGCGACCTGCGCGATACGCATCGGCATCCTCCATGGCCCCGCGGCCAACCTGCCAACACACCGGCCAACACCACGGGGGTGTTTCCCCCGGCCCCACGACCGACAGGGGGTTTGTATCCGCTGCTGGATTCTGCCACCGCCCCGTGAAGCCCGATTCCTGCCGGGTTCACCAAGTCAGGTTCCATCCACCCCGCCGGCTGGTAGTCTTCCCGCATGGCCGACCTCAGCGTCACCGTCGATGGGCTGAAACTCCCCAACCCCTTCGTCATTGGGAGTGGCCCCCCCGGCACCAACGCCAACGTCATCGGCAAGGCCTTCGACGAGGGCTGGGGCGCGGTCATCGCCAAGACCGTCTCGCTCGACGCGGGCAAGGTCATCAATGTCCAGCCGCGCTACGCCCGCATGCGCGTGCAAAAAGAAATCATCGGCTGGCAGAACATCGAGCTCATCTCCGACCGCCCCTTCGACACCTGGATCGAGGAGTTCAAGCAGCTCAAGCAGAAGTACCCCGACCGCGTCCTCATCGCCTCCGTCATGGAGGAGTACCGCAAGGACGCGTGGGTCGAGATTATCGAACGCTGCCAGGAAGCCGGCGTCGACGCGTTTGAGCTCAACTTCTCCTGCCCCCACGGCCTGCCCGAACGCAAGATGGGCTCCGCCATGGGCCAGAACCCCGAGCTCCTCCACGAGGTCTGCTCGTGGGTCAACAGCGCCGCATCCGTCCCCGTGTGGGCCAAGATGACGCCCAACATCACCCATATCGAAGACCCCGCCCGCGCCGCCCTGAAGGCCGGCTGCGAGGGCATCTCCGCGATCAACACCATCCTGTGCGTGATGGGCGTGGACCTGAAGACACTCCGCCCCGAGCCCACCGTCGAGGGCTACACCACGCCCGGCGGCTACTCCTGCCGCGCCGTCCGCCCGATCGCCCTCCGCATGGTCATGGAATGCGAACGCATGATGCAGCGGGAGTTTCCCGGCCGTTCCCTCTCCGCCATCGGCGGCGTTGAGACCGGCGAGGACGCCGCGCAGTTCATCCTCTTAGGCGCCGACACCGTCCAGGTCTGTACCGGCGTCATGATCCACGGCTACAAGCTCATCCACGAACTCACCAAAGGCCTCTCCGCCTTCATGGACGCCCACGGCTTCAAGTCGATCACCGACTTCCGCGGCCACTCCCTCCAGTACTTCACCACCCACGCGGACCTCGTGCAGCGCCAAGCCGCGGCCCGCGCCGCCGACCGCGCCCGCGTCGACGGCATGGTCACCAAAGACACCCAGTGGACCGGCGACCAGTTCGTCGAACAAAGCCAGAAGCTCGTGTCGAACCAGTGACGGTGCCACCGAGATGTCCTCATCTCGGTGGTCTTCCGTGGCTCAGCACGCGCCTCCACCCAGCACCCTGAAGAACGCTTCAATGTCCTGATCCGTCCCGGTATCCCCATCCCCGTTGAAGTCCGCCCCATAAGAGTTGCAGGTCGCGCAGCAGTGCCCGCCGATGCACGCGAAGAACGCCTCGATGTCCTGATCGGTCCCGCTGTCACCATCGCCGTTGAAGTCCGACGTCCCGCACAGCGGCGCTGACGTGATCGCCGCCCACTCCAGCTGCCCCAGCAGGTTCATGCCATCAAAGTTCTGGTGCGCGGCGTCGAACCGGTATTGCGGCTTGAGGATGCCCGCCAGCATGTACCCGCCCGCGTTCAGGGTGTTGATCTGGTCATAGAAACTCCAGCCCTGCTCCTGCGCCAGCTCGCGGTACGCCTGCGTCCACCGCGCCGACCGCGAGCCCGGCCCGGTGATCTCCCCCGCGCTCGGCCACGGACCAACCAGTTCGACGACCACCTCCTGCGCCCCCGCCGCCCGCAGCGCCGCGACCGACCGCTCCACCGCCACCCGCGTGTACGTCCTGATCTCCGCCACGTTCTGCTCGTACTGGAAGTTCAGGGTCGGGTTCGCCCCAACCTCCCACCGCAGCAGCACCGTGGGTGAACGCATCGTGTGCGCGTACCACTCCGACAGTTCCGCCTCGCCGTACTTCCAGTCCGGGTTGTACACCCCGTCCACCCACATCGGGAGATGGTCCGTCAGCGACCAGCCGCCCTGCGCCACCACCCCCAGCACGCACCCCGAGTTCCCCGCGTAGTTGATCCGCGTCCCCAGCCAGTTGTGCCCACGCCCCGCGTACTGGTGCCACTCGCTGAACCGGTACGCCATCACCACCCGCGCGTTCGTCCCTGCTGACCCATCCCCCTCAAGCCGGATGGTCGTGACCCGCGGCGTCGCCGTCGGCGCGCTGGGCACGTCGAACTCCGCGTGCTCCTGCCAGGGCGTCAGCACGTCGCCGTTGAACTCATACCCGAGCACGAGCCCCAGCCACGGACGGTTGTCCGACAGCGCGAAGTATTCCACCGACGCGATCGGCCGCCCCTGCGACGGCTCGCCGCGGTAGTACGTCCCGCCCGGCGCGCCCGTCGAGGTCGAGTGCATCGCGAACCCAGCCGTCGACGCCACGCTCGCGAACAGGGTCGTGTAGAGGTTGTAGTCCGTCCCCGGCTGCACCCACTGCTCGGCGAACGAGCTCGGGTACCGGTTCATGATCCCGCTCCCCGACGACAGCGTCCCCGGCGCCACCACGTTCGCGTTCACGCCTTGCAGCCCGTAAAGCGCCTGTCCGAGGCCGTCCTCGGTCCCCACGTTGGCCGTGTTGCCCTCGCAGTACAGCGCGCTCCATTTGAGGTCCCACTTGCGATAGATCGCCCCCGGCACCCGGTGCCGCGTCCAGCTGCTCCGCGAATCTCCGTAGCAGAGGATCGCGACCGGCTCACTTTCCGACCGCAGCAGCAGCCGCCGCACATTCTCCAGCCGCACGTGCTGCGGCGTCTGTGCCATCGAGAGGGGCGCAACGAAACAAAGACAGGCAACGAAGGCGGGCAGGCGCATACGCCAACCCTACCTGAATCCCCCCCGGAATCCACTGATCAAGCGCTTCAATTGACCGTTATCTGACGCTGCACCGGTCCGCACCACCCATCCCCGCTCCGCGCCACTCCGCTCCCCCTCCGCCCCCTCCGCGTTCAAGCCTTTCCGTCTTACGCCGTCACCTCCTCAGGCACCGCCTCCTCCGGCGACCCTGTTGGCCCGCCAGCCCGTTTCCGCAGCTCCTCGTACTTCCGCGTGTACTCCATCACCACCATCACGTACGTCGCGTGGCTCCACGTGAGCGGCGCCACGCTGATGGGCTCGCCCGTGTAGGGGTGGTGCTGCTCCGCCAGGACGCCCGACTCCTCCGCCCGGTGCACGCACCACTCCAGCAGCCCTTCGGCCTCCTTGAGGTCCTCCACGCTCCGCGCCCGCGCGATCACGTACTGCGCCCGCCACAGCGAGCAGATCACCCACGGGTTGCCCGGCACCTGCTCGATCTTCTCCCGCTCCACCTGGTGGTAGTAGTCGTGCTCGTACCGCGCGTACCCGCCCACGCCCGTCTTCACGCTCAGCCGCCGCTGCATCTCCCGCATCTCGCTCTCGATCATCGGGTCATCGACGTCCATGCCTGCGAACGCGAACAGCGCGTAGTTGGCCGAGTCGCTCGTCATGTCCAGCTTGTAGGTGCTGCTCCCGATCATCGGGAACGCCTGGCGTGCGAACCGCTTCTGCTCGGGGTTCCACAGGTGCTTCTTCATCGCCGCCAGCATCTGCTCGGCGCCCTCGCGGAACATCGCCGCCCGGTCGTACTCGCCGAAGTCCATCGCGAACGCCGCGGCCGCCCGCAGCGCGCCCACCGTCGCCGCCACGGTGAACGTGTGGATCCCGCGCCGCTCCTCCCACAGGTCCCACGTCGGCAGCGGCAGCCCGTGCGGGTCCCTGAACTTCAGCGTCCACTCCGCGGGCCGCACGATCAGCGGCGTGTACAGGCTCTTCACGAACTCCACATCGCGGAACGTCTCGAAGTGCTTCCGCAGGGACCACATCACCAGCGACGTCTCGTCCTGCTGGATCGGCAGCACCCGCTGCCCCTCGATCATCCACGGATGCCAGCTGCTCGCCAGCTCGCCGTTGGGGTTGTACTTGTGCAGGAAGTACGGCTCGCCCTTGAGCGCCCGGGCGCAGTACCGGAAGAAGTTCCGCGACAGCTCGCTCTGCCCGGTCAGAATCAGCGAGTACGCTACCAGCGCCCCGTCCCGTGGCCAGCAGTACGAGTAGTGATCCCCGCCGAACTGCGTGATGTCCGAGTCGTTGGCCGCGATGATCGCGCCGCCGTTGTCGATCTGCGTCCGCAGCACCAGCTGGCTCCGCCGGAACAGGTCCAGCACGCCCGCCGAAAGCCCGCACTCCGCCCCCGCGTCCTTCCGCACCCACAGGTTCCAGTAGGAGGCCGTGCGGGCGATCATCCGGTCCGGCCCCATCTCCTGGATCCGGTGGTTGAGCGCCTTCACCTCGCCGTACGAGTTCCCGCACGCCATCCAGCACGTCACGTACGACCGCCCGTTCGCAGGCACCTGCAGGTTGAACCCGATCGTCGCGTCCACCGAGCCCTGCGAGATCGCGTTGCGGCCCAGCTGCCCGTCCTCGGCGTCGCGCCACGTGCCCTCTGCCCCGCGCACGCGTTTGGTGCCGATCGCCCAGTTGTCGATCCCGCACTTGTTCTCGTCGCACGCGTTGAACAGGAAGTACGCGTCATCCTTATAAATGACCACCGCCGAGGTCGTCGGGTCGTAGTTGGCGGTGTCGCCCACCGGCGTCCCCCGCACCGACAGGTCCCAGTGGCTGAACAGCCGTACGTCCCGCTCCTTGCCCAGCAGGTCGCGCACCACCGCGTGCCGCATGTACACCGGCTCGTGGAAGTCCACGGCGTCGTTGCACACGACCTCGAGCCCCAGCGTCTCGTGCCGCAGCGTGACCTCCGTCACGAGCGTGTCGGGGACGTACTTGAGGGTCCGCTTCCAGCCCGGGTCCTCCACCCACGCGAACTGCCCGTCGACCCACACGCCGAAGCGCTGCACGTGCCCGTCGGTGTGGTCAAACCGCCCGACGTGCGGGTAGTAGATGTCCCGCACGCGGTACAGCCTGTCGAAGGTGACGAGGAGGTCTCCATTCCCAACCGGGATATCACGCGGCATCTCGATTCCCTGAGAAGCCACTGGCAAAGGCCAGTGCGGTTCAAGCGGCTCAAACACAAGCCAGGCAGCAAGCCGGATGAGCCTACACCAACCACGGCCGCGTGGCGTGGGTCTCGGGTTTGAACCGTTTGATCCGGCGCGAAGATGGGCGGCTCAGCGCCCGCCAAACCCCGAGCCCCTCGGCCGCAGCCGCAAGGGGTTACAGGGGTTACGCCGCGGCCACGCCCGCGCCGGTCCCCGACGTCCCGCCGGCCATGGCCTGGAGGCGCGACGCGATGTTGCCCAGGAACGTGATCCGCAGGCCGAAGTTCTCGCCCACCTTCACCGCATGCCCGCACCCGATGACCTTGTTGTTGACCAGCAGGTCGAGCTCGGAATCCGCGTTCTTGGGCAGCTCGATGATCGACCCCGGCACCAGACCCAGGACCTCCTCGACCTCCAGCGTGCGCTCCCCCAGGCGCACCACGATGGGCACTTCTAACTTGAGGATCTGCGAGAGGTTAGCGGCTTGTGCTGAGGTCATGGTGGGCCAAAGTGAGGATGGAAGTGGGGGTCATGTCCGGCGCGCAGCGCGTCACGAGGCCGCTGCCGCAAGCGGCGTGCCAGCCCGCCGCAGCATCGGCTGGGGCCGCAGGTACGTCACCGTCCGCCACAGCCACTCCATCGGCCCGTACAGGAACACCCGCAGCCACACGTTCGCGATCAGCACCACCGCCAGGTAAATCAGCAGCACCAGCACCATCCGCTCCATGCGGGTGGTCTCGCCAAACCACTGGAGGCCCCAGTGGTAGAACAGGGCGGTCGCGATGACGCTCTCCAGGAGGTAGCTGGTCAGCCCCATCCGGCCGGCCTTTGACACCGTGCCCTTGAGCGCCGACAAGGCCGCGCTGTGAGCGAAGAGCATCAGCGCCCCCACATAGCCGAGGCTGGTCGCGATCGCCCCCGCGCCGCCGAGCAGCCCAGCGCCGAACATCACGAGCGGCCCGGGCTTGTCGCCCATCATCAGGTGAGCCCCGGACGCCATTGCCAGCCCGACCGGCAATGACACCGCCGCGAGCCGCCGGTGCCACGCCGCCCGCGAGGGCGTGAAGAACCCCAGCTTGTACAGCGCCACCCCCGTCAGGAACAGCGCCCAGATGCCCCAGCCCATCCCGATCAGCATGATGAACAGGATGAACGCGAAGCTCAGCGCCCGGAAGTAAAACGCCTGCGCCCACGGCCCCTCCCGCATCGCCTCGGTCTCGGGCATGGTCCACAGCGGGTCCTGCGGCCCGGCCTTGATCTGCCCCGACGCGAACACCTCCCAGAATCGGTCAAACGGCGGCAGCGACGGGTCCAGCATCGCCGCGGCGGCGGCCGCGTCGTTGGGCGGCTGGGCCATTCCGATCGTGACCGCGGCGAAGGCCGCGCTGATCAGCGTTGACAGCGCCAGAATGCACCCCGCCACGATCAGCAGCGTTTTGGGCTTGGCTTTCAGCAGCGGCAGTGTCAGCAGGCCTGCGATCAAGTACGCGAACAGGATGTCGCCGTACCAGATCAGCAGCCCGTGGGCCAGACCCACCACCATCAGGGACAGCAGCCGGCGCACGCCGTAGGCCGTGTAGCTGCGTCCCTGGGCGACCGCCCGCGACCACTGCACCGCCAGGCCGACGCCGAAGAGCATCGAGAAGATGGGGTAGAACTTCGTGGCGCAGAAGACCGCGACAAAGCAGAACGCCGCGGCCCCGGCGCTGCCCTCATCCGCCTCGGGCTTCAGCACGGTGTACGTGCCGAATGCCTCGCCGAACACCTGGATGTTGACGAAGAGGATGCCCAGCAGCGCCACGCCGCGGATGAGGTCGAGCGCGCCGATGCGTTCGGGGCCGGCGGTGGGTGCGAGGGAGTGGCTCATGGCATGAGCTTACTTGGTGGTGACGGCGGGGACGTTGCGGCGCACGAACAGAGGCGGGCGCGTGGAGGCCCGGCGGTGTGGGGTGAGTTGTGGTGGCGGGATCAAGGGGCTGGGAGGCCTGCGGCGGCGAGGAGGTGGGCGGGGGTGTGCTTGCGCTGGTGGCGCGGGAGCGGGAGGTCGTGGGAGTAGGGCGAGAGGAGCGGGATGGGGAGTGCGGGCGTTCGTGGGGGGCGTGTAGGTCTACGTGGTCTTCAAGGTCTTCTGGGTCGGCGAGGTTTGCTTGGGCTGGGGCGGGGGCAGTGGGGGTGTTGGCGGGTGCGGGTTGGTGCGCGGGGGGGCGCGATTGTTGAGGGTGGCGGGGTGGGACGGGCTGTGAGTCGCGGGAGAACCGCTCGTCGTTCGGACGACTCTGGGGCGTCGCTCTGGCATCGCGGGAGGTTGGGGCGGAGAGGGCACCTCGCACGCCGCGGAGGATGGCGGTGGATGCGCGGAGGATGGCGGTGAGGGCGCGGCGCTTCTCGATGGGGTTGTCGGTGGTGGCGGCGAACTTCTCGAGGTCGTCGAGCGCGCGGGTCGTGCGGGTGAGCTCGCGG
The DNA here is from genome assembly GCA_035627955.1 of Phycisphaerales bacterium. NCBI lineage: Bacteria > Pseudomonadati > Planctomycetota > Phycisphaerae > Phycisphaerales > Phycisphaerales bacterium. The sequence goes on from DASPKU010000006.1 coordinate 21,125, forward strand.
TGCTCGAGGGCGATTCTGGCGAAGTGGTTGTGGGCGTTAAGCCAGGCCTGCACGGCTTCGGAATGTGCCCATCGCGTGAGCTCGTCCAGCGGTGTCTGAGTCTTGGCGGCGACGGCCGGGAGGTCGGCGTTGAGCTCCAGGAGGGCGCACAGCAGGTGCCGCTGTGGGACTGCTGGGAGTGGTGAGGGCGCGACCATGACGCGAGGAGAATACGGGATTTGGTTGGGGTGTCAAGGGTGGTGTTCGGGATTTGGGAGGATGCCTTTGTAAGTGCTTTGGGGGGCTGAAGTAGGAGTTGGACGGGTCCGGCGGTCCAGGAGGACAGGAACGTCAGAGGCGCGGTGGAGGCCAGGGATGCGAGCGAAGATGGATGGCTTTCGAGGGTGTGTTCTGGGGCTCGCGCTCGGGGATACGGCCGGAGCGCCGTTCGAGGGGGGCGCGTTGGAGCGCTTGCTGTGGAGGGTGATCGGGACGACGAAAGCAGGGCACATGCGTTGGACGGACGACACGCAGATGTCGCTCGACTTGATCGAGTCTCTGGTGGCGAAGGGGCGCGTTGATCAGGATGATCTCGCGGCGCGGTTCAGCGTGAGCTACCGGTGGAGCCGTGGGTATGGGCCGGCGACGGCGAGGGTGCTGAAACGGATCGCTGGGGGCGAGAACTGGGAGATTGCGCGGCGTGCGGTGTACCGAGAAGGGTCGTTCGGGAATGGGGCGGCGATGCGAGCGCCGGTGGTGGGGCTGTTCTACGCCGCGCGTGCGCAGGAGCTCGATGAGGCGGCACGGCGTTCGGCGGAGGTGACGCATGGGCACGCGCTGGGCGTGGAGGGCGCGGTGGTGATTGCTCGGGCCACCGCGGCGGTTTTGAACGGGGAGAGCAACGAAACGGTGCTGCGGCTGGGCTTGGAGTGCTGCGATGCGGACGCGTTTCAGTCGCGGATGGGCGTCGCACGGGAGTGGCTAGCTGCTGGCTCGGAGGTGGCGCCGCACGAGGTGGCGCGGCGGCTGGGGAACGGGATTGCGGCGGCAGAGTCGTGCGTGACGGCGGTGTACCTCGCGCTGCGATATCGGGAGCGAGCGTTCGAAGAGATGCAGCGGGTGGTGTGGGCGATGGGTGGCGATGCGGACACAATCGGTGCGATGTGTGGCGCCATCTGGGGAGCGGGCAATGGGGCAGCGGCCCTGCCGCGAGAGTGGCTGGGGAGGTTGGAGGAGCGTGAACGGATCGAGGGGCTGGCGGAGAGGCTGTGTGAGCGGGCGGGGTGAGTTTGAATGCGGCGACTGGCCCGCAAGGAGCATGCGAGGCGAGGACGGCAGAGGAGAGCAGAGGACGGCAGAGGGACGGCGGCGCGGCGGGGTCAGGCGCGGAGGCCGACGGCAAATCGATGGCGCCCCGCGTGTCGAATGGCACGAAGACACGATCACGAGGCGTGATCGTGGCACGGGACTGGTTACTCGTACCGACCCACGATCAGCGTCACGTTGTGACCCCCGAAGCCGAACGTGTTGTTCATCGCGTACTTGATGCGGCGCTCGCGGGCGTGGTGCGGCACCAGGTCGATGTCGAAGTTGTCGTCGGGGTTGTCGAGGTTGATAGTGGGGGGGATGACCCCGTCACGCACGGCGTGGATGCAGGCGATCAGTTCCACCGCGCCCGAGGCGCCCAGGCAGTGGCCGTGCATCGACTTGGTGGAGGACATGAGCAGCTTGCCGCCGGCGGACTTGCGGGCGTGGTCGCCGAAGACCTTCATCACCGCGGCCACCTCGGCCTTGTCGCCCAGCGGCGTGGACGTGCCGTGCGCGTTGATGTAGTCGATCTGGTCCGGGCGCAGGCCGCCGTCTTCGAGGGCCATCTGCATGGAGCGGGCCGCGCCGGAGCCCTCGGGGTCGGGGGCAGTGATGTGGCCGGCGTCGCCGGAGTTGCCGGCGGAGATGAGCTCGGCGTAGATGGTGGCGCCGCGCTTCTTGGCGTGCTCTTCGGTCTCGAGGACGAACATGGCCGCGCCCTCGGAGAGCACGAAGCCGTCGCGGTCCTTGTCGAAGGGTCGGCTGGCCTTGGTCGGCTCACCGTTGCGGGTGGAGAGCGCCTTCATCACCATGAACGCGCCGATGCACAGCGGCGTGCACGCGGCCTCGGCGCCGCCCGACACCATGACGTCCGCCCAGCCGCGGCGCAGGATGTTCATCGCGTCGGCGATCGCGTGACCCGAGCTGGCGCACGCGGTGGCGTGCGTGGATGCGGGGCCGCGGAGGCCGTAGCGGATGCTGATGTTGCCGGTGGCGGCGTTGGCCATGAGACGAGGAACGGTGAAGGGGCTGATGCGGCTGGGCCCCTTCTCGGTCATCGTGATGACGCCGTTCTCGATGGTGCTGATGCCGCCGATGCCGGAACCAACGACGACGCCGCAGCGGTCCAGGGCCTCCTTCGACAGGTCGATCCCCGAGTGCTTCACGGCTTCTTCCGCGGCGGCCAGCCCCAGGTGGCTGAAGCGGTCGAGCCGCTTGGCCTCGCGGTGGTCCAGGATGGAGCCTACGTCCCAGCCCTTGACCTGACCGCCGATGCACACATCCCAGTTGTCGCCGTACTTGGCGAACTCTTCGCCCTCGATGGCGGAGATTCCCGAGCGGCCCTCGCGCATGCCCGCCCAGGTGGACGGTGCGTCGAGACCAAGGTTGGTCAGGGCCCCCATCCCTGTGATCACGATCCGGGGCCCGTTGGGTCTGGTGGTCACAGGTCAGGTCCTCCCGGGGGTTCCCCCGCGCAGGCTTTGCGCCCCGTGTGCGCAAGGGCGATCCCGGAGTTGAGTCAGCAGTCGGGCGCTCGGAGCGCCCTCGTGAAGCGCCTCAGGCGACGCCGTGCTGCTGCTTGATGAACTCGATGGCGTCGCCGACGGTCTTAATCTTCTCGGCCTGCTCATCGGGGATGTCGGTCTCGAAGGCCTCTTCGAGCTCCATGACCAGCTCGACCTGATCGAGGCTGTCGGCGTTGAGGTCGTCGGTGAAGCTCATTTCACGGGTGATCTTCGCCTTGTCGTGGCCCATTTGCTGCGCCACGATCTCAACCACCTTTGCTTCAATCTCTTGCTCGGTCACGATCGCTTCTCCGTAAACCTCTGGGAGGCCCCCTTGGGGCACCAAGCTCCGATCGGACCACGGTCCGGGGAGTCCCCACGCGGGGCGGATTATACGCCGCTGCGTTCCCCTGCCAACTGGACGGGCGGGTGGTGTGAGCAACTCCCGCACAGGACCCCCACGGAGGTGGCAAAGGGGGTGGCCGTGGAATGATGACCGGCGCTCGCCGAATCTGGGGTGCCCACACTCTTATCGGTGCGGCAGTCCTTGCGCCGGTTCGGGTTATGACGGCGCTTTCACCGGCTACACCCCAAAGTCAGACCAGGCGCTTCTGCTGCCCGTATCACTATCCGATGACAACCCTCGCAGGGGTGAACAACGGGCATCGCGCCCGGGACCTGCGCGGGGGTCATGGACTGGCCCCCGCAGGACAAGCCCAATGAGAGACAAGGACTGGGCCATGGGCGTGATGCCGCGGGAACCCGAAGCGTTCGCTGAAACCGTCGCGGAGATGCTCCGGCGTCTTCAGCCGGAGTACACCATCAACCTCGTGGGCCCGCGCGAGCTCCTGGTCAACGGCCGGCGGCTGGACCTCGAGAACCTCTACCGCATGGTGAACCACGAGCCCGGGCGGGGCACCGAGATCGTCGAGCACTACCTCGAGCAGCTCTTCGCCGGCGACGCCATGCAGCTGATGGCAATGTCCCTGGACTTCGCGCGCAACCGCATCATGCCGCGGATCCAGCCCGACACCATCTTCCAGCACCTCTCCCGCGACCAGGTCGCGCACGTGCCGTTTGTCAATGACACGGCCATCGTCTTCGTGACCGACCTGCCGCACATGACGGTGAGCATTACCGTCGAGCAGCTCGTGCGGTGGAAGCTTTCGATCGACGAGGTCGAGGACATCGCTCGCCAGAACCTTGACCAGTACGCGCCCGAGCTCGAGGTGCAGATCGTGGAAAGCAAGGAGGGCGGGAAGGCGGCGATTCTTTCGCAGCACGATGGCTACGACGCCGCGCGTCTGCTGCTGGGCGGTCTGTACGACCGCCTGGCGCCGCAGCTGGGCGGGAACTTTTACGTGGCGACGCCGGCGCGGGACATGTTCGTGGCGTTCAGCCCGGGGCCGGACATCTTCGTGCGGCGTCTGCAGGAGCGGATTGAGCACGACTACCGGCGGTTGCCGTATCCGATCTCGTCCGACCTGTTCTACGTGACGCGTGACGGGGTTTGCGGGACGAAGCCGGAAGAGGCGGCGCGGGACGAGGCGGCGTAAGGGCCGCCTCGGCGGTTTCGGTCGTCAACTTCATACTTCGGGGCAGCTCGGGTCATACCTTCGCGCATGGCTCAGGACCCGATCGCCGCGTTCCTTGCCGGCTCGCCGTTCGCCGTTGCCGGCGCGTCCAACAACCGCGCCAAGTACGGGAACATGGTGCTCCGGTGCTATCAGCAGAACGGGCGGACCGCGTACCCCGTCAACCCAAACGAGGCCGAGGTGGAGGGGGTGCGGTGCTACTCGATGCTGGCGGATGTGCCGGAGAAGCCGCACGGGGTTTCGATCATCACGCCGCGGTGGATCACTGCACGGCTGGTCGATGATGCGATTGCGCTGGGGATCAAGCACCTGTGGATGCAGCCGGGGGCGGAGAGTTACCCTGCGATCGAGAAGGCGGAGGCGGCGGGGATCAGCGTGATTCACTCGGGGCCGTGCTTGCTTGTGGTGCTTGGGTTTCGGGCTTGAGGGCCGCTGCAGGCGAGCGGATTACGGATAAACACGAGCCCGGGATGCGGTGGCGGGTGCTCAGTCTCTTGCGCGCAGGGCCGCACGGCTGGCCCGCTCACTCCGTTCGGGGCTCGTTGCGAACGGTCAGAGCGGTGAGCATGGCACACGGGCATTCACCTTCTCGCCTTCGCCTGCTGCATCAGCTGGCGCGAGCGGTGGGCGAACTCGGCGGCGTCCTGTGGGCGCGCGAATGCGCGGAGGGGGACGCCGTAGCCGAGCAGCGGGTTCAGTACGAAGACGACGTACGTTCCGGTCTCCTCTACTGATTGCACGTGTGCCCAGCGAATCAGGTCGTCGGCAATGACGGAGGTGAAGAAGACGCCGTCGTCGGTGAGCTCTACGCCTACTTCACGCGGCAGGGGGCCGAGCTCGCCGCGTTCGTGCATGACCCGCAGCAGCTTCTTTGACGAGTTACCGGACATCTTCGAGATCAGCACCATGGTTGTCACCAGCCCCGCGATCAGGGCCGCGAGCACGAGGGCAACCGATCCACCGGTCTAGTGCGTGATCACTACCACTGCCGTGATCGTGGCCAGCACGGCGTAGAACGCGAGCTTGCCAGCCATTCCGAACGCCGCGATGGAGGCCTTGTGGTATGGGCCGTCCTTGCGGGTCACCCACGTGCTCAGCGCAATCTGATCGTCCAGCGTGTAGGTGTACGATACCTGCATCACGACGTTCCTCTCATAGACCCCGCAGCGATCAAGGAAACTCTGCTCCGTGAACCCCTGGAAGGTCGACATCCACACCCACATCCTGCCGCGCGAGTGGCCGGACCTGCGCGAGCGGTACGGGTACGGCGAGTGGGTGCGGCTGGAGCATACCGATCCGTGCACGGCGCGGATGATCAAGGGTGAGAAGCGATTCCGGGACATCGGGCACAACTGCTGGGAGCCGCGCGTACGCCTGGAGGAGATGGACGCTACGGGTGTGCAGGTGCAGGCGCTGTCCACGGTGCCGGTGATGTTCAGCTACTGGGCAAAGGCCAGGGACACGCTCGACCTCGCCCAGCGGCTCAACGACCATATCGCTGGGATTACCAGCGAGTACCCCTCGCGCTTCGCGGGGCTTGCGACGTTGCCGATGCAGGACCCTGCACTGGCGGTGCGCGAGCTGGAGCGGTGTGTCAGCGAACTGGGCCTGTCGGGGGTGCAGATCGGGTCGCACATCGAGCGTGAGAGCGGTGTCGATCTCAATCTGAATGATCCCGAGGTGTTGGACGTCCTGCGTGAGTGCGAGCGGCTCGACGCGTGCGTGTTCGTGCACCCCTGGGACATGATGGGCACGGCCCAGATGTGCAAGTACTGGCTGCCGTGGCTGGTGGGCATGCCCGCCGAGAGCGCCCGCGCGATCTGCTCGGTGCTCTTCGGTGGGGTGCTGGAGAAACTGCCGCGGCTGCGCATCGGCTTTGCTCACGGCGGCGGCTCTTTCCCCGGCACCATCGGGCGGATCGAGCACGGGTTCAAGGTGCGCCCTGACCTTTGTGCGATCGACAACACGGTGAACCCTCGCGAATACCTTGCCGACGCTGCGGGTACACGCCCGGCGCGCTTCTATGTCGATTCCCTCGTGCACGATGCGGAGGCGCTCCGGGCCATCCTCAGGATGTTCGGCCCCCAGCGCGTGATGCTCGGCAGCGACTACCCGTTCCCACTGGGCGAGGACCGCCCGGGCGAGCTGATCGAGTCCGCCGGGCTTGATACGTCGACCCGCGAGCAGCTCCTCCGCGGCACGGGGCTGGAGTTCCTGGGCAGGATCAGCCAGCACTAGCATTCGGATGAGGATGATCCGCGTTTACAGCTTCCTCCCCGCGGGCCCCGCGTTCGATACTCCGGCGGAGGCGATCCGCTACACACAGTCGCTGCCGTATGACGAGCTCGGAGAGTTGCTCGTCGAAGAGGTGCAGTTCAACGATCGGGCGGTGGTGTTCAAGTGTGCCGGCGGTCGTCGGTTCATCGTCGAAGCGACGGAGTCGGGGCCGTCCTGGCGGCTCACCGAGACCGATGATATGGCCCCGGCACCGCCCGACGCGGTCATGATTTCCTTCGGGCAGAGGGCCGCGGAGTGGGACCGCACGGCTTACGCCTCGCGCATCGTGGGTCGCAGGTTGGCCATGATCATCAGCATTGGCGAGTACGTCTATCTCTATGCGCGTGGGCTGCCGGCGATCTTCTTCTCGGCCGCGAAGGTGGTGGGTGATGACTCGCTGCTGCTCTACTGGCAGATCGAGGATAATGAGTAAAGTGATGCGCACACGAACGATCGGGAGAATCGAGATGGCCAAGAGCAAGGTTGCAACCCGCACCCAGTCCACGCACTCGCAGGTCAGCGAGTACAAGTCACGGCGCGAACGCGTGCTCAAGGCGCTCGACGGGCAGGTCGGGCTCGTACTCGCTGGTGACGGCGCTCCGCCCCTGGCCGGATTCTGGCAGCCTACCTCGCACTTTGCTTACCTCACGGGCATCAAGGACGAGCAGGGCGCGGGCGTCCTTTTCGACCCTTCCCACGAGGACCCCAAGAAGCGCTGCATCCTGTTCCTTCGTCCGCTCAACCCCGAGCTCGAGGCGTGGGACGGCTACCGCGACGAGATCTCGCAAACGCTCAAGGACAGGACCGGCTTCGAGACGGTGATGCGGACCAACGCGCTGCCGCGGATGCTCACGGCCTCGCTGCGTCAGCGCAAGAAGGCCGCGTGCCTGCACGCCTTCGCCGTGTACGACGCGCCGGTCTCGCCCGACCTCGCCCTTTTCCGCAAGGTGAGCGAGCGCATCCCCGGCGTTTCCATCAACGACCAGACCGACCTGCTCAACTCGCTGCGGGCCGTCAAGAGCAGGCATGAGGTCTCGCTCGTCGAGCGCGCACTCGAAGCGACCGCCGCGGGCTACGAGGCGATCACGCGCACGCTCCGCCCGGGCGTGACCGAGAAGGCCGTGCAGCGGGCCGCGGAGGCGGCGTTCATCGAGGCCGGCGGCAGCGGCCCCGCGTACAACAGCATCGTGGGCAGCGGCCGCAACGCGACGGTGCTGCACTACATGCAGAACAGCGCCGTGTGCCGCGAGGGCGAGCTGCTGGTGGTTGACGCGGGCAGCGGCTACGAGGGCTATTGCGCGGATATCACCCGCACGTACCCCGTGTCCGGCAAGTTCACGCCCGAGCAGCGGAAGATGTACGAGCTGGTGCTCGATGCCCAGCAGGCCGCGATAGAGGCCGTGAAGCCCGGCCGCTACATGCACGAGGTGGACGGCGCGGCCCGCAGGGTCTTCGAGAAGGCGGGCGTCGCCGACCGCTTCATCCACGGCATCGGCCACCAGCTCGGCATGGAGGTGCACGATGTGACCCCCGACGGCCCGCTCAAGGAAGGCATGATCATCACCATCGAGCCCGGCCTTTACTTCCCCGACAAGCCCCTGGGCATCCGCATCGAGGACGACGTCCTGGTGACGAGGACGGGGGGGCGGAACCTGTCGCCGATGATCCCCAAGAGCGTGAAGGACGTGGAGGCCGCTCTGCGATAACGCCCTTGTGCGGCGGGGGCCGGCATCATAGAATAATCCGAGTATTCTCGGAGAGCCCCATGTTCCGCGCCGCCGACATCCACTCGCTCACTTCGTTCCTCCGTGACCACAAGGCCACACTTGAAAGGCTGGAGAAGAGCGGCCGCCCCGAGGTGCTGACCGTCAACGGCAAGGCGAAAGTCGTCATCCAGGATGCCGACGCGTACCAGCGCATGATGGAACTCGCGGACCTCGCGCAGTCAGCCATGATCCTCAAGGAGCGGCTCGCCGCGGTTGATCGGGGGGAGCCGGGCATACCGGTCGATGAAGCGTTCGAGATGCTGCGAAAGCGCAACGCCGCCCGAAAGAAGCGCAGCGCGTGAAGCGGGTCGTGTCCATCAGCGACGCGGCACTCGAAGAGCTCGACGAGGTCTCCGCTTACCTGGCGATCGAGGGCTCTCCAGAGGCCGCGGATCGATGGCTCGCCGTCATGCTTCTGGCGATCCACGGCCTCCACTCCATGCCGGAGCGATGCCCGTTGGCGCTGGAGGAGCAGTTCAACCTCAGCAAGGGCAAGCCGCGCCTCCGGCAGCTGATCGTGGGGAACTACAGAGTGATCTTCACCGTGAAGGGACGTGCGGTGCGTGTCCTGCATGTGCGCCACGCGGCTCGGCGGCCCCTGACGCCGGAGGAACTCGGTTAGCCGGGCCGCACCGCCCGGTACTCCGAGAACACCCCGCACACCACCTGCCGCTCCACCTGCTCGAAGCCCGCTTCCTTGAGCGCGGCGACCACCCGCTCCGGGGGCACGCACCGGTCGATCGTCTCCCAGTAGTAGTCCCACAGCTCCGGCGTGCGCGGGGCGAGGTCGGTCATCTTGCTGATGATCGCGCCCACCGTGTGCAGGTACAGCTTCAGGAAACCGCGCCCGAACTTCGTCCGAGGGCGCGTGATCTCCAGCACGCACACCCGCCCGCCGGGCTTGAGCACCCGGTGGTACTCGCGGAAGGCGCCGGCGATGTCCTCCACGTGCCGAAGCGCGTAGCCCATGGACAGGAAGTCGAACGCGGCGTCGTCGAACGGAAGGTTCTCCGCCGTCGCCACTCGCGTGTCGATGCCCAGCTGCTTCCGCGCCTCCGCCAGCATCCCCGCGCTGGGGTCGACCCCCACGAGTGAGCCGCGCACGGCGCCGTCGACCGTCATCAGCCGCAGCGCCTCGCGCGCCACCAGCCCTGTTCCCGTCGCCACATCCGCCACGTGCATCCCGGGCTTCAGCCGCGCGCGCCGTAGCGCCTCGCGCCGGTACCACTTGCCCGACCCCAGGCTGAGCCAGTGCTCCACCTTGTCGTAATCGACGGCCGTCTCATCGAAGATGCTCGTCAGGAATGCCCGCTTCTCCGCCGGCTGCCCGTAGTAGCCCTCAATGGGCGGGTGCGGCGCCATCGCGCCGTCGGTCGAAGTGGGGGATGTGGGGGTGCTTGAGGCCGCGGGCATGGGCCTGAACCTACGTGAACCGGCGCGGGGGGTCAAGCGCGGGTGTCCAAGCGCGGGAAGCGAGGGTGTCCAAGCGACGAGCCGCCGATCGCTGGTAACCTTGCCTTCCCATGGGCAGTGTCTTCTACACGGCGGCGAAGGCCGCGTTCGCGATCCCACGCTTCGCCGCCATCCGCGAGCGCGTCTTCGGCATGGAGCACGTGCCCGCCCGTGGCCCGTTCATTTTGGCCGTATCACACCTCAGCCACCTTGAGCCCTTCTTCGTGGGAGCGCTTGTGCGCCCGCACGTCCGGTGGATGTCCCGCATCGAGTTCTACCGCCCGCGGGTGGCCGCGGCCTTCCTCAACGCCATGGACGCCTTCCCGGTAGACCGCTTCGGCAACGCCTCGCCAGCGGTGCGGACGGCCGTGCGGATCCTCGAGCGCGGCGGAGCGGTCGGCATGTTCCCCGAGGGCGGGGTCGCCGTCGGGCGCGAGTCCGTGCTCCGCGGCGGCGCCGTCAAGCAGGGTGTCTGCACCATCGCGATCCAAGCACAAACAGCGGTGGTTCCTGTCGTCGTCCTTGGCACCGACGCGCTCCTGGCTGTGCGCCCCTGGCTGCCGATCAAGTCCGGGCGTGTGGACGTCAGCTTCGGCCCCTCCATTCAGCCGCCGCGGCGCGACGGGCGCTCGCGGCGCGCACTCCGCGCGGAGATGGCGGGCACGCTTACCGCGGCGTTCGTGGACCTTTACCGTGACCTGCTGCGGCGGACGGGGCGGCGCGACGAGGATGTGCCCTGAACCATGGGCGACCGCTTCTACAGGTGCGTCCGCTTCTTCGGCTCCTTCGGGTTGTGGGTCAGCTCCCGCCCGCTGATCCGCGGGCTCGAGCACGTGCCGCGCACCGGCCCCTTCATCCTCGCGGCGACGCACCAGAGCGTGTACGACGTCCCGCTGCTGATCCGCCACACGCCGCGACTGCTCGACTTCGTGAGCATCACGGAGGTCTTTGCCAAACCGCTGGTCGGCTGGTTCTACGGCTCGCTCAACGCGTTCCCCCTCGAACGCTCGCGGGCTGACCCCGCGACGGTGCGGATCATCCTTGACCGCCTTGAGCGCGGGCGCGCTGTCGCCATGTTCCCCGAGGGTCGCATCCGTTCCGGTCCTGACTCCGTTGTTCACACCGGCACGATCCGTGCCGGCGTTGGCCGCCTCGCCACGATGGCCAACGTCCCCGTCGTCCCCTGTGTCATCCACAACAGCAACGTCTACGAGCGGCCTGCAAGCTGGGCGCCCCTCCGGCGCACCAGCTATGGAATCGCGTACGGCGAGCCGATGCTCCCGACCGTTGACCCCGCCGAACTTGAGCGCCAACTCGTCCGATCGCTCCAGCAACTCTGGGCCGCAATCGCAAAGCCCGAGTGAGCATGGGTCTTCCTCCCCCACCCGGGGCGTTTCCGACATCGGGCGAAAATTTGTGACAGCTTCCGCAGCGATCTCCGCATGAAGAGAGCCCCGCGACTGCCGGGGCAGGAGATCCGCGAATGAAGATGCTGCTCACCACCTTTGCCGCCCTTGCAGTGGCCGCGCCCGCCTTGGCGCAGGGGCTGCCCCAGGGCCTGCCGCCGTTTGACTTCACCGACGAGTACTACCGCGCCAACGGCATTGACCCGCTGCTGGTCATCGGTCGTCCCACGGGCGCCAATGCCAACTCGGTCATCGACGAGCGTGAGAACGGGCCCAACTACAACAACGTGCGGGTGCGGTCGTACGCCGCGTGCTACGACCATTCCGGTCACCCGATGTTCTTCTACGTGACGGGGCTGATCCGCCAGAACGCGTTCCTGCCGAACGCCGCGGGGCAGGAGGCGTTTCAGATCGCGGAGGCGTACGACGTGTACGAGTTCCCGCGGGCGACGAACGCGCAGTACGCGGTGTTCCCCAAGCGGCAGGACAACCTCGCGGACATGCGGAACGGATACTTCAGTAACGACCCGCTGGGGCTCTGGCGGATCAAGCTGGTGCGGTTCACGCCCGCGGCGTTCAACACGCGCGAGGGGCGCGAGGAGCTCGCTGATATCGCTGAGGACAACGGGTATGACCTGGATGGCACGCCGCTGCTCCGGACGATGAGCGACATCGAGCGGCTGCACGACCGCGGCCTGGTGACGATTGAGATCCCGCCGATGGACGGCACGGCGCTCCGCTGGTTCCTCTGCCCGGTGGTTGAGCACCCCGAGGGCGGGGCGATCACGCACGATGGCACGCTGGCGGTGACCCAGGGGATCCCTGCGGCGCAGGAGTTCATCAACCTGTTCAACGCCCTCAAGCAGCCGGCACCGCCGCCCCCGCCGCCGCCCCCCGGCGGCGGCCGCCCGGGTGGCACGACGTCGTGCGACGCTGACTTCAACGGCGACGGCGACGCCGCGACGGATCAGGACATCGAGGCGTTCTTCGCCTGCCTGGGTGGGAACTGCTGCGCGACATGCCTGACGGCGGACTTCAACGCTGATGGTGACGCCGCGACCGACCAGGACATCGAGAGCTTCTTCCGGGTCATTGGCGGCGGGCCCTGCTGAGCTACTTTCTTTCCTACAGACCCTCTTTGTATGACGGACGCCCGCCACCCCCCGGCGGGTGTCCGTCTTTTTGGGTCTAAACTCCGGCCCATGAGTTCCGCCGCCCTGCCACGCCGCACGTTTGCCATCATCTCCCACCCGGACGCGGGCAAGACGACGCTGACTGAGAAGCTGCTGCTGTACGGCGGGCAGATCCAGCTCGCGGGATCGGTGACGGCGCGGAAGAACCAGCGGGCGACGACGTCGGACTGGATGGAGCTTGAGAAGCAGCGCGGGATTTCGATCTCGTCCACGGTGCTGCAGTTTGACTACAACGGGTACCGCATCAACCTGCTGGATACGCCGGGGCACAAGGACTTCTCGGAGGACACGTACCGCGTGCTGACGGCGGTGGACGCGGCGGTGATGGTGATCGACGCGGGCAAAGGCATCGAGCCGCAGACGCGGAAGCTGTTTGAGGTCTGCCGCCGGCGGGGCGTGCCGATCTTTACGTTCATGAACAAGTGCGACCGGCCAACGCGGGAGCCGCTGGAGCTGCTGGACGAGCTGGAGAAGGTGCTGGGCATCGGGGCATTCCCGGTCAACTGGCCGCTGGGCGCGGGGCCCACTTTCCGCGGCGTGTACGACCGGCTGACGCACCAGGCGCACCTGTTCGAGCGGACGACGGGCGGGGCGTACGCCGCGCCGGTGCAGGTGACGAGCCTGGAGGACCCGGCGATCCGCGCGAAGCTCGAGGACGAGGTGTACATCAAGGCGTGGGAAGAGGTGGAGATGCTCCAGGGGGCGGGCGAGACCTTCGACAGCCCAAGGGTGCTGGCGGGGCAGGTGACGCCGGTGTACTTCGGCAGCGCGATGAACAACTTCGGGGTGCAGCTGCTGCTGGATGGGTTTCTGGAGCACTCGGCGGCGCCGGGGCCGCGGCGGAGCGTGGGGGGCGGGGGCGATCGGATGGTGCAGCCGGAGGACCCGGAGTTCAGCGGGTTTGTGTTCAAGATCCAGGCGAACATGGACCCGCGGCACCGGGACCGGATCGCGTTCATCCGCATCGTGAGCGGGAGCTTTACGCGCGAGATGACGGTGGTGCACGTGCAGAGCGGGAAGAAGATTCGGTTGAGCAATGCGCAGAAGCTGTTCGGGCAGGCGCGGGAGACGGTGGAGGACGGCAAGGCCGGGGACGTTGTCGGCATCGTCGGGCACGACATCCTGCGGATCGGCGACACGCTGGCGGATGATCGGACGATACAGTTCAACGAGATACCGCGGTTTGCGCCGGAGGTGTTCGCGTATATCCAGAATCCGCAGCCGAGCAACAGCAAGAAGTTCAGGCTCGCGCTCGAGCAGCTGATGCAGGAGGGCGTGGTGCAGATGCTGGAGGTGGGGACGGGGCAGGTGAGGACGCCGCTGGTGGCGGCGGTGGGTCCGCTGCAGTTCGAGGTGCTCCAGCATCGGATGAAGAGCGAGTACGGGGCGGAGTCGCTGCTGCGGCCGAGCCAGTGGACGATTTGCAGGTGGTGGCGGGCGGCCGAGCGGGTGAGCGATCCGGAGTGGCTGCCGGACCTGCCGATGGACGCGGCCCTGGCTACGGACCGGGATGGGCAGTGGGTGGTGCTGCTGGCGGATGAGTGGGCGCTGCGGAACTTCACGCAGCGGAACCCGAAGGTGGAGCTGTCGGACCTGCCGTTCGATGATGTGGTGAAGGCCGGATAGGACCTATAGGACTCATAGGACCTATAGGAGCGAAGACATGGCGAGCGAACGCGCGGCGGTGGAGTACGAGTTCTACATCCCGGCGGCGGTGTGGGAGCACGGGGCGACGCGGGCGTTCCTGGCGTGGCTGACCTCGGAGGTGGAAGGGGCGACGGTGTTCAAGGGGGCGGTGGGGGCTTGGGAGGGGCAGGTGGAGCGGACGCACGTGGTGCGGGTGCTTGCGGGCGCGGACGAGGCCACGTCGGGGCTCATCGCGGCGCGGGCGGGGGAGCTGATGCGGGCGTGGGGCGAGAGCCCTCAGACGCGTCAAGAGACGCTGATGTTCACGAAGCGGACGGCGGTGGTGGTGACGGTTGAGTTCGGGGGCTGACGGCCCAGGTCGTTTTGGTCGGCGAGGTCTTCTAGGACACGACCGTCAGAGCACGGTCGTTGCCCGTTGCAGGACGAAGAAGTGGGTGTCGGTGTGGGGGTCGCGCTCGCGCACGATGGTAAGGCCGGCTTCGGAAGCCCAGGTGCGCACGTCGGCGGGGTTGCGGCGGTAGCGGCGCATGAAGCGGCGGTGCTTTCGGGGGAGGAGCGGGTCGGGGAGGGACTTGTAGAGGTCGGTGAGGAGTGAGCGGGGTCGCGTGTCGAACTGGATGCAGGCGCGGCCTTGAGGAGTGAGGACGCGGGCGATCTCGTGGAGAAGGCCGCGGATCACGCGCTCGCTGGGGATGTGCTGGAAGACGAGGAAGGAGAAGACGGCGTCGAAGGTGCTGTCGTCGAAGGGGCGGAGCGAGGCGCCATCGGTGGTGTGGAAGTGGAGGTTGGGGGCGGTGCAGCGCTCGCGGGCCTTGGCCACCATGCTGGGGGAGATGTCGAGTGCGTCGACGCGGGTGAAGTGGTCGGCGAAGGCCGCGGCGGTGCGGCCCATGCCGCAGCCGATCTCGATGAGGCGCCCGCGCGGGACGCCGTCGAAGGCCCAGGTCATGATGTCGGCGACGATGCGGCGGCCGCCCGAGTAGAACTCCTGGTCGGAAACCGGTCGGTCCAGGGCCAGGATCGCGTGGATGGCGTCGTCCCTGGCGAAGCGGTCCCAGTGCTGCTGCATGGGGTTATCAGTCGCGGGATGGTGGCTCAAGCGGGGGGATGGTAGTGGAGTAGGGGTTAATACGGTGAGTGGGCGTGAGCCCGGATTCCGCATGTAGGGGTATGAACGGAGCGACTGAACTCATGGAGGCCAAGCCCAGCCGCCAACCCCCGCGCCCGCCGAGCCCCCCGTCGAACCGTGCGGTGACGGAGCTGCTCGTTCGCGCCCAGTCGGGGGATGCCAGGGCGACGGACGAGCTATTTCCGATCGTTTACGACGAGCTGCGGAGCCTAGCCCAGCGGTTCTTGAGCGGGGAGAGCAAGGCGCAGACGCTGCAGGCGACGGCGCTCGTGCACGAGGCGTACCTGCGGCTGGTGGGGCCGAACCAGAGCCCTTGGGAGAACCGCGGGCACTTTTTCGGGGCGGCGGCGCGTGCGATCCGGCGGATTCTGACGGACCATGCGCGGGAGCGGGATGCCCAGAAGCGGGGGGGCGGGCAGAAGCCGGTGTCGCTGGATGAGGCGCTGGTGGTGTGCGCGGGCGAGCCCGATGTGGACATGGTGAACCTCGACGCGGCGCTCACGAAGCTCGCGGGCATCGATGAGCAGAAGGCGCGGGTGGTTGAACTGCGGTTCTTCGGCGGGCTCACCGTGGAGCAGACGGCGCTGGCGCTGGGGATCTCGCCCAGCTCGGTGGCGCGGGACTGGCAGTTTGCACGGGTGTGGTTGCACCGCGAGCTGGCCGCGGAGATGGGCTGAGCGAAGGGACAGGGGGCCGGCAACGTGCGTCCATCTACGATTCCATTGGTGACGATCGAACCGCGAAAGAGCGAGCGCAGCAGCGCGCCAGACGCGAGCGGGTTTGCGCGCGTGGAGGCGATCTTCTTCGAGGTCGCGGCCCACTCGCCGCGGGACCGCGATGAGGCGATCCGGCGGTTGTGCGCAGGCGACGCGGCGCTGGAGAAGGAAGTGCGGTCGCTGGTGGAGGCGGCGGGGGACATCGGGGCGTTCCTCGAGCAGCCGGCGCTGGGCAAGGACTTTGACCTCGCGAAAGAAAGCCAGCGGGCGAGCGGCCCAGACGAGATGATCGGGGCGACGGTGGGGGCGTTCCGGATCCGGCGGCGGGTGGCGTCGGGGGGCATGGGCACGGTGTACGAGGCCGTGCGGGCGGATGGGCAGTTCGAGCAGACGGTCGCGGTGAAGATCGTGAAGCGCGGGATGGACTCGGAGGAGATCCTGCGGCGGTTTTATGCAGAACGGCAGACGCTCGCGAGCCTGGACCACCCGAACATCGCGCGGCTCATTGACGGCGGGATGACGCAGGACGGGCGACCGTTCCTGGTGATGGAGTACGTCGACGGGCTGCCGATCGATGAATACTGCGACAACCAGCGGCTGAGCGTGCGCGAGCGGCTGAAGCTGGTGCAGGCGGTGGCGGGTGCGGTGCACCACGCGCACCAGAACCTGATCATCCACCGGGACCTCAAGCCCAGCAACATATTGGTGACGGCGCAGGGGGTGCCCAAGCTGCTGGACTTCGGGATTGCGCGGCTGCTGACGGGCGGGCCCGAGGCGCGGGTGACGAGCGACACCGAGCGGCGGCTGACGCCGGAGTACGCGAGCCCGGAACAGGTGGAGGGGACGGCGCTGACGACCGCGAGTGACGTGTACTCGCTGGGCGTGGTGCTGTACGAGCTGCTGACGGGGCTGCGGCCGTACTACTTCGGGGCGAAGACGACCGATGAGGTTCGGCGGGTGGTGATGTCGAGCGTGCCGGTGCCGCCGAGCGAGGCGGTGACGGTGCGGGCACGCCGGGTGGGGGCGACTCACGGGCGGGCGGCGTCGGTGGTGCCCGGCGCGGGCACGGGAGGGTCGTCGCTGGTGGTGGGGGGTGGGGCCCAGACGGGTGGCGAGGCGGCGGGGGTCGATATTCCCCGTACGCGGGGCGTGACATCGACGCGGCTGCGCGGGCAGCTGCGGGGGGACCTGGACAACATCGTGCTGATGGCCCTGCGCAAGGAGCCCGAGCGCCGGTACGCCTCGGTCGAGCAGTTCTCCGCGGACATTGGGCGCTTTCTGAGTGGGATGCCGGTGCAGGCGCGGCGCGACACGGCGTGGTATCGGGCGAGCAAGTTCGTGCGGCGGCACGCGGTGGGCGTGGCGGCAACGGCGGCGGCGCTGGTGCTGCTGAGCACGTCGAGCGTGGTGCTGTACCAGCAGGCAGGTCAGCTGGAGTCGCAGCGCAACGAGATCGCCGCGAACTATGAGGCGCTGTCGGAGAAGGAGCGGGCGATCTCGGCAAAGAACACGCAGCTGAGCGCGAGCCTGCGGTTCCAGCAGGAGAACCGAGCGTTCCTGCTCAACATCATCCGTGGCGGGGACATCCGCGATCAGGGGCCTGACGCGAAACTAGGCGATCTGCTGCGCGACGCGGCCGCGACGCTGGAGGCTGATCCGCCCAAGGACCAGTTCACGTTCGCGGGCGCGCAGTACTCCATCGGCACGGCCATGATGTCGCTGGGGATGGTGAAGGAGTCGCGGACACTGCTGGAGGGGGCCGCGAGCGGCTTCGCGGGGCTGGATGAGGACGCGGATGCGCGGGTGGAGATCGAGGTCGCGCTGGCGGAGCAGCTGTTCTACGAGCGGAAGTATGAGCAGGCGGAGAAGCGGTTCCGCGAGCTGCTGGCGGAGGAGCGGGCGCGGAGCGGGGGCGTGCCGACAGCGCGCGAGGGGACGCTGCTGACGGACCTGGGGGCGTGCCTGCGGGCGCTGCGGCGCGAGGATGAGTCGATCCGGGTGCAGCGGGAGGCGCTGGACGTGCGCCTGGCGGTGCACGGCGAGCTGGACATGGACGTGGCGGAGACGCGCAATAACCTGGCGAGCTCGCTCTTTCAGAAAGGCGACTACGACGGGGCGGTCGCGGAGTACACCGAGTCGCTGGAGGTGCGGCGCACGCTGTTGCGGGCGGACCACCCTTCCGTGCTACGGGTGGAGAGCAACCTGGGGCTCGCAAAGCTGCGGGCGGGGAAGGTAGATGAGGCGATCGAGCTGCTCACGCACGCGGCGGAGGCGCGGGACAGGGCGTTTGGCCCTGAGCACGCGGGGCGGGTGGGAACGATGACGTCGCTGGCGATCGCGCTGCGGCAGAAGGGGCGGCACGAGGAGTCGATTGCGTGGCTGGAGAGGGTGCTGGAGTGGCAGCGGCCGCGCTTCGCGACGGACTCGCACCAGATCGCGGCGACCGAGGCCAATATCGGGATCACGCTGGCGGAGAAGGGCGAGACCGAGGCGGCCCTGGCCAAGCTGGAGGCGGCGTTGCCGCGGCTGCGGGCGGGGGGGAATGCGACGGCCGGGGTGCTGAAGTCGGCGTCGGAGTGCCTCGCGGGGATCTATGAGAAGGCTGGCCGGGTTGAGGAGGCGGTGGAGCTGAGGGAGGGTGTTGGGGCGAAGTAGACCGTCGGGGGCGCGAGGGAAGTTGTGCAGCCTGTGGTGAAACCATCGATTCACCGCTCAGAGCAGCGGCGAATCGGTGGCACCCTTCGCCTTGAAGACTTGATTCAGCAGGGGTGGCCGCCGATGACTCGGAAGAACGATTCGATGTCCTGGTCGGTCGCGGCGTCGCCGTCGCCGTTGAAGTCGGCGGAGTAGCAGGTGTCGCAGCAGCTCCCGCCGATGCAGGCGAAGAAGGCCTCGATGTCCTGGTCGGTCGCGGAGTCGCCGTCGCCGTTGAAGTCGGAGGTGCCGCAGGTCTGGCCGATTTGGAAGTTGAAGTCGAAGTTGCGGACCTCGAACCCGGCGTCGTGGGTGAACTCGACCTCGTAGTGGATGACGTAGGTGCCGGGCTGGAGCGTGCCGCTGGTGTCTACGAACTGCGCGGGGGCGTTCTCGTTGATGCGGTACAGGTAGGCGTTGGTGGCGGTGTTCTGGAGTTCGATCTCGAACTCGTCGCGCGGGTTGGTGCTCGGGCGGGGCTTGGAGCGGATGCGGTAGGGCGTCGGCTGGGTGACGCTGAAAGTGACCTCGACGAGGGCCTCGGCCTCGCCGAACACGGGGACGCCGTTGACGGTGATACCGCCGGCACCGGCCAGGGTGCCGCGGGCGCGGATGGCGTTGGGGTCGATCTCACAGTCGATGCCGGTTTCGCCCTCGTTGGGGGCGGGGAGGCCCTCGGGGGTCTCGAAGGGGATGGCGGCGGCGACAACCTCGGTGAAGCGGTTGAAGTCGGGGGCGGAAGCGGTGACGGTGTTCTCGTTGAAGGTGGTGGTGGCCGCGATCACCCGCTGCTGGGAGATGAAGGTGGGCTGGGCGGCGCAGGCGCCGGCCAGGAGTGCACCGGTCGCGGCGGCGATCAGTTGGGTTGGGTGCATGGCAATCCCTCGTGGGCGCAGGGTGTGCGCCGCTAGTTCTACATGCGGTAAGTTCAGGCGCGCTGAAGCAGGATTTCACCGCTCGCGGGGTGAATGGGTTGCAATCCCTAACGGATGTCAGTCAGCATTCAGCCGGGCCCGGGCGGCAGCGAGGGCCGCGGCAACGGCCTGCGTGCCGGTGCCGCCGTGGACATTGCGGCGGGAGAGGCCGGCCTCGATGGTGAGGCTGGCGTAGACGTCGGGCTGCACGGCGGGGGCGAGGCGCTGGAGCTCCGTGAGCGGGAGCTCCTCGATGGGCTTGCCGAGGCTGAGGGCGTGACGGACGACGCGCCCCACCTGTTCGTGGGCCTCGCGGAAAGGGACATCGCGGGAGACGAGGTAGTCGGCGAGGTCGGTGGCGTTGGAGTAGCCGCCCTTGGCCGCGCGTTCGCAGGCGTCGCGCCGGACCTTGAGGGTGTCGAGGATGCGCGGGACGACGCGGAGGCACATGGAGAGGTGGTCCATGGCGTCGAAGAGCGGCTCCTTGTCTTCCTGGAGGTCTTTGTTGTACGCGAGGGGGAGGCCCTTGACCGTTGTGAGCAGGGAGACGAGGGGGCCGATGACGCGCCCGGACTTGCCGCGGAGGAGCTCGGCGGAGTCGGGGTTCTTCTTCTGAGGCATCAGCGAGGAGCCGCTGGAGACGGCGTCGTCGAACTCGATGAAGGCGAACTCCTGGCTGCCGTAAAGGATGAGGTCCTCGCCCAGACGCGAGAGGTGGACGGCGGTGATCGCGCAGGCGGCGAGGGTCTCGAGGACGAAGTCGCGGTCGGAGACGGCGTCGAGGCTGTTGTTGGTGGGGGCGTCGAAGCCGAGGTCGTGCGCGAGGGCGTGGCGGTCGATTGTGTAGGCGGTGCCGGCGAGGGCGCCGGAGCCGAGGGGGCAGGTGTTCACGCGGGTGCGGGCGTCGCGCAGGCGGGTCTCGTCGCGCTCGAGCATCTCGACGTAGGCGAGGCACCAGTGGGGGAAGAGGACGGGCTGGGCGCGCTGGAGATGGGTGTAGCCGGAGAGGACGGTGGACTGCTCGCGGGTGGCGAGGTCGATGAGGGCGCGGCGGCAGTCGCGCAGCTCGGCGAGGCGCTGGTCGATGGCGGCGCGGGTCCAGAGGCGGAGGTCGGTGGCGACCTGGTCGTTGCGGCTGCGGCCGGTGTGGAGCTTCTTGCCGAGGGGGCCGACGGATTCGATGAGGCGGCGCTCGACCCAGGAGTGGATGTCTTCGTCGGTGTCGTTGGCGGGGAGGGTGGGGTTGGCGCGGACTTCTTCGAGGAGCTTGTTGAGGGCGGCGGTGAGCTTGGTCAGCTCGTCGGGGGTGAGGACGCCGGCGCGGGCGATGGCCTTTGCCCAGCCGATGGAGCCCTCGATGTCCTGGCGCGCGAGGCGGTAGTCAAAGCGCAGGGAGTCGTTGAGCTGCTTGAAGAGCGCGTCGGGTCCTGATTCGAAGCGTCCACCCCAGAGGGCCATCAGCGGCTCACCTTCTTCTTGGTTGACTTCTTGACGGTCTTCTTAGTTGCCTTCTTCGCGGCGGGCTTGCTTGTCGCGGCCTCTTTGCTGGGCGCGGGCCTGCTCGCTTTGCCCATATTGCGGGGCGAGTGGGCGGCGAGGCCTTCCTCGTAGGCGGCGATGGCGGCCTCGGCGGTCTCGGACCTGATGAGGCGGCCGATGAGGTCGAGCGGAAGGTCTTCGAGCTTCTTGAAGCGGATGCAGACCTTGCCCTTGTCGAGCTTCTTGCCGGTCTTGGCCCACTCCTTGGTGAACCAGTCGGCGCGGGACGTGTCGAGGTAGAGTGACATGTAGTTTTTCTGCGAGGCGAGGGCCGCGTAGGGGAGGGGCTGCTTCGGGTCGCAGTGGTAGCCGGCGGGGTAGACGCGGTGGGGGATGGCGTAGCAGATCATGCCGTAGGCCATTGTTTCCTCGATGTCCTTGTCGAGGTTGTCGAGGATGACCTTGCGCACGGCGGCGATGGCGGCGCGGCGGTCGGCGGGGAGCTCAGCGAGGTATTGGGTGGCGGTGGTGGCTGAGGACTTCATGGGTCTTACTCCGTGTAACCACCCGCCTTCAGGGCGCGGATGCGCTCGGGGAGGCTCAGCAGGCGGATGAAGCCGCCGGCGTCCTTCTGGCTGTAGACCTCCTCGCCCTCGAAGCTGACCATCTTCTCGGCATAGAGAGAGTTGGGGCTCTTGCGCTTCACGGCGGTGGCGGTGCCCTTGAAGAGGCGGACGACGACCTCGCCGTCGAGCTTGTCGGCAATCTTGTCGGCGCAGGCCCAGAGGGCCTCGCGGAGTGGGGTGAACCAGCGGCCGTCGTACACGAGCTCGGCGAAGGTGAGGCCGAGGTGCTCGCGGTAGTGGCGGGTCTCGCGGTCGAGGACGAGCTCTTCGAGGGCGCGCATGGCCTCGACGATGACGGTGCCGCCGGGGGTTTCGTAGAGGCCGCGGGACTTCATGCCCACGCGCCGGTTCTCGACGAGGTCGACGCGCCCGACGCCGTGGGCGCCGGCGATCTTGTTGAGGCGGGTGATGAGGTCATCTCCGCGGATGGGCTGACCGTTGAGAGTGCGGGGACGGCCCTTCTCGAAGCCGAGGTTGACGTCCTCGAAGTGGTCGGGGGCCTTGGCGGGGGACTCGGTGAGCATCCACGCGTCCTCGGGCGGGGCGTTCCAGGGGTCTTCGATCGCGCCGCCCTCGTGGGAGATGTGCCAGAGGTTGCGGTCGCGAGAGTAGATTTTGGTTGCGCTGGCGGTCGTGGGGATGTTGCGCTGCTTGAGGTAGTCGAGCATGGCGAGGCGGCCGGAGAGCTTCCAGCGGTCGTCGCGCCAGGGGGCGATCACCTCGAGTTCGGGGGCGAGCGCGGCGTAGGCCGACTCGAAGCGGACCTGGTCGTTGCCCTTGCCGGTGCAGCCGTGGGAGAGGGCGGTGCAGCCGGTTTTCTTGGCGACCTCGACCTGGCCCTTCGCGAGGATGGGTCGGGCGATAGCGGTGCCGAGGAGGTAGCGGCCCTCGTAGATGGCGCCGGCGATCATGGTGGGGAAGACGAAGTCTTCGACGAACTCCTGCTTGAGGTCGACGACGTGGCACTCCTTGGCTCCGGAGTTGAGGGCCTTCTTCTCGACGCCTTCGAGCTCTTCAGCGCCTTGACCGACGTCGCCGACGACGCAGACGACTTCGGCGTTCATGTTCTCAACGAGCCAGGGGACGATGCAGGAGGTGTCGAGGCCGCCGGAGTATGCGAGTGCGATGCGCTTCTTCATGGTCTTTCCTTGATTCAACCACAGAGACACAGAGGCACAGAGAGGAGAAGGCAGTTATGAGGGTGCTCTCGTGTGGGGTCTGTTGACTTGTGGTCGATTTCCTTTCCTTCTGATGGTCTTCTCTGTGTCTCGGTGTCTCTGTGGTTGACCTCAGTTGCCCTTGCCGAGCATGTAATGGAGGAGGGCGTTCTGGGCGTGCATGCGGTTTTCGGCCTGGTCGTAGACGATGGAGGTGGGGGCGTCGATGACTTCGTCGGTGACTTCGAGGCCGCGTTGGGCGGGGAGGCAGTGCATGAAGGCGGCGGGGGCGGGGCGGCCTCGAGAGGCGAGCTCCATGAGGTCGGGGTTGACCTGGTACTTGGTGAAGATCTTGCGGCGCTTGGTGACCTCGTCGACGCCGCCGGGCTGGCCCATGGAGACCCAGACGTCGGTGTAGACCGCGTCGTGGCCCTCGGCGTCCCTGAGGTTGTGAGAGATGGTGAAGGTGCTGCCTTTGGCCTTGGCGAAGGCGGCGCACTCGGCGGCGACGTCATCTGCGGGGGCGTACCCCTTGGGGGTGATGACGGTGGTGTGAACGCCGAGCAGGGTCGCGCAGTGGATGAGCGAGTGGCAGACGTTGTTGCCGTCGCCGATGTAGAGGAGTTTCACTTGGCGGAGGCGGTCGGGGTTTCGGCCGGCGCGCTCGTAGAGCGTGAAAAGGTCGGCGAGGCCCTGGCAGGGGTGGAAGCGGTCGGAGAGGGCGTTGATGACGGGGCACTTCGCGGCGTCGGCCATCTCCTCGAGGACCTGCTGGGAGTAGACCCTGGCGACGATGCAGTCGACCCATCGCTCGAGGTTTTTGCCGTAGTCGCGGACGGACTCGCGGGCCCCGAGGCGCTGGCCGCCGTGGTCCATGAAGATGGGATGGCCGCCGAGCTTGGCGATGCCGACCTCGAAGGACATCTTGGTGCGGAGCGAGGGCTTCTCGAAGAGGAGGGCGACGGCGAGATTGTCGAGGGTGGAGCGGTAGGCGCTCAAGTTGGCCTTCATCTTCGAGGCGGTGTCGAAGAGTTCGAGGATGGCGGAAGGTGAGATGTTGGAGAGGGTGAGGAGGTCCTGGCCCTTGAAGTCCTTAGCGCGCGTGATGGCGGGGAGCGGGCGCGGGGCGGCGGCGTGTCCGTTGCCGTTGGTGGCCAGGGCGGTGGGCGTGGTGGTGGTCGGCAACTTCTCAGCTCCTGTACGCGGAGGCGGTGGGGTTGATGGTGGTTCCGGCGGGACTGCCTGACGACCAGCGGGCGAGGGAGGCGGGGTCATTGCCGGAGAGGATGACGACGGGGGCGTTGAGCTTCGCGGCCGCGGCGGCGGCGGCGCGGGCCTTGGGGATCATGCCACTGGTGATGACTTGTTCGGAGATCAGCCGCTCTATTCCGCGCTCGTCGATGGTGGGGATGAGCTGCTTGTGCTGATCGAGGATGCCGGGGACGTCGGTCATGAGGACGAGGGTGCCGGCGCGGACGTGCCAGGCAACGCCCGCGGCCGCGTCGTCGGCGTTGAGGTTGAGGAGCTGGCCTTCGGGGCTGATGCCGATGGAACTGAGGATGGGTGTGAGACGCTCGCGGAGGAGGATGCCTAGCAGCGATTGGCCCAGCGGCTGGCGCGAGGTAGTGGTGACCTCGCCGACGAGGCCAAGGTCAAGGCCTTCGATGCGCTTCAGGGCGGTGGGGACGGCGGCGTCGCCGATGGAGAGGCCCACGGCGCGCGTGCCGCGCTTGAGCAGCGCGGCGACGATGGTCTTGTTGAGCGTGCCGGCGAGGACGCCGGCGATCAGGTCCATCTGATCGGGCGGGGTGACTCGGAGGCCCTGTTTGCGCTCAACGGGCATGTTGAGGGCGGCGAGGAGGCGGTCGACGGCTTTTCCGCCGCCGTGGACGATGATGACGGGGCGAGCTTGTGCGAGCGCGGCGATGGAGTCCCAGAGCTGCGGGGAGGTCCTGGGGTCTTCGAGGGTGGTGCCGCCGATCTTGACGACGATTGGCTCGTGGGCTGTTTGCGTCACTTCTCACCTCCGGGCAGCAGGCCCATGGTCTCGGGCAGGCCGAGGCGGATGTTCATGCACTGCACGGCCTGGCCGGCGGCGCCCTTGGTGAGGTTGTCGATGGCGGAGGAGATCACGAGGTGGCTGGTCGCATCGTCGGTGGCCCAGGCGATGTCGCAGAAGTTGGTGTGCTTGACGTCGTTGACTGCGGGCCAGATGCCGGGGGGGCAGAGGCGGACGAAGGGCTCGTGCTTGTACGCGGCGGCGAGGGCGTCGCTGACGCGGGCGTGATTCCAGCCGGGCGCGAGCTCGGCGTGGATGGTGGAGACGATGCCGCGGTCGTAGGGGCCGATGTGGGGCGTGAAAACAACGGAGGTGCCGGCGTAGGCGTCGATCTCGGGATTGTGCCGGTGCTTGAGCACGTTGTATGCGCGCACGGAGACCTCGGAGAAGAGCATGGCCTGCGAGGGGCTGCGGCCGGCGCCGCTGACGCCGCTGATGGAGTCGACGATCGGGCGGGTCCTCGGCGCGATGGCACCAGCGCGGGCGAGGGGGGCGAGGGGGAGGATGGCGGAGGTTGGGTAGCAGCCGGGGACGGCGATCATTTGCGCAGTGCGGATGGCGGTCCGGTGGAGCTCGGGCAGGCCGTAGACGGCGGCCGCGAGCGTTGCGGCGTGCGTGTGCTCGAAGCCGTAGAACTTCGGGTAGAGCGCGGCGTCCTTGAGGCGGAAGCCGCCGGAGAGGTCGAGGACGTTGAGGCCATGGTGGAGGAGCTCGGGGGCGAGCTCGAGGCTGGCCTCGTGGGGTGTGGCGAGGAAGACGGCGTCGGGTTTGAGCGCGGCGATCTCGGGGATGCTGGTGGGGCGGACGGGGAGGTCGAGCCGGCCGCGGAAGCGAGGCCAGGAGTCGGAGAAGGCGGCGGGCTTGTCAGCGTCGCGCTTGGCGGAGCCGAAGAGGCCGACGACTTCGGCCTGCGGGTGCGCGAGGAGGATGGAGACGAGCTCTGCGCCGCTGTAGCCGCTGGCTCCGATGATGGCGATCTTGGGCAACGGGGCTCCTTGGGTGAAAACGGAAAACGGAAAGCGGAAAGCGGAAAGCGGAAAGCGGAGAGCGAAGAGCGGGGGAACGGTACGGCGCGCGTAGGGGTGGGGAGCTTGGTGCGAGGAGCCGCTCAGGACTTGGCGAGGTCCTGGAAGAGCTTGACCATGCGGGTGGCCTGGGTGGCGGTGGTGGCGGCGACGAAGATGGTGTCGTCGCCGGCGACGGAGCCCACAGCGCCCTCGAGGCCGGAGCGGTCGATCTCGACGGCGAGGGGCGAGGCCTGGCCGGTGCCGCACTTGATGACTACGAGGTTGCCGGCGCGCTTGACCGAGAGCATGTAGGTGTGGACAGCGCGCTGGAGTTCGCGCCGGGCGGGCTCGCGGCTGCTGCCGGGGGCGGGGAGCATGTAGCCCTCGGGGCCCTTGAGCACGCCGAGCTCGCGGAGGTCGCGGGAGAGGGTGGCCTGGGTCGCCTCGATCCCCTCGCGGTGGAGGGCGGCGGCGATCTCCTCCTGACTCTTGAGGAAGGACTGGGCGAGGAGGTCGCGGAGGCGGGACTGGCGCTTGGACTTGAGGGTCATGGATGATTATTCATTCGGTGAATAACCATGTCAAGGGGAGTTGACCGCGAAGGGCGCGAAGGGGAGCGAAGGTGCGAAGGAGGAGTGGAGGAGTGGAGGTGGGGAGGTGAGTAGATGTGGTGGCAGAGAGATCATCGTGTATGGTCACGATCATGAAGCATGATCGTGGCACATCTAGGACAATTAGCGGCTGACTTGCTGCATGGCCATTTCGAACCACTGGTCGGCCTTGCTGGCCTCGGCGCGCATGACGGTCCAGCGGCGGCTGGCGGTGCGCTGGGCGGTGGACCAGAGGAGTTTGGCGGCGAGGCGGCGGGTGGGGCCGGCGTTGCGGCGGACGAGAGCGAGGAGGGGCGGGAGGCCGTGCTGCTGGACGAGGCGGTCTTCGAGAGAGACGAAGCGTTCCACGCGGCCGGGGTCACCCTGGCGGCCGGAGCGGCCGGCGAGCTGGCGGTCGACGCGCTGCTCGTCGTTGGCCTCGGTGGCGATGACGAGCAGGCCGCCGGCCTTGCGGGCCTCGGGGGAGAGCTGGATGTCCGTGCCGCGGCCGGCCATGTTGGTGGCGACGGTGATCGCGCCGGCGCGCCCGGCGCGGGCGACAATGGCGGCCTCCTCGGCCTCGCGGTTGGCGTTGAGCACGTCGCACTCGAGGGTGCGGGCGCGGAGGAGCTCGGCAACTTTCTCGGAGGTTTGCACGGACCAGGTGCCCACGAGGACGGGCTGGCCGGCGCGGCTGGCCTGCTCGACGCGGTCGGCGACGGCCGCGAGCTTTTCGGCTTCGGTCGTGAAGACGCGGTCAGGGGCGCGGGTGCGGGCGATGGGTTTGTGCGTGGGGATGGGGACGACGGGCAGGCGGTACCAGGCCCAGAGCTCGCCGGCGACTTCGCGGGCGGTGCCGGTCATGCCCGCGAGGCGCTCGTACTTCTCGAAGAAGCGCTGGTAGCTGCTGCGGGCGACGGCGATGTTCTCGGCGGTGACCTTGAGGTTCTCTTTGGCTTCGACGGCTTGGTGGAGGCCGAGCTGCCACTGGCGGCCGGGAAGGATGCGGCCGGTGGAGCGGTCGACGATCATGATCTGGTCATCGCGGACGACGTAGTCCTCGTCGCGCTTGTAGAGCTCGCGGGCGTTGAGGGCCTGGAGGATCAGCTCTTCGCGCCGGCGGGGCCCGGCCCAGAACGGCGGAAGCTGTGCGGCGGCGGCGGCGAGGGCTTCGCGCCCGGCGTCGGTGAGGGTGACTGTGCGGTGGCGGTGGTTGACGGAGTAGTGGGTCTCGGGCGTGAGTCCGGCGGCGATGCGGGAGGCGGTGGCAAAGTGGTCGGTCTTGGCGTCGTCCCCCTTGCTGCTGATGATGGCGGGGGTGACGGCCTCGTCGATGAGGACGCTGTCGGCCTCGTCGATGATGGCGGCGAAGAGGCCGCGTTGGACGACTTTGCCGTCCCAGCGCTGCTGGCGGTTGGCATCGAGGATGTCGTCGAGGAGGAGGCCGGTGAGGCGGGGCAGGAGCGGGGAGGCGAGGCGGTCGCGGAGGTGGTCGAAGATGACCTGTTTGTCGGCGGCGTAGGTGATGTCGGCGGCGTAGGCGTCGCGGCGCTCGTCGGGCTTGGAGGCGTCCTGGATGACGGCGACACGGAGACCCAGGCGTTTGAAGGCGGGGGTGGTGATCTCTGCGTCGCGCCGGGCGAGGTAGTCGTTGACGGTGATGACATGGACGCCGCGCCCGGACCATGCGTCGATGGTGGCGGCGAGGATGGCGGTGACGGTCTTGCCTTCGCCGGTGGCGAGCTCGGCGCAGCAGCCGCTGGAGAGGGCGAGGCCGCCGAGGACCTGCTCGGGGTGGAGGGAAAAGCCAATGGTGCGTCGCACGGCCTCGTACGCAGCGGCGTGGGCGCGGTCGATGGCGGTAGGTTCGGTGCGGGAGACGATCGCCGCGGCGCGGGCGTCGGCGACTTCGCTGGTGAACGCGGCCTCGCTGAAGGTGGAGAGTTTTTTCGCGGCTTCGATGATGCGGTGGACGCGTGGCCAGTCGAGGCGGCGGGCGCGGCGGCGGGCGATCCAGCCGGTGAAGGATTCGCCGAGGGCGTCAAAGCCCTTGAGGACCTCGCGGCGATCTCGAGCGGCGGCGACCATGGGCCAGAGGCGGCGCGAGGTGGCGTCCGAGGGTGGGCGGAGCCACGCGTGCGGGTCAACGCTGGGCGTGCGGGAGAGGGCGGTCATGCCTCGGCCTTGTCAGCGACAAACATGCGGACCTTGCGCCACCACTGGGAGAGGAGGGGCTCGGGCTGTACGCCGAAGCGGACCTTGGCGCGGAGGCCGGGCTTCCAGCCCGCGAGGACCTCGGTGTTGCTCACGTCGGGGGCGACCTCGACGACCCAGTGCGGGGCGACGGTGGTGTTGGACTTCTCGGGAGCGGCGGGGTCGGCGATGACGTCACCGCCGGCTTTGTTGGTGAGGGACTCGCCCGCGACGCGGCGCGACCCGGCGGGCGCGTTACGGATGAGCTTGCCGGGGATCTCGTCTTCTGCACGCCCGCGGACGCGGATAGAGGCTTCGACGCCCTCGACGGTCTCGCCGACTCGCCCGCGGAAGATGTAGCCCTCGTCGCGGTCGGCGACGATGCAGCGGACGAGGAGCTGGTCGGTGGTGGCAATGGTTGCGAGAAGGGCGCCCTTGCTGAAGAAGCCGCCGGTGAGGCGGTCCATGTCGGTGCCGAGTCCGGCGGCGGGGACGACGCGACCAGCGGTGGTGGCGCGGAGGGTGAGGGCGTCTGCGCGCTCCTGGGCGCGGGCGAGGGCACGCTCGGCCTGGCGTAGGCGGGTCTCGGCGAGGAGGCGGTCGGCGTGGGGCGCTGAGATGGTGGCGTCGGCCTCCGCCTGGGCGTTGTCGTAGACGGCGCGGGCGGCCTCGAGCTGCGAGATGACCTCGGCGTTGTACAGGGTGGCGATGGGGTCGCCGACGTTCACCTGCTCGCCAGCGCGGACGTGCACGAGCTTCACAAACCCGTCCTCGGTGGGGCGGATTGGCTCGAGGCTCGCGGGCTCGAGCGTGCCCGTGGCGTAACCGGCTGCGGGGACGGGGATGAGGCCCAGCGCCGCCGTGATTGCTGCGAAGAAGACGGCGGTGATGGTGAGGGCGCGGGCTCGCCGGCCCATGAGCATGGGGTCGGTGAGGAGGAAGCCGATCGCCTTGAGCAGCGGCCAGAGCAGCCAGCAGGCCCCGGCGATGACGGCGAGGACCGCGCCGAGGGTGAGGTAGTCGGGGTTGGTCCACAGCAGCAGGACGATGCTGGCGACGACGAACATGCGGTAGGGCCAGGAGAGCAGGCCGAAGGAGAGGAGGAGCCAGAACTCGCCGGTGCTGCGGACGTGTGGCGGGCGGACGTTGGCGACGCGGTAGATGTAGCGCTGGAGGAGGAACTTGATGAGCTGCTGGGCGCGGGGGGCGAGGTTCGCGGAGCCGGTGACGTCGGAGAGGACGTAGTAGCCGTCGTAGCGCAGCAGCGGGTTAAGGTTGAAGATGAGCGTGGTGACGCCCGAAATCAGCATGGTGTTGAAGAGCAGCGTGCGGGTGAGGCCCGAGTCATCGCGCCCCATGTACGACCAGGCGATCGCGGCGATGGCCGCGAGCACGGACTCAAAGAGCACGCCGCCGAGCGAGACGATGACGCGCTTCCAGACCTCTGGGAGGCGCCATGCGCTGGAGGTATCGCAGTAAGGGAAGGGGAGGACGAGGGCGATGACCATGAGGCCCATCTCGGTGCAGCGGGCGCCCATGGCCTTGCAGGCCGCGGCGTGGCCGAGCTCGTGCCAGGCGCGGAGGATGGTGAAGGCGACGCCCATCCAGATGAGGTTGCTGGGGTCCAGGACGTTGTTGAGCTGATCGCCGATGGCGCCGCGGTTGAGGAACACGCGGTAGAGGGCGAAGGTGATGAGGGCGAGCCAGAGGGCCGCGCCCCACTTTGAGAAGACGAGGGCGAGGAGGTGTTTGCTGCGCTCGAGCCAGGGCTCGGGGTTGAGGAGGGGGATGGTCATGGAGACGCCCCGCCCATGGCGGAGGGCGACCTTGCGGGCGCGGGCCTCGCGCCGGCGGAGCTCGACCATGTCGGCGGCGAGGGGGAGGTCGCCGTGGAGCAGGCCGTAGAGCTGGAGGCGGCTGAGCAGATCGACGCACTCCTTCTGCGTGGGTGCGGCGTCGCCGAGCTGGGCGTTGCAGGCCTGCCACGCGTCGTCGATGGTGCGGCGGCCGTCGAGCAGTCCGATGAAGAAGTACGCGGCCTCACTCATGCGGTAGTACTGGCCGCCGGCGGGGTCTTCGATGATGAAGGTGGTGTGGGCGCCGAAGCGTTGGCGGATGACCTGGGCGTGGGGCGAGAGGCGCGGGCGGGTGGGGCCGACGCGGTACCACAGGTCGCTAAAGGTGCCGGCGGAGTCCTGGCGGAGGAGCTTGAGCATGGTCACCACCACATCCGCATGCGGACTTCGTCGATGACAGGCCGGAGGACCCATGTGAGTGTGGTCGTGGTGCCGTCGTCGAGCTTGATGGTGCCGGTCATGCCGGGGCGGAGCCATGCGGCGGCCCCCTCTTCGAGGGCTCCGGTGATCTCGACTTCGGCGAGGTAGACGTTCTTGCCGCTGACGACCTCCGCCGCGGGGTTCACGCGGACGACCTTGACGGGGACCTTCTTGCCGGGCTGAGAGCGGATGACCATGTGGCCGGTCATGCCGTCCTTCACGCGCTGGGCGTCCTTCTCGTCGATGTGGGCGACAGCGCGCTGGTCGCGGCTGACGATCTCGTAGAGGGGTTGCGTGGGGTCCACGCGGGCGCGGATGAAGGACTCGAGCTCGCCGCGACCGATGAGGCCGTCGATAGGGGCGCGGATGTCGGCGCGAGTGATGTGGTCGCGGAGGAGCGCGGCATGGGCGGCGGTCTCTTCGACCTGGGATTGGTAGCCGCGGTGCTTGCCGACTTCGCCGCGGGCGAGGGCGTCGTTGGCCTGGATGGTGAGGGAGTCGAGCTTGGCATCCGCCTCGGCGAGCTCGAGGACGAGGTCGCTGGTGTCCATGGTGGCGAGGACCTGGCCCGCGGCGACGGCGTCGCCGGGCTTGACGTTCACGCTCTTGAGGTAGCCGGTAAAGGGCGCGACGATGGTGCGGGACTGCTTGGCCTGCACCTCCGCGCCGGCGGTGACGCGGCTGGGGATGGGGACCACCGCCGCGAGCAGGAGGACGAGCCCGATGAGCGAGAGCAGGAGCTTCGCGCCGGTGTGGCGGGGGCTGAAGACGGTTTCGGCGAGGTCGTAGAGGCGGTCGCGGGTGACGGCGAGCACGCCGCGGTCGGCCAGGCGGCGGGTCCAGAGCGCGGGGCCGATGGTCTCGGCGACGAGACGCAGCAGCGGCACGGCGCCGGAGGGGAAGGGGTCGCCGGCGGCGCGCTCGAGCACGACGACGCCGACGAGGTCGCCCTCGACGCGGAGCGGGAGGCTGAGCACGGCGGAGGGGCCGAACTTGCGGGAGAGCTCGTCGTGGGCGCGAGTGACGCGGCGCTGCGAGGGGTCGTGCTCGTGCTCCAGCGGCGCGGGGTAGACGAGCTCGCAGTCCTGGGCGGCGCACTCTTCCATGGCCTCTTCCAGGGCCTGCACGGCGGCGGCGTTGCGGTCGACCTCGTCGGCGCCGGTGACGGCGGAGAGGCGGATGAGGTGGCGGTGCACGAGGCCGATGGAGACGCGGGTGCAACCGAAACGGCGCTGCAGCTCGTTGCACATGATCGCGCCCATGGTGCCGGCGCTCTGGCCCTGCTGCGAGGTGTCGAGCAGTTCGAGCGTCTCGCGGAGCATGAGCGTGCGCTGGGCCTCGGCGAAGGCCTGCTGCTT
Source organism: Phycisphaerales bacterium (assembly GCA_035627955.1). NCBI lineage: Bacteria > Pseudomonadati > Planctomycetota > Phycisphaerae > Phycisphaerales > Phycisphaerales bacterium. The sequence goes on from DASPKU010000006.1 coordinate 53,451, forward strand.
CCAGAGGTAGGCTTCGAAGTGGGCGACGCTGAGCATGAGGGCGCGGAGGGCGTCCTCGTCGGCGGCGTTGCCGCGGGATTTCAAGGCGAGCACGCAGGCGCCCTCGGTGCGGCCCTCGGCGGTCAAGGGCGCGGCGATCAGGCGGTGGCGGACTTCCTCGCCGTACAGGGCGCCCTGGGAGCGGGCGAGTGAGATGGTGTCCATGCGGCCCTGGGGCGGGCGGCCGGGCTCGGGCTTCTCGATGCAGAGCTCGCCGGCGAGGCGCTCCATGCGGGAGAGCACGGCGGGGGCGAGGATGGGGGTGGTCTCGTTGGCGGGCTGGTGCTGGGCGAAGAGCGCGGGCTTGCGGGCGGCGCCGCCGGCGATGAACACCGCGCCGCCCATGGCGCCCACGAGGGAGCACTGCATCTGGAGGAGCTGGAGGAGGAAGGCCTGGAGGTCGCGGGTGGCGCGCTCGTTGGGCGGCGGACCCCCGGCGACGGGCTCGCCGGGCTGTGAGAGATCGACCACGGTCTCAGTTGATTGGCCGCTCGCCATGCGCGTTCCTTGCGGGGGTTGTGGCGTCGGCACGGGCACCAGTCTAACGACCGGTCCCGCGTGCGATCACCGGTCTAACGGCGTCGCCAGTGGAGCACCGGTCGGGAGACTGGTGCCACCTGAAACCCCGAGCCACCGAACTCTACGCTACCAAGTGGTCCGCCAGTGGGGGGTTAGCGGTTGCGTGGAAGTGGTTGGACGGGAGTTACCCGTGGAGGGGGGTGTCGGAGGGGGTGGGGAGGGCGACATCGATGGGGCGGTCGAGAACTGAACGGAGGAGGTCGGACTTTTTAGCGGCGGCGCGGGCATCGAGGGCGGCGTCGCCGGTGGTGTCGAGCTCGAGGCGGAGCTGCTTCTTGCCGAAGCGGACGCGGGCGTCGCGGACCACCTGAGTGTGCGAGCGGTCGAGACCGTCGGCGGTGCGGAGGATGGCGCTGAGGCGGAGGACCAGGTCCTGCTCTTTGCGGGGCAGTGCGGCGAAGTCTTTGTGGTCAGCGGAGGGGACGGCGCGCCGGTGGTAGCGTGCGATGAGGGCGACGAGCTCGAGGTGGTGCGGGGGCCAGTGGGGGAGGTCGGCGTGGCGGACGATGGTCTGGCTATGGCGGTGGTGGCGGCGGTACTCCACCATGGTGCCGACATCGTGGAGGATGGCCGCGGCTTGAAGGATGGCACGCTCGTTGGGGAATGAGCCGACGCGGAGGGCGCGCCCGGGCTGCTCGCGGAACTGGTCGTAGAGACGGGTGGCGAGCATCGCCACGTGCTCGCTGTGGGGCTGGTCGTAGCGGCAGCGGCGTGCGAAGTCCCGGGCGGCGGCGACGAGGTCGGGCTCGCGCGCGGGGGCATCCTCGCGGGTGCGGGCGGCGACCTCTTCATCAATCATGCGGAGGAGCAGGCCCTCGCGGAAGCCGCCGGGGTGGACGTGGACCTGGGCGACGCCGAGGTGCTTCACGAGGCGCTCGATCGCGGTGAGGCCGGCGACGGCGATGTCGGCGCGGTCGCTGGGGAGGCCGGGGAGGCGGAGGCGCTGCTCGAGGGGAAGGGCGCGGAGTTCCTTGACGATGGTCTTGAGGGTTTCGGCGGAGACGGGGCCGAGGGTGGCGAGGTTGGGAGCGTTGCGGCTCACCACGTGGCCGCGGTGGGCGGCGGCGAGAGTGAGCAGGGTGGTGAAGGCGCCGCCGCAGCCGACCAGGATTGCGGGCGAGGTCTCGTGGGGGCGGACGTGAGCGGCGATGGTGTCGTCGATCCAGCGGCGCATCTCCTTATGGCGTGCGCCGGCGGCGGCGTCGGGGCCGCCGAAGGACTCGGTGAGGCGGACCGCGCCCAGGGGCATCGAGGTGTTCTCGGTAATGATGCCGTGCAGGCTGAAGACGACCTCCATGCTGCCGCCCCCGATGTCGACGACGGCGGCGGAGGGTGCGGAGAGGTCGTGCACGCGGGCGGCGCTGCGGTAGGTGAGCTTGCCCTCGTCGAGAGCTGAGACGATCTCGAGGGTGATGCCGGTGCGGTCGCGGACGAGCGCGGCGAAGTCGGGGCCGTTGGAGGCCTCACGCACGGCGGCAGTGGCGAAGGCGCGGAGGGTTTGGATGCCGAGGGCGTCTGCGGTTTCCTTGAATCGGGCGATGGCCTCGACGGAGGTGGCCATGGCCTCGGTGCAGAGCGCGCCGGTCTGGGCCAGGGTGTGGGCGAGGCGGGTCATGGCGCGGTCCTGGGCGAGGGTGGTCCAGGAGCGCTCGCTGAGGAGTTCGACCGCGAGCAGTCGGAGGCTGTTGCTGCCGACGTCGATGACGGCGAGCCTGCGGCCGGCGAGCCAGAGGTTGGACTGCGCTGCGGGCGGCGGGTGGCTGTTCAAGCTCGGTGGTGGAGTGTCCGCCCGCATCGAGGGGAGTGTACGGGCATGAAAAAACCCCGCGTCAGGTGACACGGGGTTCTGATCGTTATTGGTCTGGCAGGATTACTGGCTGAGGCGGGGGCTGCCGCCCTTGCCCGACTGCTGGCCGGAGATGTTGATCTCGCCGTTGCGCTCCTCGAACTGGCGGACGACCTGGCCGAGGCTGATGGCGAGGCGCTTGGCGCCCGCCCAGTTCATGACGACGCGGCTGCCGACGGAGAAGACGAGAACGGGGGTGTTGTTGTCGGGGCCGGGCTGGGGCAGGTTCATGCCGAAGTCGAGGACGACCTCGTCCTGCGTGGTGGAGGTGCGGATGGTGTTGGCGTAGGTCGAGCTCATCTTGGACTCGTCGATGCGGAGCTGGACCTGCTTTGTTTCCTGGTTGTCGGCCATGTGTTTCATCCTTCCGCCCGGCGGGACTATTCCCGGGGCTATCGTGCAAATGCCCGGTCGCGTTGTGGTGGCTCGCGCCGCGCTCGGCGCCCGCGGCAACTGGCCCGGGCGTCATCCCCCTGTTGTTGGTGGGAGGGGACTGTAAGCCGGAAAGCCCGCTGGTCCAGCGGGGCGGTTGCTCTATCGGGAAGTGCCGGAGGAGGGACTTGAACCCACACTCCCTTGACGGGAAACGGATTTTGAATCCGTCGCGGCTGCCATTACGCCACTCCGGCGTGAGACTTGTGGGCCCGCCCAAGCCGGGCTGGGGCCGGTGGGGCCCTGTGGGGAGTGGGGGGCCGCGGAAGTGGGCGCAACAGGACTCGAACCTGTGACCTCGGCTATGTGACAGCCGCGCTCTAGCCAACTGAGCTATGCGCCCGTGGGGAGGGGATGATACCCGTCCGCCCGCGGTCTGGCCAGCAAGAGGGTAAAGTCGGGCGATCACCCGGAGTGCAGGCGTGTCGATCGACTTCCAGGCGTATACGGCGGACGCGCTGCAGGCGTGGCACCAGGGCAACCTGCCTCTGACCGATGTGCTGTGCGACATCATGGTGCGGATGGGGTGCGCGGACCCGGTGGTAGTGGGGCTGCAGGGGCTGGTGGCGCTCAACGTGGGGGAGTACAAGCGGGCGGTAGACCTGCTGACAACCGCGACGAAGGGGATGGCGGACCCGCAGCTGCGGGAGGGCTTGAACGCGGCGCGGAAAGGGCTGCGCGAGCAGGCGATGGTGCGGGCGGATGGGCGGAAGCGGTACCTGGTGATCAAGGCGTGGGGTTATGGGTTCTGCTCGGACCTGGACCATGTCCTGGGGTGCCTGCTGCTCGCGGAGCTGACGGGCCGGGTGCCGGTCATCGAGTGGGGCAGGAGCAGCCTCTTCAGAGATGAGAGCGACGAGGACGCGTGGGTGCGGTTCTTCGAGCCGGTGTCAGCGGTGCGTGCGTCGGAGCTGATGGGCAAGAAGCTGACGTACTTCCCGCCGAAGTGGAATGACGGCAACCTGCTCGAGGCGGAGGTGAACAAGTTCGGTGGGGCATGGGCGCGGATGGGAGCGTGCCTGTACCTGAATCGGCGCGAGGACGTGGCGGTTTCGGACGTGCACATGAGCGTCACGCAGGTGCTGTCGTGGGCGCGGGCGGGGACGGCGTGGGCGGCGATGAGCCCGCCGGCGGCCTACCGCGCGATCGTGAAGAAGTACCTGCGGCCATCGGCGGAGGTGGCGCGGCGGGTGGAGGCGTTCGCGCAGGAGCACTTCACGGCTACTCCGATGATCGGGGTGCACGCGCGGGGTGGGGACAAGCCGGTGGAGGACCCGATCCTGAGCGAGCGGAACAAGACAACACCGGAACTGGTGGATGCGCTGCTCGCAAAGCACCCGGGGGCGAAGGTGTTCCTCCTGACCGACGACGTGAAGCTGCGGGAGCAGTACGCGGCCAGGTACGGAGCGAAGCTGGTGACCACCGAGTGCCTGCGGACGTCCACGGCGCACGGGCTGCATTACTTGCAGCACGAGAGCCGCACGAGGCTGGGGCTGGAGGTGATGGTCGACATGTACCTCGCGGCCCGGTGCGATTACTTCATCGGGGTGGGGACGAGCAACGTTTCGGCGATGATCGAGCACCTGAAGGACTGGCCGGAGGGGACGCTGGACCTGCGGCCGTTCTCGGCCCATTACAACCTGAACCCTTTCCTGTACCGGTACTCGCTGTCGGCTGAGCAGGAGGCGGAACTGCGGGCGACGAACGAGGCCCAGAAGGCGCGGGAGCGGCAGGGGGGTTGAACGCCCGGAGGGCGGGCGTACGCGGGTCGGGCGGACCCGATACCCTGTGTGGCCGATGGGAGCGGACGAGACACAGCCGGGGCAGCCGCCGAGCGCGCACGAGCGGGCGGCGATCGTGTCGGTTGGGGATGAGCTCTCGCTGGGGCAGACGGTCAACACCAACTCGCGGTGGGTGGCGGAGCGGCTGACGGGCGTGGGGATCATCACGGTCGAGCATGTGACGGTGGCGGACGACGAGGCCGCGCTGGTGGGGGCGCTCAGCCGTCTCGCGGGCGTGGTGGACCTGCTGATCGTGACGGGAGGCCTTGGGCCGACCCTGGACGACCTCACGCGCCAGGCGCTGGCCGCGGCGATGGGCGACACGCTGGTCGAAGACGCGATCGCGCTGGAGCAGGTGTCGGCGTGGTTCACATCGCGCGGGCGGGTGATGCCGGAACTGAACAAGGTGCAGGCGCTGCGGCCGACGCGGGCGACGTCCTTGCAGAACCTGCACGGGACGGCGCCGGGGCTGCACGGGGTGATCGGGCGGTGTGACTGTTTCTGCCTGCCGGGGCCGCCGCGGGAGATGCAGCCGATGTTCAGCGCGCAGGTGGCGCCGCGCCTGCGGCCGCCGCCGGGGCGGACGGTGGCGACGCGGGTGCTGCACACGGTGGGGATCGGCGAGAGCGACCTGGCGACACGCCTGGGCGCGATGATGAAGCGTCAGGGGGACGAGGGCGTGCTGGTGGGCACGACGGCGAGCGGGGGGATTGTGAGCGTGCGGCTGCGGTACGAGGGGCCGCTGGCTCCGTACGACGCCGACCACCTGCTCGAGAAGCACATGCGCGAGGTGCGCGTGCGGGCGGGGGCGTACGTGTTCGGCACGGGCGAGGACACGCTCGCGGGCGTGGTGGTGAAGCTGCTGCGCGAGCGTGGCGAGCGCGTCGGCGCCGTCGAGTCGTGCACAGGTGGGCTGCTGTCAGGGATGCTGACGGATGTGGCGGGCTCGTCGCAGGTGTTCGCGGGCGGGCTGATCACGTACTCCAACGCGCTCAAGCAGTCGCTGGCGGGTGTGGATGCCTCGCTGTTCGGGCCCGAGGGGCCGGGGGCGGTGAGCCGCGAGTGCGCTTTGGCAATGGCAACGGGCGGGCTCGAGAAGCTCGGTGTGGAGCATTGCCTGGCGATCACGGGGATCGCGGGGCCGGGCGGGGCGGTGCCGGCGTTCGGGACCCGCCCCGGCAAGCCGGTGGGGACGGTGTACATCGCGCGGGCGTCGCGTCAGGCGGGTGCTGGGCGGGTGTCCACGGACGTGCGGCACTTCACGATGGCCGGGGACCGCGCGAGCGTGCGCGACTGGTCGGCCAAGAGCGCGCTGGCGATGCTGCGGCTGCACCTGGCGGGCGCGGAAGAGCTGAAGCTGCTGCGGCAGGCGGACTGAACGAACCCACGGAACGAAAAAGGGCTGCCCTTGCGGACAGCCCCTCTGATTGGTTGAACCCTGAGATCAGACGGTGGCGGGGGCGGGAACTGCCGCGGGGGCGGCCACGGACACCGGCATCACGTTGACCATGGGCATGGGCTGGGAGAGCGGGGCGGGGGCGGGGGCCGGCTCGCCGCGGACTTCCTTGTACACCGACCGCTCGACGAAGCCCTGGAGCTTGCGGGCGCGGACGGGGTGCTGGAGCTTGCGGATGGCCTTGGCCTCGACCTGGCGGACGCGCTCTCGCGTCACCTTGAAGATGCGGCCGACTTCTTCGAGGGTGTAGGTGTAGCCGTCGCCGATGCCGTAGCGGAGCTTGATGATCTCGCGCTCGCGGTAGGTGAGGGTCTTGAGCACGCCCTCGATGCGGGCCTTGAGCATCTCCTGCGCGGCCACGTCGCCGGGGGCCTCCTGCGTCTCGTCCTCGATGAAGTCGCCGAAGTAGCTGTCCTCGCTCTCGCCGACGGGGCGGTCGAGGCTGACGGGGTGGCGGCTGATCTTCATCACGCGGCGCACCTCGACGCTGTTCATGCCGGCGCGCTCGGCGAGCTCCTCGATCGTCGGCTCGATGCCGTTCTCCTGGAGGAGCGCCTTCTGAATGTTGCGCAGGCGGCTCATCGTCTCGATCATGTGCACTGGGATGCGGATGGTGCGGGCGTGGTCGGCGATGGCGCGGGTGATGGCCTGGCGGATCCACCACGTGGCGTAGGTGCTGAACTTGAAGCCGCGCCGGTACTCGTACTTGTCGACGGCGCGCATGAGGCCGGTGTTGCCCTCCTGGATGATGTCGAGGAAGGACAGACCGCGGTTGCGGTACTTCTTTGCGATGGAGACGACGAGGCGGAGGTTGCCGCCGGAGAGGTCGCGCTTGGCCTGCTCGTACTCCCAGAAAACGGTGTTCACCTCGCGGATGCGGCGGATGACCTCGCCGGGGTCCTCGAGCACGAGCGAGCGGAGGCCCTCGAGCTCCTCGCGCATCACGGCGAGGTCCTCGGGGTCGTACTGCTTGAGGGGGCGGCGGGAGCGCTTCATCTCCTTGCCACGGTTGGCGGCGCGCCGGAGCTCGCCCTCGAGCTCGGCCATCTTCTTGGCGATCGACCGGAGCTTGCGCATCAGCGGGATGATGCGGCCGGTGCGGAGCGAGAGCTCCTCGGTGAGCGCGGCCATGCGGCGGCGGCGGGTCTGGATGCGGGCCTTGAGCTCGGTGATCCGCGCCTCGTTCTTCTCGGCCTTCGCGGCCTGGAGGTCCTCCCAGTCCTTGCGGTTGAGGGTGAGGAGCTTCTCGATGGTGGGGAGGTTGACGGGGATGCGCTTGGCGATCTTGCCCTTGGCGTCGGCCTCGGCGGTGCTGATCCGCATCGTGCGGTCGAAGGGCAGCTCGCCCTTGTGGACCTGCTTGAGGATGTCCACCGCCTGGGCGACCACGTAGTCGCTCTCGAGGCAGCGGCGGCGGAAGATCATGCGCGTCGTCTCGATCTTCTTGGCGAGGCGGATCTCCTCCTCGCGGGTCAGCAGCGGGATCGTGCCCATCTGCGAGAGGTACATGCGGACGGGGTCGTCGATGCGCTTGCCGCTGGCCTCTTCGGCGACGACCTCGGCGACGTCCTTCTGGATCTCCTCCTCATCGGGGTCGCTGTCCTGCTCGGCCGCGGCGGCCAGGATGGCGGCGCCGTTGAGGCTCTTGCGGAGGGTGGCGGCCTCGGCAGCACGCTCGCCGCCGGAGACGGACATCGCGCGGAAGACGGAGGGGAGGGCGGACTTGCCGCAGGCGCTGCCCGTCTCGCCGCGCTCGAGGGCGAGGCGGTGCATGCGGGCGCGGTACTCGAGTTCATCGACGACCTCGATGCCGAGGCGGTCGATGACGACGAGGAGCTCGTCGAGACGAGCAGGGTCGACCATCTCGTCGGGGATGGTGTTGTTGATCTCCTCGTAGCTGAGCCAGCCACGACGACGTCCGACCTCGACAAGCTGCGCCACCGCGGGATGAAGTTCGCCGATCACGCCGATCTCCTCAGCACAGTCTAACTACCAACCTGGTACTGCTCGGTGAACGAAACGCTGCGATCCATCGCGACAAACAGGCACCCGCAATCCTGCGCGGGTGAGTGGTTCAGAATCCAATCACCCGGGCCTGGGGAACACGCGCCGGTCTGCCCCCAGCGCGGTGTGCATGGCCCTCTTGAGCTTGATCTGTTTCATCAGGTCGTTTGCCTCGCGGGCGCCCGCGGAGGCCGAGCCGCCGGCGAGCTTCGCGCGCTCGTGGTCGAGCCGTGCGCGGGTTAGGCAGGCCTGCCAGTGAGCGTGGAGGCGATCGCGGTCCTGATCGGTCTCGTGGTTGATGCGGGAGGCGAGGCCGATCGCGGCTTCCTTGACCTCAACCTCGTCGACGCTGCGGATGAGCGTGTTGAGGTCGGCCGTGCCGTGATCTTCGCCGATGTCGTGGATGACTTGTGCGACCCGCCTGAGCAACGCGTAACGGTACGCCGCGGGCGCGATGAAGTCCCGCTCGTGCTCGGAGAGCGTGGACAAAAGCTGGCCGTCGCAGAGCACGCACCCGAGGAGGTGCTCGGCCGGCGTGAGCGGCGCGGTGGCGAGGGGCGGGAGCGGTGCTCCGTCCCCCGCGTCCGGGCTGTCGGCACTGCTGTCGGTTGCGCTCGCGCTGTGAGTTGCGGCCTGTGCGGTGGCTGTTGGTGAGGTGAAAGACTTAGGGCGGCGGCCGGCGGGGATGGCCGCGGTGATCGTGCCCTCGTTGAGGTCGGCAACGGCGGCGAGGCGCTTGACGATGAGCTTCTGGCGGATGGGCTCGACCTCGTTGAGGCCCATCTCCACCAGGCGGGCGATCTCGTCCTTCATGGCGCGGGAGAGCGCGGCCATTCCGGCGCCCTCGAGCTTCTGGCGGAGGCGGACGAATCGGTACTCCAGCAGGTCGGTCGCGGCGGAAAGAGCGGTGCGGAACACCTCGCCGCCGCCCTCACGCTTGAGCAGCTCGTCGGGGTCCTTGGCGTCGGTGAACCGGTTGAGGGTGGCGATGGCGACGTCCAGGTCCTCGCCGAAGAAGACCTCGACCGCGCGGTCGGCGGCGCGCTGGCCGGCCTCGTCCCCGTCGAACAGCAGGATCACCCGGTCGCACAGGCGGCGGAGCACCGAGGCGTGCTCGCGGGTGAGGGCGGTGCCGAGGGTAGCGACGGCGTTGCAGAACCCCGCCTGGTGGCAGGCGATGACGTCGGTGTAGCCCTCCGTGATGATGGCGGTGCGCTCGGCCTGGATGGCCTTGGCGGCGTGGTGGAGGGCGTAGAGGGTGCCGGACTTGTTGAAGACGCGGGTCTCGGGGCTGTTGAGGTACTTGGGCTCGTCTTCGTCCCTGATCTTGCGGGCGCCGAAGGCGATCACCCGGCCGATCTGGTCGTGGATGGGGAACATGACCCGGTTTCGGAAGGCGTCGTAGGCGCCCTCGCTGGACTCGCGCTTCTTGAAGAGGCCCGCCTCGAAGAAGGCCTTGGGGTCCAGCCGTTTGTGCTGAACGGTGGTGATCAGCCCGTCCCAGCGGTCGGGGGAGGCCCCGAGCGAGAACTTGGCGACCATCTCGGGTGCGATGCGTCGCTTGGCGATCACCTCGCGGGCGGCCTTCCCGTGCTCGGGGTGGGCGAGGATCGCCTTGAAGAACTCCGCGCCGGTGGCGTTGGCGTGGAGGACGTCGCCGCGAGAGATGGGCGCGGGGCCGTCACCGGCCGGGCGCTGGTGGCGGGTGAGGGTGATGCCGGCGCGCTCGGCGAGGTACTCGAGGGCCTCGCGGAACTCCATCTTGTGGAACTTCTGCACGAAGGAGAAGGCGTCGCCGCCGGTGCCGCAGACGAAGCAGTGGAAGATCTGCTTGCCGGGCACGACGTTCATCGAGGGGTTCTTGTCGTTGTGGAAGGGGCAGAGGCCGACGAGCTCGCGACCCTTGCTCTTGAGGGCGACGTGCTCGCCGATGAGGCGCACGATGTCCGTCGCATCGCGCACGCGATCGCGGTCGCCGTTGTCGTGGAACTTGGCCTTCCAGAGGTCGCTCACCGCGGTCCCCAAAACCGAGACAGAGCACACGAAAGATGCACACACGCACGACAATGGGCGAAGGCGGCCGAGAACTGCGGCGGGCGGGGCGCGGGGGCTGCGAGCAGCGGCGCGGGTCGATAGGTTGTCCCCGGATGGGGAGGTGCCAGCCGCAGCCCGGTTGACGCTCAGGAGAGGGTTGATCTCGCCGCGGTTAGTGGCCCGAAGGCCGTGGGTGCGGGATGATCTAGAGGGTGAGCGGTCCTTGCTGCACCATGACGGTATCACCAAATCCGTCTGAAACCAATAGAAAGGTTGGGCAACCCCACACGGGCGCATGATTCTCGGGCGACGGGTGGCCTGCGCGGGGGGCGGGAGTGGGGGGCGGGAGTGGGGAGCGGGAGTGGGGGGCGGGAGTGGGCGAGGACTGGGAGGGTGCGATGGAGCGGCGGCGGATCGAGTTCAGCGGTCGGGTACAGGGGGTCGGGTTCCGGGCGACAGCGCGGGATGTGGCCCAGGGGCACGCCGTGACCGGGTGGGTGCGGAATGAGCCGGAGGGGTCGGTGCTGATGGAGGTGCAGGGGGAGGGCCCGGCGATCGAGATGTTCCTGGCCGACCTGCGGGGGCGGATGCGGCGGTTGATCGCCCACGAGGGTGTGACCACGATGCCCGTGGCTGCGGAGGAGCGGGGGTTCGTGGTCCGCCGCTGAGGCGAAGGCCGATGCGGGGAAAGGTGGTTACGTGCTGATTCTGTTCGATATCGACATGACGCTGATCACCTCGGGCGGCAGCGGCATGAAGGCGATGGTGGAGGCGGGGCAGGAGCTGTTCGGGCCGGGGTTCCACGCGGAGGGGGTCTCGTTCGCGGGGAGCCTGGACCCGGTGATCTTCAGCCAGATGCTGCGGAGGCATGGGCAGCCGGACACGCCGGAGGTGCACGCGCGATGGCGGTCGCTGTACGCAAGGAAGCTGGAGGCGAGGCTGCGCACGCCGGGGATCGCGCGTGCGCTGCCGGGGGTGATGGAACTGCTCGATGAGGTCGAGCGCTCGCACGCGACGATGGGGCTGCTGACGGGGAACTTCGAGGAAACGGGGAGCCTGAAGCTGCGGGCCGCGGGGATTGATCCGGAGAGGTTCGCGGTGCGGGTGTGGGGGGATGAGTCGCCGCACGAGGTGCCGCGCCGTCAGCACCTGGTGCGGGTGGGGATGGAGCGAGGGTGCGCGGTGCGTGGTGCGGAAATCGCGCGTGAGTCGGTGGTGGTGATCGGGGACACGCCCAACGACGTCGAGTGTGCGCTGGCGCACGGGTGCCGGTGCCTGGGGGTGGCGACGGGGCGCAGCTCCGCGGCCGAGTTGATCGAGGCCGGCGCAACCCACGCGGTGGAAGACCTGTCGGACACTCGTGGAGTGCTCAGGTGGCTCGGGCTGATTTCTTAATCCCGGGATGAGAGGACCGGGTGGAGCGCTGAATAAGTGCACTCATTCCCCGGCTGATGGCCCACGAATGAGCGCTTAGGGGCCGGTTAAAAGAGTATGCTTGGAAGTCCGCGGCCTAAACGCGGCGAACACCGCCCCAAGGAGTTGGTCTGCGATGTCCGAAAGCTACCGCGCCCTGTGCACCGATTTTTACGTCAACCAGAAGATCGCGGTGAAGATGGAGCTTCCCCGCACTCGGGAGACGGTGCTGGACCTGTTTGAGCGAGTGCGCCGGCAGTTCCCCGGGATGAGCTCCTTCCGCCGCTACCGGGATGAGCTTGCACTGGAGAGCCCGCAGAGCGAGATGCCGCACCGGTGGCTGGCGGTGCGGAACACCAACATCCGCTCGGGGGTGGTGAACCCCAACTCGCTGGACGAGGGGTACTCCTTGCACCGGCACGTGCTGGAGGTGGCCCCGGCCTACATGTCGATCAGCCCACTGGACATCGAGTACGTCGAGCTGCTGTACGGCTTTGATCTCACCGCCGGGGGCAACCACGACGCGATCGTGCTCGACGCGCTGATCCCGGGCTCGCCGTTGTCGGCGCTGCTGGATATACCCGGGGCGACACCAGTGGACTGCCAGCCGCTGGTGGGGCTCACCCTGGGCCAGCGCGGCGACCTTGAGATCTACTTCGAGGTCAAGACGCGGGCGGGTGGCGCGCAGCAGCGCGAGCACCACGAGGGCGGGGGCGACCCGATCTCGGTGTACCTGACGCTCCGCAAGTTCGGAGCGGTGGGGGACACCAAGGAGCTGCCCGGGATCCTCACGCGCCTGGCCCACCAGGGCGAGGAGCTGGTGGAGCACCGGGTGGTGCCGGGGATGCTGGTGCCGATCCGCGAGGCGATCGCCTCGGGCAACATGTGACGCGGCAACAGCACAGGCCTCGAGGCGGTAGCATCCGTCAATGACGACCGTGTACCTGGCTCAGGAGCCTGCGCCGGCCGCGCCGCCGCCGAAAAGGGCGACGACGGGCGACATCATGCTGGCGGCGGGCGTGCTCATCGGCATTGCGCTGGTGGGCGGGTTCGTGTGGATGTACCTGCGGAAGCGGCTGTTCGCGCCGGACTCTGCGAGCAGCGCAGGGACGATCATGGAGGACCTGCGGCGGATGCGGCAGGAGGGGAAGATCACGCAGGAGGAGTACGACAGCATCCGCAAGAACATGGCGGCGCGCCTGGCCCGGAGCGGGTTCGGTGACGAGAAGCCCTCCCAGGGGACAGACCGAGGGCCGGGGCGCGGGCCGGGCGCAAGGGATGGCCGATAACGACCTTCCGGGCCGCGGAATGGCGGGAGAGAGTGCGGAGGGGGTGCTGGGATTGCCGATTCCAGCCTTCGACGGAAGGTCGAGAGAGGGGTGCCCACGGGCGGGCACGCCGATAAGCTTTGAGGAAGAAGTACGTTCAGGGCACGCGCAACGCACGCCCACGAGGGATTCATGGCCAAGAACAAGCCGGACGGCACGGACCAGAACAATGACGCGTTTCGCGGGCGCAAGGTGACGACCTGCTCCTTCTGCGGCAAGACCAGCCGCGAGGTGGGGCCGATGGTCGAGGGCCCCAACGCGGTGTACGTGTGCAGCAGCTGCACCGACCTGTGCCAGAACATCTTCAAGCAGGAGAAGCGGCGTGTGAACTCCACGTCGACGTGGCTGCGGGATATCCCCTCGCCGCGGACGATCAAGGAGTTCCTCGACCAGTACGTGATCGGGCAGGACTTCGCCAAGCGGGCCCTGGCGGTGGCGGTGAACAACCATTACAAGCGGCTCCAGAACATGGAGCAGGGCAGCAACGGCGTCGAGATCGACAAGAGCAACATCCTGCTGATCGGGCCCACGGGGTCGGGCAAGACGCTGCTGGCCAAGACCCTGGCCCGCATGTTGAAGGTGCCGTTCGCGATCGGCGACGCGACCACGCTGACGGAGGCGGGGTACGTGGCGAGGACGTGGAGAACCTGGTGCTGAAGCTGCTCCAGGCCGCGGACTTTGACCTGGAGGCGGCGCAGCGCGGGATCATCTACATCGACGAGGTGGACAAGGTCGGCAAGACCAGCAACAACGTGTCCATCACGCGCGACGTGTCGGGCGAGGGCGTGCAGCAGAGCCTGCTGAAGATGCTCGAAGGCACGGTCAGCAACGTGCCCCCGCAGGGCGGGCGCAAGCACCCCGAGCAGCAGTACATCCAGGTGGACACGACGAACATCCTGTTCATCTGCGGCGGCACGTTCGTAGGTTTGGAGGAGATCATCCGCCGCCGCCTGGGCAAGACCAAGATCGGGTTCTCGCTCACGCACACCGAGCGCGACGAGACCAAGGAGACCGCAAAGGTCCTGCAGCAGGTGACCGCGGACGACCTGATCGACTTCGGCATGATCCCCGAGTTCGTCGGGCGTCTGCCGGTGATCGCGCCGATGGTGCCGCTGAGCGTCGAGGCGCTGGTGTCGATCCTGACCGAGCCCAAGAACGCGATCGTGCGGCAGTACCAGCACCTGTTCAGCCTGGAAGGCGCGAAGCTCAGCTTCACCCCCGGGGCCCTCAGGAAGATCGCCGAGCGGGCGGTGAAGCGTGACACGGGTGCGCGTGCCCTCCGCGCGGTGATGGAGGAGATCATGATCGGGCTGATGTACGAGCTGCCCGACCAGAACAACAGCGGCGTGGAGTACGTGATCGACGAGGGCGCCATCGAGCACAAGCGGCCGCTGACGGAGCTGCGGGTGAGCAAGAAGGCGGGCTGATCGCGGGGATTGCTCGGAAAGAGCCGATCGCGCAAGCGATCGAGTCTTCTTCCGGTTTATCGGAAAGCACAACGGCCGGCTGCGCGTGCAGCCGGCCGTTTTCGTTTTGGCGATGGTGGTTGTTGCTGGAGAGGGAAAGTTCGATCGCTTGCGCGATCGGCTCTTCAGGCGTGCTCGAAGATCGTCTGGGTCCGGAGCACCAGGGCCGCGGAGGCGATGAGGTGGTAGCTCTGCACGTGCACCTGGCGGGCCATGCGCTGGATGTCCAGGATGCTCAGGCAGCGGCCGGCCTCGTCGTCCCACGTGTGGCTGAGGGAGTGGTTGAGGCGGGCGTGGTCGAGCATCTCCTCGAGCGACGCGGCGTAGAGGCTGTCGCTGAGGGTCTCTGTCTGCACCGAGGTCATGTACGTGACCTTCTCGCGGGGGAACCGGTGCTCGACGTCCCGCTCGCCCGCGCAAAGGAACGAAGACACCTGCCCCTGCAGCGGCGGTGTGCGTTCCTGGTCGGTGAGCAGCTCCGAGACGCAGAGCGTGCGGTGGTCGAAGCGGAGCATGTGGGTGCCGGGGAGGATCCAGGCCTCAAGCTCGTATTCGCCGTGCTTCACGACCCGGCGGCCCTTGAGGGCCATGGACTCGGGGTGGAGGGCCCGGTTGTAGAGGATGATCTGGTAGGTCTGGAGGACGTTGGTCTTGGTCGGAAGGTTCATCACTGCTGACTCACTCCCACACGAGTGTGCCGGGTTCCTGCGCCAACCCCCGGGATTGTCCGAGGGGCTGGCAGTGCAGACGCTGAAGGCCACGGTCCGATACCTCACAGTCGGGAGCCCCAACGTATCCCCCTGCGGTTGTTCGCCGCGACACCACCATATATATTGCGGTCGCGGCTGACAAGCCCAATTTGTGGTACCTCTGCTCCGAATGAGAGCCGGATTAAGGACCGCATAAGGGGCACTTCACAGTATCCTGACGAGCGCAGAGGCCCTGTGTCAAGGTTCATTAAGACATTCTCTGAGCGACTCGCGGCCGCCCGCCGGCTGCACCCCCGCCTCCGGGCGATCGCGCTGGGGGAAGCCCTCGCGGTGGCGTCGACGGAAGAGGCAGAGGCGCTGGCCGCGGAACTGCTTGATCTCGCGGTGCTTCCGACATCCGCAGCGCGGCGGGGCGCGGTTCGCTGGGGCGCGCTGATTCCGGGTTTACGCGCGTCGGCAGAATCTGCGGGTGATGCGGCGCTCACGCAGCTCGCGCGTTCATGGCGACGGCTGCCGAGCGGTTGTGCACAGGCGGCGCTAGCGGCTGGGGATGAAAGGTGGGGGGAAATCCTGTCGCGTCTGAGCACGGACCCGGGCGGTCCGGTGCGCCTGTCGCTGGCAACGCTGGTGGGGGAGGCGGGGGATGCGCGCTTGGCGGCGATCGCGGGGGCAATGCTGCACGACCAGGACGCGGCGGTTGGGGACGAGGCGGAGCGGTCGCTGATCCTGTTGGCGTTGGCGGTGGTGCGTGAGGAGTTGTTGCGGGTGGAGGGGTGCGCGCGGTTCATCGAGGACACGCCCGCGCCGGGGATGAGACTGACCGCCGCGCGGGGCGTGCGCGGCGGGGCGGATGAGCTCAGCCGGTACGTGGCTGACGCGGTGATGACCTTCGGCGAGCACCGGCGGAGGGGGCCGGTGATCGCGGCGATGCTGCTGGCGGGGCGTGAGCGGGTGCGCGGGGCTGGCCACGGAGCACGGGCCCTGCGCGCGTGGCTGGCGGGCACACAGCACCCGAGCCACAGCGTGGTCCGGTCAGTGCTTCGGTGGTCGAAGGCGCCGGTGGCTCGCCTTCGGGCGCTGGAGTGGCTGTCGCGGGACGGGCTGGGGATCGCCGCGGGCGAGCGGCTGGTGCGTGGGCGGTCGCTTCTGGAGCACGAACTGGTGCTGACGAACGCGCACCTGCTGCACCGGCCGCTGCGGCGGGCGCGCCTGGTGGGCGTGAAGGCTGTCGCGGCGCGGGGGTCGAAGGGGCGGGCGCGCGAGGTGGTGGAGTCGACGTTCCCGAGCGGGGCGGGGTTGAAGGTGCTTTCGGCCGCAGCCCGTCGTGGATTGCCGCGGCTGTGCGCGGGTTTCGGGCTGGGGGCCCGGGCCCGGGCGGAGGTGCTGCGGCCGATGCTGGGCGATGGCGACGCGGGGGTGCGGCACGCGGCCGCGCGGGCGGTGCCGATCGCGGAGCTCGGCGAATACTGCTTTGACGCGGACCCGCTAGTGGCGCGGGGGGCGTTCCTGATGCTATCGAGCGCAGGGTGCGGTGCGGAGGCGGGGCGCCCGACTGCGGGCAACATCGCGGCGCTGCGGCGCTCCCCGCACGCTGAGGTGCGGCGGTGGGCGGCAGAAGACCTGTCACGTGAAGAGGGCGCGGGGCCTTACGGGCGGCTGGCGCTGCGGCGGGCGATGCAGGCGGAACGCGGGGAGTTCCTGCGGCAGCTGCGGTCGGACCTGCGGGCCGTGAATGGGGCGGTGGCGCTGGAGGCGCTGCGGCGCGTGCGGGCAATGAGCTTGCACCAGGAGGTCGCGGCGGAGGTGCTGGGTCTGGCGGCGGGGGAGCATGAGGAGGTGCGGGTGATCGCGACGGCGGTGGCGCTGCTGGCAAGCCTTGGTGGTGCGCGGGCGCGGGAAATCGCCGCGGCGCAGGTGGCGCACGCGGATGGGCGTGTGCGGGCGAACGCGGTGGAGGCGCTGGCGAAGATTGAACGGGTGCAGGGGAGCAGCTTGCCTTCGGCGGTGGTGGAGCTCAAGGGTGATCCGCACCACCGTGTGCGTGCGAACGCGCTGCGGGCGGCGATCACGGGCTCGCTTGAAGGATTGGGTGAGATGCTGGGCGACGAGCGGGCGATGCACCGGCTCGCCGGCGTGTGGCTGGCAGGGCGGGTGCTGGGCAGTGGCGCGGGTCGCTTCGGTGAGGCATGGGCAGAGTGCGGGGCACGGATCGGTGAGATGGCGCGCTTCGATGAGGATGCGCAGGTGCGCGGAAGGGCCGCGGCGTGCGCGCGGATGCTGGAATCGCAGTTGCGGCGGTCGTGGCAGGGCGCCGGCCACAGCGCGAGTGGGGTCGGGGGTGCCGCATGAGGCTCTGGACGCTCGGGATCGAGCCGGTGCGGCTGGTGAAGGGTGACGAGACTTCCGCATGGGCGGCCGAGGCGTGGATGGTCGTCGCCAGCATGGTTGTTCTGCTCGTGGCTATCAGTGGCGTGGTGCTGATGGTGAGGGCGCGGCGAGGGCGCGACGATCGCGAGAGTGCCTTCCGTGCGTTGGCATCCGGCCTCGGGCTGTCAGGGGATGCGCGGGGGCTTCTGCGGCGGTTGGCTGCGGCGCACGGGGCCGCGTCGCCCGTGGCGTTGCTGCTGAGCGATCACGCGCTGCGACAGGCGGTGGTCGGCGTAAAGGGGGCGGGCTTGCCGCGGGCGGAGCGGAGAGCGCTGGAGCGGCTGCGGGCGGACCTTGGCCTGTGAGGCGGGTTGGATGATCAGTCGATGGGCGGCTGGCTCGCGCGTTTGGCGAGGGGAACCTCGGCGCGCAAGCGGCGGGCGATGTCGACCATGACGAGCTGGTCATGGTTGATGGCGAAGTGCGAGCAGAGGCGGCCCAGGCCAGGGTTCACGTCGACCCAGTAGGGCAGCATGCCGGGAGGCGCGGTGTTCGAGGCCCCGATCCACCAGTCTCGCAGGGCGGCGTAGCAGTGCAGCTCGCACGCGTGGGCGCGGCCATTGAGGCCGCAGAGGAACTTCGACTGCGGGCGCATGTCCCAGGCGCACGGGTCGGGGATGATGACCTGCGCGATCTTGGCGCCGCGGTGCGGCGAGGCAACGGTGAAAATGCGGCGGATTTTGAGCGGGCCCAGGTTGAATGCGTCGCACGCGAGGGCGCGGGAGAGGATGCCGCCCATTGAGATGCCGACCACGTCGATCTCGCGTTCGCACAGGCCCTTGCTCCGGATGACTGAGTATGCGTGGGCCGCGGCAGAGTGGAGCGAGAAGGCGAGCGGGTAGGTGATGGAGGTGAAGTCGTCGGGTTTGCCCGAGGTGAACGGGCCGAGCCGGGAGGCCATGCTGATGTTTGCGATGCCCGGGGCGTGCCAGCCGCCGAGGATGACGACGGGGCGGGCAAGGGGCGTAGGGGTGCTCCGCAGGCGCTGTGTTTCGGCCTCGAGCGAGGCGGGCTCCAGGTGAAAGTCGGGGTTCACGTAACGCCGCTTGGGCATGGGGCGTTGATGGTACGGCGGCGCGCAGGCCTTGTTCGGCCCTCCTCCGTTCAGTACTGGCGCGCGGGGCCGGGCTTGTCGGTCCGGCGTGGGGCGGGTCCTCTCACTAGAGTTCAAGCATGAAGCTTTCCAAGTGGTTGTTGGCGGCGTTGCTGGTGTGCGGGTCGGCGATGGCCGTGCATGCGCAGGAGGTGGCACCGCCGCGTGACGCGTCGGTGCAAGCGCGCGAGCAGGGTGACGCGTACGTGCGTGTGCGGGATGCGGCATGGGAGCCGTACGGCGCTGCAGGTCGCGATCCGCAGCTTCGAGGGCAGGCCGGGGCAGCCGGTGGTGCACCTTGTCGGCGTGACGCATATCGGCGAGAAGGCGTACTACGAGGACCTGCAGAAGTTCCTCGATGTGCAGGACGTGGTGCTGTTTGAGGGGGTGAAGCCTGGCGAGGCCGCGGCGGACCTGGAGAAGGCGGACGATGCGTCGCGGGTGAAGATGACCAAGTCGCGCCAGCGGCTGCTGGCGGTTGTCGTGACGCGTCACAAGTCCAAGCACGGGGCGCTACCCAAGACGTTGGAAGAGGCGCTGGCGCCGCTTCACGGCAGCATGGCGCGGCTTGGGAAGGCCGCGACGGTTGACGGGTGGGGGCGGGAGCAGCGGTATGAGGTGCTGCCGGCGGAGGAGGGGAAGGCCGCGAAGTTCGACATCGTGTCGCTGGGGGCTGACAACGCCCAAGGCGGCGAGGGCGCGGCGGCGGACCTGAAGTTTTCGCAGCAGAAGCCGCTGACCAAGGAGGAGCGGAGCGGGGGCGAGGGGATCCAGATGCAGCTGGCCAAGGCGCTGGGCCTGGAGTTCCAGCTGGTGGCGATCGACTACAACCGGCCCAACTGGCGCAACAGCGACATGACGATGACGGAGCTGGAGAAGGCTCTGGAGGAAGCGGGTGCTTCGGGGGGCATGCTGTTCAACATGCTCGACGGCTCGTCGATGATGTCGAAAATGGTAAGCGCGCTGCTGGGGATGATGGGCAGCACGCCCGAGGGCTCGTTCTACATGAAGGTGATGGTGGTGGAGACGCTCGCCCGCGCCGAGGAGATGATGGAGGTGCAGGGCAAGTCGAACAAGGGCATGGGCGCGATGATGAAAGTGCTCATCGAGGGGCGGAACCAGGTGGTGTTCGACGACCTCGAGAAGCTCATCCGCGAGGAGCCGGGGGTGACGTCAGTGGCGCTGTTCTACGGCGCGGGGCACCTGGCGGACATGGAGGAGCGGCTGGTGGCGATGGGCTACCGCGAGACGGGGGTCGTGTGGAAAGACGCGATCGAGGTGGACCCGGGCGCGGTGAAGGGCGGCAAGGCGCTGATGAAGCAGGTCCGCCGGCAAGTCGAGCGCATGGTGCCCAAGGGCGGCTCGCCGGGTGGGAAGCCCGACGAGCCGGCGCTCAACAAGGACGCAGAGAAGGAATGAAAAAGAGCGGGCGACCGGGTTGCGAACGGTCGCCCGCCGAGGGTTGCCGCGCCGGTTCAGGGGTGAAGAACCGGAGGGCTGTCAGAGTCGTTCGCTGATCCATGCGACGCGTTCGCGCTCTTCGCGTCAGGAGTGCGAAAGAAAAAAGGGGCTCCCGTGGGAGCCCCTTGTCAATGTCGCCGGCTGGAGCGGATAACGCTTAGAAGGACCACACGAGCAGGGCGAAGTAGTCCAGGTCGTTGCGCTTCTTGTCGCCACCCGGGTTGCTGTCGTAGCGGTTCTCGATGCCGATCTTGAGGCTCATCTTGGTCTCGGGGTCCACGAGGATTTCCCAGCCCACCTTGGCCTTGGCGCGGTAGTGGTTAAGGTCGAGGAAGTCGGGGTAGAGCTCGACGGAGGCCGTGAGCTGCTGGCGCTCGGTCAGCTTGTGGGAGAGGTCGGCGCCGAGCAGACCTTCCGGGTGCCAGCGATTGTCCTCGCCGCCGAAGTCGCGGCGCACACCCACACCGGCGCGCCCGATGAGGGTGGTCCTCTGGTTCTCGATGAAGGCGTAACCGATACCGTTGGTGATCGTGACGCGGTGCTGCCAATCCTGGAAGTCGTCGTACTCGTAGGTGCCCTTGAGGAAGTAGCGCCAGCGCGAGCCCTTCGCGAAGATCCAGTCGTTCTGTGCGTTGGCCTCGAACCGGTTCTTGGTCACTTCGTTGTCGGCGGTGGCCCGCAGGTACATGAGGCTGGCCTTGGTGTCGTAGCGCTCAGTCTTGCGCTGGGCGTTGACGCCGGCGTGGACGTTGAGGTTCTGCGAGTTGCCCTCGGAGCCGTTGACGCCGACCTCGACGCCGCCGGTCCAGCCGCTGAAGAAGGGCCAGCGCGACTCCTGCTTGGGCGGCTCGAGCTTGTCCTGGTCGGGGGCGGGGGCGGAGGCCGTGGGCTGGTTGGTGGTGAAGAGCTCGACGGTGTTGCTGCCGAGGGTGAGCTCGGTCGAGACCGCGGCGGTCGTGGCCGCGCCGGCAAGGCCGGGGTTGAGCGGCAGCAAGCCGTCGGACGCGAGGGCTTGAACTGCGAAACCCGCGGCCGCGATGAGGGCCGCACAAGACAATCGGCGCATACCACCACTCCTTCTCGTAAACCTCACGAGACCACCTGAGGACAGGACAACACGTTGAGATCAGCGGGCCCGGAGGGCGTCGCGGATTTCGGTCAGCAGGATCTGCTCCTTCGTCGGGCCCGGGGGGGGCGGCGGCGGGGGCTTGGGGAACGCGCGGTTCATGGCCTTGATGACCATGAAGATGCAGAAGGCGACGATGAGGAAGTTGATGAGGGTGTTAATGAAGACGCCGTAGGTGACCGCGACCTCAGGCGTAATCACCTTTTCGCCCTCCATGATCGCTTCCTTCAGGACGAACTTCTTGTCCTTGAAGTCCACCCCGCCGGTGAGGAAGCCGATGGGCGGCATCAAGATGTCTTTGACCAGCGAGTTGACGATGTTGCCGAAGGCGGCGCCGATAATGACCCCAACGGCGAGGTCAACGACGTTGCCTCGCATCGCAAACTCTCGGAACTCTCGGATCAGGCCCATGGGTGTGCCCCCTTGTTGCCCGGCGCAATTCCCGGGCGCGGGGCTGAAACTACAGGGCGGTGGCGGGGGGTGCAAACTGCGTGGGCAAGCGACAGGGAGTGACAGGGTTCGCACGGCGGGGGCGGCATGCCGAGTGACGATGGGTCGCCGCCAACCCGGGACTCCGGCCCCGAGCGGCCTCAGTCCCGGCGTCGTGGATCTAGTCCCGGGGTCGGTTAGGGGCGGTATGATCGTCTCCCCATGAGCCTGACGCTTGCCGCCCAGACCGAGCTTTCGTCGTACCTGCCGGTGTTCATCATCATTCTGATGGCGATCAGCTTCGCGGTGCTGAACATCGTGGCGAGCGCGATCATCGGGCCGCGCCGGGAGGGGCGGATCAAGGGGCAGACGTACGAGTCGGGCATGAACCCGATCGGCACTGCCCGCAAGCGGTTCAATGTGCGGTTCTACCTGATCGCGATGGTGTTCCTGGTGTTCGACGTCGAGATCATCTTCCTGTACCCGTGGGCATCGACGTTCCCGAACCTGGCGCCCCAGACGGACATGGGGCTGATCTGGCTGTGCCGCATCCTGTTCTTCCTGTTCACTACCGTGGTGGCGTACCTGTACGGGTACCGCAAGGGTGTGTTCAAGTTCGACTAAGCCGCACGTGACGCACGCGCCCGCACAGGCCCAGCCCCTGCCCGCGAGCCGGGCCAATCGCGCGAGCGGCGGCGAGCGTGTGGTGGCGAGCTTGGTGGCCGCGGCGTGCCTGGCGGTGCTGGTGATCGCGGCGGGGCTGACGCCCGCGGGCGAGGGATCGGGGACGCACACGCAGCTGGGGATGCCCTCGTGCGGCTGGGCGGTCAGCTATGGGGCGCCGTGCCCCACCTGCGGCATGACCACGGCGTTCGCGCACGCGGCGCACCTGAGCCTGTGGCAGTCGTTCAAGACACAGCCGATGGGGTTCCTGCTCGCGGTTGGCACCGCGGCGGGGTTCTGGGTAGCCTTGTACGTGGCGGCAACGGGGTCGCTGCTGGGGCGGCTGTGCGGTCGGCTGCTGGCGCCCAGGATGCTGTGGGTGCTGCTGGGCATCGCGGCGGCGTCCTGGGCCTACAAGTGGGTGGTCTGGGAGAGCTGACAGCCCACGCGCGGGACGCGAAAGTGGGGCGGTGCTGAGGCTTCCCGCAGGCCGCGTGCGTACTGGACACTCGCGCCGCCGACGGCGGGAAAGCCACGAAGGCGCCACAAGGGCGAAGGAACTGCGTATGCGTGCGATCGTTCTGCTGCTGATGCTGGGTGTGTGCGCGGCGGTGCTGCCATCGTGCCAGGCCGTGGCGGCAGCGGAGGCGAACAGGCGGCGGCACAGCACGCACCTCGTCAAGGCCGACTTCACGGGGCTGGAGGGCAAGACAATCGCGGTGGTGGTCGCGGCGGACCGGTTCATCCAGAGCGATCACCCGGACCTTGTCGACTATGTGACGACGAACCTGACCAAGCGGCTGTCGCAGTCGGCTATCCGGCCCAACCCCAGCGGCTACGTGCCGGCAAAGGAGGTGCTGACGTACCTCTACGACAACCCAGCGTGGCCGAGCAAGCCGATGACGGAGATCGCCAAGGGGCTGGGCGGGGTCGAGCGCATTGTGTTTGTGGAACTGTCGGAGTTCCGCCTGCGGGAGCCGGGCAACCAGTACGAGTGGGACGGCGTTGCGTCGGGCACGGTGGCGGTGGTGGCGGTCGATTCGACCACTCCCGACGAGTACGTGTACCAGAAGCCCATCACGGTGCGGTACCCCGACGGAAAGGGTTACGGGCCCGAGCAGGTGTCGATGAGCGCGGTGATGACCGAGCTCGCGCGGCGCTTCGTGGAGCGGACGGCGTGGCACTTCTACGACCACGAGGAGCCGTACGAGCCGAAGTATTGAGTGTGGTTTGCTCTCGGGGCCCGGCGGCGGGCGTGCAGGAGTGATCGCGTGCGCATGGTGCTGATGCTGGCGTTGTTGGTGGTAGCGGGGGCGCTGCAGGGCTGCAACTACGTGGCCGCGGGGTACCTGCTGGTGCACGGGCCGGAGAAGAAGCCAGCGGCGCACGAGCTGGAGAAGGACCGGGCGACGGTGATCTTCGTGGACGACCGGGCGAACGTGCTGGCCCGCCGGTCGCTGCGGACGCAGATCGCCAAGGTGGCGCAGGACACGCTGCTCAAGGAGGGCGTGCTCACGAACGTGATCGACACCACCGCGGCCATGCAGGCCGCGATGCGCGAGACCTCGGGCGAGCCGTTGGACATCACCACGCTCGGTCGGCAGGTGCAGGCAGATGTGGTGATCTACGTCACCATGGACACGTTCGTGCTGAGCACCGACGGCCAGACCTTCTCGCCCGAGGCGCGGGCGCACGTGAAGGTGATCGACGCGAAGCTGGCCAAGCGCGTGTTCCCGCTCGATAAGAAGGAGGGGCACCCGGTGGACGTGCGGCTGAAGCTCGCGAGCGGGACGGTGCCCAAGACGGGGACCGAGCAGATCAACGCGCTTAACGAGCTGGCGGACCGCACGGGGCTGGAGATCGCGCGGGTGTTCTTTGATTCGGAGGCTCGGGAGAGCATCCGGCAGGGGAACTGAGCGGCCCGCTCCTACGATGGCTGTGGATGGCCGCTGATGCTGAGAACCTGAGGGGCGCGAGCGCGGGCCCATCGATCCTGCACCTGGTGCTGCCGGGTGGGCGGGTGGTGCGGCCCAGCCTGACGCTGCGCCCGCGCCGCTGGTCACAGGGTTTCCGGCGCGACGTGCGCGGGTGCGACGCGGCGGTGTGGGCGTGCCGCGAGTGCATCGCGGCGTCGCCGGAACTCGAGCACCGCGTGTGCGTGGTCGGCGGGAACGAGGCGGGCGAGCGGAGCGCGGCCATGGGGCTGGAGACGCACGCGCGTCTGGCGCCGCCGTTTTCAAGGCCCGAGCTGGCCCTTACGGGGTATCGGAACCTGCTGCGGGAGTGGGGGACGCCGCAGGTCGTGATGTGCTGGGGCGGGGACTTCGCCGCGCTGCGCGACCGCGTTGTCGCGGGTGGGCCCGAGGCAGGCGCAGGGCGGGAGATGCGCGGGCCTGTGTGGATGGTGGCGGACCTGCACGCGGGCGTGCTGGAGGTGCGGGATTCGGAGCACACGCGCGAGCCGCTGACGCAGGCGCTGACGCCCTGGCTGCCGGTGCCGCACGCGCTGACGCAGCGGGACCGGGAGGCGGTGCGAGAGGCGTTCAACGTGGGGCCGGGCGAGCTGCTGTGCGCGCTCATCGGCGATCCACCCGCGGCGTGCGACGCGATCACGCTGGCGTACATGGCGGGGATTCTGCACGTGGGCGGGGTGCGGGTGGTGCCGGTGGTGCCGCGGGGCGCGTACCAGTTGGAGCGGGCGCTGCGGCACGTGGGCGCGGGCGGGTACCTGGGGGACCTGCGGCTGATCGACGGGCCGATGTCGCTGATCGCGCCGGGGTGCGACCTTGGCGTGTGCATCCCGGTTGCACCGACAGAGCACGAGATGGCCGAGGAGCCGGCGCTGCCGAGCAAGCTGGCGGTGGCGCGGGCGGCGGCGATGGGGCTTCCCATCGTGATGAGCGCCACCCCGTGGGCGCAGGGGCTGCTGCCAGAGGGAGCGCAGGTGTGCCTGTCGCCCTCGAACGATCACGCGGCCCTCGCCAAGCGGGTGTTCGCGCTGGCGGAGGACGGGCAGCGGCGGCTGCGGTATGCGCGGGCGGCGCTCATCGAGCACTCGGTGAACGCGCCGCCCCGAGGGCTGGTGGAAGAGGTGCTCGCTGCGTGGAGCAGGGCGTGCTCAGGGCCATTGGCGCCGCGGACGAGCGCAGTGACTGCATGAGCGGTGAATCGTCCATCCCGGTGCTGTTCGTGTGCCTGGGGAACATCTGCCGCTCGCCGCTGGCGAAGGTGATCCTCACGGAGCAGGCGCGAGCGCGGGGCGTGCTGGACCGGTTTGTCATCGATTCGTGCGGGACCGGGCCGTGGCACGTGGGCAAGGGCGCGGACGGGCGGAGCGTGGAGGTGGCGCGTCGGCACGGGCTGAACCTCGTGCACAAGGCGAGACAGCTGGACCCCACGAGCGACTTCCTGAAGTTCGAGTGGCTGATCGCGATGGACCGGCAGAACCGCGAGGACCTGATCGCGGAGGGGGCGCCGCGGGAGCGGGTGCACCTGATGCGCGCCTTCGACCCGGCGCTCGCGGGTATGCCCGAAAACCGCCTCGACGTGCCCGACCCGTACTACGGCGAGGGCGACGGGTTCGAGCGGGTGTACGAGATGCTGACGACTGCGAGCGCGGGGCTGCTGGACCGACTCTTGAGCTAGGGGCGGGGCCAGCCTTCCTTGAGGAACAGGCCGTCCTTGTGGAAGACCTCGCCGTCGGCCTCGATGGTGCCGCCCTTGCGGAGGTCGCAGATCATGTCCCAGTGCAGGCCCGACTCG
Source organism: Phycisphaerales bacterium (assembly GCA_035627955.1). Taxonomy (NCBI): domain Bacteria; kingdom Pseudomonadati; phylum Planctomycetota; class Phycisphaerae; order Phycisphaerales; species Phycisphaerales bacterium. The sequence continues at coordinate 79,500 of DASPKU010000006.1, forward strand.
TTGGAGTTGCCGCTCTCGGGGTACCCCGCGCCAACCGCGGCGTGGAAGGTGCCGCCGATCTTCTCGTCGAACAGGATGTTCTTGGTGTGGTCCTTGATGGCGTAGTTGGTGCCGATGGCGATCTCGCCGAGCACGCGGGCGCCCGCATCCTGGTCCAGCATCTTGATGAGGAACGCCTCGTTCTTCTTCGCGGAGGCGTCGACGACACGCCCGCCCTTGAAGACCAGGCGCACGCCCTCGACCTCTCTCCCGTTGTACAGGGCGGGGTAGGTGTAGTTGACGTGCCCGTCCACGCCCTTGGGGCCGGCGAAGACCTCGCCGTCGGGGAAGTTGCTCTCGCCGAAGCAGTTGATCCACGTTGACCCATCGACATTCACGGTCAGGTCGGTGCCGTCGTGCCCGCCGGGGCCGCTGACACCGGGCACGCGGAAGCGGACGACCTTCTTCTTCTGCAGGTACTCGCGGACGCGCTCCTGCGTCTCGTAGATGCTCTTCCACTTGGCGACCGGGTCGGGCAGGTGGAGGTAGCAGGCCTCGAACACGAAGTTCTCGTACTGCGTGAGGCTCATGTCCGCGTCCTGGGCGCTGGCGTTGGTGGGGAACGCCGTGCCGACCCAGCGGAACTCCTTCCGCGCGCTGCGGTTCATGAACTCCTTGAACCAGGGGCGGCGGGCCTGCTGGAGCAGCGCGGCCTTCTGCGGGTCAACCTTGCCGAGGTACTTGGTGTTGAGCTGAGTCCAGAAGCTGATCTGGACGTCGATGGTCTTGTAGGTCTCGACCATGAGCGGCGAGCAGTAGCGGATCTGGTCGTCGCTGCCGTGCGTGAGGAGGACCTCGGTGAGCTGCTCGCTGCGCGGTAGCCAGAAGGGGTTGCCGCCGGCCTTGAGAACCTTCTCGGCCACGGCCTCGGTGAGGGGCATGGCGATGGGCTCGGCGGCGATGGCGACGAGGTCGCCGGGCTTGACCTTGGTGGAGAAGTTCACGAGCACATCGGCCAGCTTGTCGAGTCGGGGGTCGCGCATTGAAGCCTCGTTTGAGGGGAGATGAGCCTGTTCCCGGGAGGCCGCGTGGGCAATGAGAGGTGCCCGGCGGTGTTGGGCCGGGGAGACTAGCACGGGCAGGCGGTGTTCTACAATCACCTGTGCGTGGAACGCTGAGCCGGAGTGCCGGCCGAGCATGCACGAAGGATTCTCCGGCGCGGGCCGCACGGCCCCCGGAAACACCAAGGAAACAAGGAGTTCGACCATGCGTCAGATGAATCGCACCATCCTTGCGCTCGTGGCCGGGGTGGGGATTGCCGGGGGTGTGTCGGCCTGGAGCCAGGCGCAGGATTCGCGCCCGCCGCAGCCCCCCGCGGCCCGGATCGCCACCGTGGATGTGCTGGGCATCGTTGAGCGGATGCTCGCCAGCGACCGATACCGGCCCGCGCAGGAAGCGTACCTGAAACAGGAGAACGACAAGCTGCGGCCGATGGCCGATGAGTTGGCGGCAATCGAGGAGCGGGGGTCGAAGCTCGCGCAGGGCTCGCCTGAGCTGGAGGCGCTGGGGCGCGAGTTTGACACGAAGCAGGAGGCGTTCCAGCGCGCACGCCAGGAAGGATTGACGCGGATCGAGGAGTACAACGCCAACCAGGTGCGGGAGGCGTACCGGCTGACGCTGGAGGCCGTGGACGAGGTATCGGGGCGGATGGGGTACACGCACGTGGTTTCGTCGCGAACGGGGGACGTGACGATCAAGTCTCAGAACGTGGCGGGGGCGCTGCAGGAGATCCTTGCCCGGCCGATGGCGCGGTCGCCGCGGGCGGATGACCTGACCGAGCGGCTCATCCGGCAGTTGCGGCTGGAGAACGTGCGGTTCGAGGAGCCGCCGGCGCGGCAGCCCGAGGGCGCCGACCGCGGCCCGGTCCAGCCGCTGCGGTAAGTGGCGGGCGGGAGAAAAACGAAAAGCCCCGGGCGGGTGCCCGGGGCTTTTTCATGCACTCAGGTTGTCGCGGGGCTCAGCAGGCGCCGCCGCCAAGGACACGGAAGAAGGACTCGATGTCGGCGTCGGTGCCGATGTCGCCGTCGCCGTTGAAGTCGGCGCCGCCAGCGAAGCACGAGGCGCAGCAGTTGCCCCCAAGGCAGGCAAAGAACGCCTCGATGTCGGCGTCGGTGCCGAAGTCGCCGTCGCCGTTGAAGTCCTGGTCGCCGCAGGTGGGGCCGGTGATGTCGGTAATGGTCAGGACGCCCGCGCCCTGGGCGTTGTTGAAGCTGCCCACTCGGATGGTGTAGTTCTGGCCGGCGACCACGTCGACCTCGACGCTGGAGCGGCCGCTGCCGCAGGCTCCGTCGTCGTTGCAGCCCAGGAGGCGCGACTCGAAGTCGGCGCAGCCGCCGCCGTTGTAGACCGCGATCTTGGTATTGAACGCGGTGGAGGCGCTGCAGGTGTCCACGCGGATGCGGCCGTTGAAGGTGGAGGGGTAGTTGAACCAGAGGTCACGCGTGATCTGGTTGCTGCCGTTGTAGTTGCAGCCAGTGTGGGTGGGGCCGTCGGTGGTGCAGTTGGTGTTGTTGAAGGCGGTGTCGCCCAGGCCGACGCCCGGACGGGCGGCGCAGCTGTCATTGGGGGCGGGGATGGTGCCGCCGCCGCCGATGGCGCGGACATTGAAGTTGCCGACAGCACCCTGATAGCCAGCGACGCGGATGTAGTAGGTGGTTCCGCCCGTCATGTTGACGTTGATGCCGGAGGAGAGGCCGCCGCCGCAGGCGTTGTTGCCGCCGGTGGCGTTATCGTCGTTGCAGGCGACCTGAGTCAGGCTGCCGCAGGAGCCGGTGAAGACCGACATGACGGTGTCGAAGCCGCTGCCGCAGGTGTTGACGTTGACCGCCCCCGAGGTGACGGGGCGGTACGCGAACCAGACGTCGGCGGAGGTGCTGCTGCTGCCGCAGCTGGCGGTGCCGTCGTTAGTGGCGGCCGTGGTGGAGCCGGTTGCGGCGATGCCGTCGGCGAGGAAGAGGGCGCCGGCGCAGGTGTCATTGGCGGGGGCCACGGGGCCGCAGCTCGGGGGCGTGATCGTCAGCGTGCCGTTGCCGGTCGCGCCGTTGTAACCGCCGATGCGGATGAGGTAGCTGGTGTTCGCGGCGTGCTGGAAGGTGAGCGAAGACTGGAGCGAGTTGGCCCCGCAGGTGTTGCTGTCGTCGCTGCACGCGATGACGGTGCCCGGTGCGGACGGGCAGCTGGTGCCGGGGTAGACGAAGACCTTGGTGTCGAAGTTGGAGCCGCAGGTGGAGATGGTGGTGGGGCCGGTGGTGCAGCTGCCGCTGGTATAGCGGAACCACACGTCGGCGCCGATCTGGGTGTAGTTGTTGACGACGCACTGCCCGGGCTCGGCGAGGCCGTCCGTGTTGGCGTTGGCGTTGGAGAAGGTGGTGGTGCCGGCGCCGACATTGGTGGCCGCGGCGCAGGTGTCGTTAAGCGGGTGGAAGGTGCCGTCGGGACTCGGCACGATGGTCGAGACGCTCATTGAGCTCGGCGTGCCGGGCTTGAAGAGCGTGAGGGTGGCCTCGCCGCCGCTGGGGGGCTGGTTGCAATCGAAGCGGTAGTTGTAGATGGTGTCCCAGCGGAGGGCGTTGGCGTTGGGGTTCTGGGCGAAGGTTTCGGTGGTGCTCCAGGTAATACCGGTGCCGCTGGCGGTGGAGCCGTTCCAGTTGGTGCCGCTGTAGGGCTCGCCGTTGAGGTAGTCCACGTCGTGGAATCCGACGCTGCCGGCCACAACCGTTGTGCCCGAGGGGTAGGGCACGCGGAAGGCCTGGGCGGCGCGGTCGGAGTTGAAGTTCTGGATCGCGTACTCGTAACGCCAGGTGGTGCCGCCGACGTTGGTGGCCTTCGCGGCGATGATGAAGCGGCCGTCGCCGGGGACGTCGACCGTGGTGATGAACACGTTGGGGTCGGGGGCGTTGACACCCAGGCCGTGGTCGCGCCAGGCGTAGATCGCCGGCTTGGTGCGCTGTGTGGTGTCCTGGAGCGAGATGTTGTACGAGCCCGCGGCGACGTTGACGCGCCGGTAAGACTGGTTGTTCAGGGCGTTGCCCATCTGCGAGTCTTCCGGCTGGATGTAGATGCTCGAGACGAACCAGAGGGCGTTCGCGGCGAGACCTGCGTCGAGCTCGGTCGTGGCCACCTGGAGCAGCTTCTGGTTGGAGTTCGCGCCGCCGCTGCCGTTGCTCAGCCAGGGGTAGGGGAACGTGCCCGTGACGGGGTTCACCTCGGACTTGGGCCCAAGGCCGCCCGGCGAGGCGTTGAGGCTCGCGGAATAGGGGTCCGAGCAGCCGGGGAAGAGGGCGTCGCAGTTTCCGCCCGGCGTGCATGAAGAGCAGACGGTGCCCTGGAGGGCGCAGAAGCCGTGCTTGAGCCACGCCTGGCCGACCTGCTCGAAGCGGCCGTTCATCAGGCGGTACATGTTCTGGGAGATGACCGGGTGCTTGCGGCAGTCGGGATTGCTGGCGTTGGTGCAGTCAATCCACGTCAGCGGCTGGTCGCCGAGGTTGCAGGAGGTGGTGCCGACGCCCCACATGCGGCGGCCGTTGGCGACGCCCAGGTTGTTCACCACGTCGGGCAGGTCGCCCACGATGACATCGGGGCCGGCGGCAAAGGCCGGAGTGGAAACGACGAGACCCGAGAGCATGCCGAGCATGCCCACCGCCGCACGAAACTTCTTCATTGCCCATCCTTTCACGCCAAGAGCTGGTAGCGCGGGGGAACCCCGCGCGGGCCAGTCTAAAGGATCAGGCAAAGTCTGCAACCCTATCGGTGGTGCTTGGCGCAGCCGATTCCCCTATCTGGTGGGCTTATCGGCCTTAGAGCGTGGAGGCGATCTGCTCGAGCTGCATGACCCGTGCCTGGGCCTGGCGGAGCTCGGACAGGTCGCGGATGTACCAGTTGAGGGTCCCTTCCGGGCCGCGTTCGATCGAGATCGCGACCGGGACGCCGACGAGGGCGCCGGGGGCGATGATGCGGGTCTCCCATTCGCCGCCCTCGGGGCCCTCCATGAGGGCTTTGGCACGCTCCGCGAAGAGCTTGCGCTCGGGTCCGGCAATGAGTGCCGGGAGGTGCGTGCCGACCAGGGCACGGACAGGGCGGCGCAGCAGCAGGCCGAGCACCTCGTCGGCGCTGGTGATCATGCTGCCAAGGGTGGTCTGCACCTGCGACACGCGGCAGCGGGCGCGGGGGCGGGACTCGAGGGCCTGGACCTTGGCGCGCGCGGCGGTGAGCTCCTCGAGGGCCGACTTGAAGGTGATCTTCGTCTGGTTCCGGGGTGCGTGGACCACGCGGTCCTCCCGCCGCAGGTAGGCGCCGGGGCGAGAGTCGCTGTCGCGGTTCTGGATTCGATTCCTGCTGCTTTCCGTAGCCATGATTGCCTCCCCATACATCCGTGAATGAACGGGCCGAACATACGTGTCGGGGGGGCGGGGGGCAACGGGGCGCACGGCGTGCGCGTTTTCCACAGGTCAGACCGGTGGAATGAGTGACCGTTGAAGTAGTTTTTCATGCCGTCACCAAGTGTCTTCGCCGTGTGATTTCACGGGTGTTCGCGACGGATGTGGACACCTGGCCAGCGAACACCGCGGGACGCTCTTAATCCGTCTGAAGGGACGCTTATCTCGCGGGTCGAGGAACGAGCCCGGAATTTGACAAGCACCGCTCGGGTGCGCACTCCCGGCGGGGTCCCGGGGCCCCGGGGTATTTCAGCGCGGTAGGTAGTTCTCCATCGCAAGAGGTGCGGCCCACCCTCGTTTTGCATGCTGAACACGGACGCCACGGAACGGCGCTCCGGTAAGCAAGCCCGGAACAGGAACCATGACCTTCGAAGGCAGCGCGTGACTGCCCGCGGTCGTGCTCCGCGCCGGCGAAGAAAGGACGTTGGATATGTTCGGCAACCGCAAGATGCTCGGCCTGTTCGCACTCGCCGCCGTGGCCGCCACCGGCCTCGCTGCGGCACCCGCGTCGGCTGGAACGTACCGCGGCGGGCGTGACCGCTGCGAGAGCAACGTGACGGTGTACCGCACCGAGTCGTGCGCGCCCAAGGCGCGGGTCTCGGTCGGGTTCTATGGCGACAGCCGCGGCTACCGGGACGGCTGCTACGACCGGGACCGCGGCCAGAACCGCGGCTACGTCAAGCAGGTGCGCCGCGAGAAGTGGGTCACCAAGCGTGACCGCTACGACTGCCGCTGAGATGACGTGAAGCCTCAGAAGCCCCCTTTGCGCCGTGCCGCGGCTTGATGGCCGCGGCGCGGTTTTTCATTGGTGTGTGCTGGGTAGGCTCAGCGTTCGACCAGGATTTTGGAAGCCGCGCGGGTGGAGAGGGTCACGCGTCGGCCGGTCGGCGCCGTCACAACGAGGGCGTCGGCGTTGGCGTCGGTGCTTTCGATGGTGATGGGCTCGCCGGGCTTGAGGCCGCTCTCCTCGACGAAGCGCAGGAAGCTTGCGTCCTGGTCGAGGATTCGGCCGATGCGGGTGCGCATCCCGGGCCTGCACGCGCCGAGGGGGATGAGGCGGCGGTCGGCGAGGGCGCCTTTGGCGGTGGGGATGGGGTCGCCGTGGGGGTCCACATCGGGGCGGCCCAGGAACTCGTCGATGCGGTCGAGCAGGCGGTCGGACATGGCGTGCTCGAGGCGCTCGGCCTCGTCGTGCACCTCGGACCAGTCGAAGCCGAGGGTCTGCACCAGGAAAGTTTCGATGAGGCGGTGGCGGCGGAGGACGGCCAGCGCGAGACGCTCGCCCTTGGCCGTGAGGCGGATGCCGCCGTAACGCTTGGAAGTCACGAGCTTCTGCTCGGCGAGGCGTTTGATCATCGTTGTGACGGTGCCGGGGGTGACTCGGAGGTGGCGGGCGAGGTCGCCGACGGTTGCCTCACCCTCCCCCTGGAGGGCCAGAATCTGCTTGAGGTAGTCCTCGACGGTCTGGCTCGGCTGGCTGGGCACGGGGCGGGTCCTTCACGCGGGCGGGGCTTGACGGGGACGGGGCGGCGCGGCTAATCTTTGACGACTCAAACTTTGGAAGTTGGCTTGTCAAAGGATAGCGGCATGCGGGCATCCGGGCAGTTGCAGCTAGCGTTGGCGGTGGCGGCCGGGTGCGCGTCTGGCGCCGTCGCCGCGGGCGTGCTTCAAGGGGATGGGCCGGGCGGGGCGTCGCCGGCGGACAAGTCCGGGTACCACCTGTTTAACCCGACGCCGCGGGAGCAGATGCGGGAGCTGAGCACCGACCGGCCGGACACGACGGAAAGCCCGTACACGGTCGATGCGGGGCACTTCCAAGTGGAGTTGTCGTTCGTTGACCTGTCCTTCGACGACACCGACAGCGTGGAAACGCGGGCGGTGTCGGTCGCGCCGATGCTGCTGAAGGTTGGATTGACGAACGATATTGACCTTGCCCTGGGGCTGGACCCGTACACGCGCGTGCGCACCGAGGATGGCGCCGCGGAGGAGACGGTGGAAGGGTTCGGCGACACGGTCCTTCGGCTCAAGGCAAACCTGTGGGGCAACGACGGCGGGGACACGGCGCTGGCGCTGATGCCCTTTGTCAAGTTCCCGACCGCGAGCGATGGCCTTGGGAACGATCACGTTGAGGGCGGGCTGATCATCCCGTTCGGGATGTCGCTGCCTAACGAGTTCTCGATGGGTCTGATGGCCGAGTTCGACCTTATCCGCGACGCGGCGGACGAGGGGTACGTGGTGGACTTCGTGCATACCGCCACCATCGGGCGGCCGCTGGTGGGCGAGCTCTCGGGGTACGTTGAGTACGCGGGTTTCTACAACTTGAACGCCGATGAGGATTACCGCGGGTACTTCGACGCGGGGCTGACGTACGCCGTGACGGACGACCTGCAACTCGACACGGGCATCCGCGTGGGGCTGACGGAGGCGGCGGAGGACTTCGGCGTGTTCGCCGGGATTGCGTGGAGGTACTGATTATGCAGGCCATGTTTGCTGCTGTTTCGTCGAGGCTGACGTCGGTGTTGATGGTTCTGCTCGCGTGCGTGACTCTGGCCTTGAGCGGCTGCAAGGAGACCGCGAGCACCGCGGCCGTGGCGCCCAAGGCGGGCGCGAGCGGCGGGCCCAAGGTCGTCGCGACCACGGGCATGATCGCGGATGTGGCACGCACCATCGGGGCGGGTCGGGCGCAGGTGACGGCGCTCATGGGCGAGGGCGTGGACCCGCACCTGTACAAGGCCTCGCCGGGTGATGTGCGGCTGCTGACCGACGCGGACATCATTCTGTACAACGGGCTGCACCTGGAGGGGCGGATGGCGGACGTGATCACGAAGATGGCGTCGGACACGACGGTCGTCCGCGTGACGGAATCGATGGACGAGTCGCAACTGCGGTCGCCGCCGGAGTTCGAGGGGCACTACGACCCGCACGTGTGGTTCGATGTGTCGCTGTGGAGCAAGGCTGCGGAGCGGACGCGGGATGCGCTGATCGCGAAGGACGCGGCGGGCAGGGACATGTACGCCAGGAACGCCACGGCGTACCTCGAGAAACTCGCGGCGCTGCACGAGTACGCGAAGACGACGATCGCGACGATTCCTGAGGGCAGCCGCGTGATGGTCACGGCTCACGACGCGTTCGGCTACTTCGGGAGGGCCTACGGGATCGAGGTGTTGGCGATCCAGGGGATCAGCACCGACAGCGAGGCGAGCCTGCAGGACATCAACGGGCTGGTGGACACGCTGGTGTCGCGGAAGGTGCCGGCGGTGTTCATCGAGAGCAGTGTGCCGCGGAAGACGGTGGATGCGCTGGTGGAGGGGTGCGCCGCCCGCGGTCACCAGGTGAAGGTTGGGGGCGAGCTGTTCAGTGACGCGATGGGCCCTGCGGGCACGCCCGAGGGGACGTACATCGGGATGGTGGTGCACAATGTGGACACGGTGACGGCGGCCCTCGGTGGGAGCGTACCCGCGGAGAAGCCGGGGCTGCTGCTGTCGGGGATGGTCCCTCCACCTGCGGGGAAGCGTTGAACGTGGATGGCGTCACACCAGTTCCGGCGTCGGCGGTCTCGAGTGCGGGCGATTTGCTGCCAGTAGGCACGCCGCCGGCGGTGAACACGCCGCCCTGCGTTGAGGTGCACGACGTCACGGTCGCGTACCACCGCAAGCCGGTGCTGTGGGATGTGGATGTGCTGCTGCCCTCGGCGCGCCTGATCGCGATCGTGGGACCCAACGGCGCGGGCAAGTCCACGCTCCTAAAGGCAATCCTGGGGCTGGTGCCGACCGCGAGCGGGCGAATCGAGGTGTTCGGCAAGAAGCTCAAGCAGGTGCGCTCACGCATCGGCTACGTGCCGCAACGGGAGACGGTGGACTGGGACTTCCCGGTGAGTGCGCTCGACGTGGTGCTCATGGGGCGGTACGGGCGGCTGGGGTGGATCAAGCGGCCGGGCAGGCACGACCGCGAGGTCGCGATGCACAGCCTCTCAAAGGTGGCGATGGCGGACTTCGCGCACCGGCAGATCAGCCAGCTCTCGGGCGGGCAGCAGCAGCGTGTGTTCCTGGCGCGGGCGCTGGCGCAGGAGGCGGACCTGTACTTCATGGATGAGCCTTTTGCGGGGGTGGACGCCGCGACGGAGCGGGCGATCGTGGAGGTGCTGCGCGAGCTGCGCTCGGCGGGGAAGACCGTGGTCGCGGTGCACCACGACCTCCAGACCGTGGCCGACTACTTCGACCACGTGGTGATGCTGAACATGCGGCTGGTGGCTGCGGGGCCGATTGAGACGACGTTCACGCCGCGGAACCTGCAGAACACCTACGGCGGACGGCTGACGATCCTGGACGAGACGGCGGAATCGATCCGGCGCGGGGGGCGGACGCGGTAAGACGCGCCGAGGCATGGACGAGCTGCTGCGATTACTCACCCTGCAGGATTCAAACACCCGCGTGGTGCTGCTGGGCACCTCGGTGCTGGGGGTGGCATCGGCGGTGATCGGCACGTTCGCGGTGCTGCGGCGGCGGTCGCTGGTGGGGGACGCGGTCGCCCACGCGGCGCTGCCGGGGGTGTGCGCCGCGTACTTTGCCGTCGGTGACCGCAACTTCGCGGCGTTCATGCTGGGGGCCCTGGTTTTTGGGGTCGCGGCCGCGGCGTTCGTGTCGTTCGTGCGGAGCGCGACACGGATCAAGGAGGACGCGGCGATCGCGCTGGCTATCGGCGGGTTCTTCGGCGTCGGCATCGTGCTGTCACGGATGATCCAGAACCAGCCGGGCGGCAACCGCGCGGGGATCGACAGCTTCATCTACGGCAAAGCCGCGAGCATGGTGGGGGATGACGCCCGCCTGATCCTGGTCGTGGCGGCGGCCGTGCTGGGGACGGCGGCGCTGTTTTACAAGGAGTTCAAGGCGCTGTGCTTTGACCGCGACTTCGCGGCAAGCCAGGGCTGGCCGACGCTCACGCTCGACCTGTTGCTGATGGGGCTCATCTGCACGTGCACGGTGGTGGGGCTGCCGGCGGTGGGGGTGGTGCTCATGGTGTCGCTGCTGGTCATTCCGCCGGTGGCGGCACGGTTCTGGACCAATCGGCTGAGCACGATGCTGCTGATCGCGGCGGTGCTGGGCGGAGTCTCGGGGGTGCTAGGGACCGCGCTGAGCGCGACGCTTCCGGTGCCGGAAGATGTGCCCAGCCGTGGTTGGCCCACGGGTCCGCTGATCACGCTGGTGGCGACGGCGATCTTCGTGGTATCGCTGCTGCTGGCGCCGCGGCGCGGGCTGGTGGGGGACCTTGTGCGCCGGGTGTCGCTGCGGCGGCGGGTCGCCGAGCAGAACCTGTTGAGGGCTGTGTACGAGCACCTCGAAGACTTGGGCGAGCTTGGCACTGAGTGGAGCGCGTCGCAGCTCGATGTGAGCGCGGAGGCGTTGCCGCGGATGGTGCGGCGGGGACTCGTGGCGCGCGCTGGCGCGGGCGCGTTCAGACTGACCGATGGTGGGCAGGCGGAGGCAGCGAAGGTGGTGCGGGCGCACCGGTTGTGGGAGCTATTCCTGATCCAGCAGGCGGACATCGCGCCGGATCATGTGGATCGCGACGCCGACCAGATCGAGCACGTGCTGTCGCCGGAGGTGCTGGCGCACCTGGAGGAGCGGCTGCACGCGATGGGGCGGCTGCCGGGCGGCGTGCCGCGTTCGCCGCACCCGATCCACGCGGGGGGCACGGCGTGAGTGCGCTGTTCACCATCGCGGGGTACGAGGTACGGGCGACGGACGTGTGGATCGTCGCTACGGCCGCGGCGTCGTCGGTCGCGTGCGGGCTGCTGGGGTGCTACCTCGTGCTGCGGCGGATGTCGCTGCTGGGGGACGCGATCTCGCACGCGATCCTGCCGGGGCTGGCGCTGGCGTTCATCGTGACGCACAGCCGCGAGCCGCTGCCGATGCTGATGGGGGCGCTGGTGGTGGGGGTGGCGACGGCGGTGACGTCGGCGGGGCTCTCGCGGTGGGGGAAGGTGCCCGAGGACGCGGCCATGGGTGTCGTGTTCACGGCGCTGTTCGCCGTGGGCGTGATCCTGATCACCTTCCACGCGCACAAGGTGGACCTGGACCCCGGGTGCGTGCTGTACGGGCTGCTGGAGATGGTGCCCTTCGACAGGGTGAGCGTGCTTGGGCTCGAGCTGCCGCGGTCCTTCGCGTTCCTGAGCGGGCTGCTATGCGTGCTGGTGCTGCTGATCGCGCTGTTCTTCAAGGAGCTCAAGATCGTCTCGTTCGATCCGTACCTGGCCACGACCATGGGGATCAACGCGGCGGTCGTGCACTACGCCCTGATGACCGGTGTCGCCGCTACGTGCGTGGCGTCGTTTGAAGCGGTGGGGTCGATCCTGGTAGTGGCGATGCTGGTGGCGCCGGGGGCGACGGCGCACCTGCTGACCGACCGGCTGTCGCGGATGCTGGTGATCTCCGCGGTCGTGGCGACGCTCAGCGCGGTGCTGGGGTACGTGATGTCGGTGGTGCTGAACACCTCGGTCGCGGGGTCGATCAGCACGGTGGCGTTGGGGCTGTTCGTGCTCGCGGTGGTCTTCGCGCCCAGGCACGGGTGGTTGCCGCGCCAATGGCGGCGGCTGGCGCTGGCCCTGCGGATCACGCAGGAGGATGTGCTGGGGCTGCTGTACCGCTGGCAGGAGCAGCAGGCCGCGGCCGCCAACCCGCACCCGCCGACCGTCCGCGAGGTGCTGGAGGCGACGCATTCCGGTTGGCTGGGGCGGGTTTCGCTCTTCGTGCTGGGGCGGCGGGGGCTGGTGCGGTCGAGCGCGGGGGCGCTGGCGCCCACTCAGGCGGGGATCGAAGTTGCCCGGCACGTCGTCCGCGGGCACCGTTTATGGGAGACCTACCTGGCGAAGCACCTGGCGGTGGACCCCGGTCGGGTGCACTCGCCGGCCCACAGGGCCGAGCACTACCTGACGCCGGGGATCCAGGCGAGCCTGGACCAGGACGTGGGCACCGGTCAGGACCCGCACGGGAAGCCGATCCCGCCGCGGGATTGACCGGTGAGGAGCCCAAGGCGCAAAAACGATCGCAGCAGCCCGGGGGGCTGCTGCGGAAGTGCCGAGGGGCGGACTCGAACCGCCGACCTGGGCGTTATGAATGCCCCGCTCTAACCAGCTGAGCTACCTCGGCAGAGGTGGGGGGATGATAGACCCGGTGCCCGCTGGCGAAAAGTGGTTCCGCCTGTTGAGGGTGCCGTTGAGGCGCTTCTGGGTGTCACCGAGCACCGGGCGCGGTAGGCTCAGGCGATGCTGCCCATCCCGCACACCCAGCCGGCGGTCTGGCCCCAGGGGATGCCTACCAGCCGATTGGCCGCCCACTTCCATTCGGTGCCTGCCGGCTGCCGCGTGGCCCTGATTGGGCTGCCCGATGATGAGGGGGTGCGGCTGAACAACGGGCGGCCCGGGGCGGCGGGGGGGCCGAGGGCAGTACGGCAGGCGCTCGCGGCGTACGGCGTCGCGGAGCCGGATGGCTTTAGGTGGCCGGGCGTGTTCGATGCGGGGGATGTCACGCCGGGCAAGGACATCCACGAGACGCACCAGCGGGTGACGGAGGCGACCGCGGCGATCCTGGCCCACAAACTGCTGCCGATCGCGATCGGGGGCGGGCACGACCTGACCTTCCCGTTCGTGCGGGCGGTGATCGAGCACGAGAAGAAGGGGACCGAGGGCAAGGTCCCGCCAATGGCCGGCGTGTACTTCGACGCGCACCTGGACGTGCGCGACACGGTGGGGTCCGGGATGCCGTTCCGCAGCCTGGTGGAGCAGTGCGGCGTGCGCGAGCTGCACGTCTTCGGGCTCAGCCCCTTCGCCAACACGCGCGAGCACGTGGAGTGGTTCAAGGCCCACGGCGGGCGCATCCACAGCCACAAGGCGCACCAGCAGCAGGGCGGGCCGATGCACATGCCGGCGCTGGGCAACTGCTTCGTGAGCTTCGACGTGGACGTGCTGGACTCTTCGTGCGCGCCGGGGGTGTCGGCGATGAACCCCTCGGGGTGGAGCGTGGCGCAGGCGGAGGCGTGGGTGTACGGGGCGGGGCGGAGCGAGCGGGTGCGGTGCTTTGACATCATGGAGCTCAACCCGGCGGTGGACGAGACGGGGCGGACGGCGCGCGTTGCGGCGCACCTGCTGCTCACATTCCTGCGGGGCTTTGCGGAGAGGCACTGATGGCGCGGATCCTGTTCACGCATGCGCGGGTGCTGACGCTGGCGAAGGGGCCGCGGCCTCGGCGCGGGAAGGACCTGGGCGAGCTGGGGGTGATCGCTTCGGCGGACGTGCTGGTCGAGAACGGGGTGGTGTCGCACGTGTTCGCGCCGGGGGCTGGGCCGACGGACCCCGGCGTGCACGTGGTGGAGGCGGCGGGGCGGGTGCTCATGCCCGCGTTCATCGACTGCCACACGCACGCGTGCTGGACGGGCTCACGGATCGATGAGTGGGAGCAGAAGCTCGCGGGTGCGACGTACCTGGACATCCTCGCCAAGGGCGGGGGGATCATGTCGACGGTGCGGGCCGTGCGTGGGGTGTCGCAGATGCAGCTGCGCGACCAGACGCTGGCGCACCTGCACGACTTCATCCTGCAGGGCACAACGACTGTCGAAGTCAAGAGCGGTTATGGCCTGTCCACCGAGCACGAGCTGAAGATGCTGCGGGCCACGCGCGAGGCCGCCAAGGTGTGGGCGGGGACGGTCGTGCAGACGGCGCTGCTGGGGCATGCGGTGGAGCCGGACGACCCGCGGTTCGTCGAGCGGGTGATCAGCGAAACGTTGCCGGCCGTTGTGCGGGAGTTCCCGCACATCCCGGTGGATGTGTTCTGCGAGGCGTCGTCCTGGTCCGTTGATGACGCCGCGGCGCTGCTGAAGGCGGCCATGGCGGCGGGGTGCCCGGTGCGGGCGCACGCGGACCAGTTCAACTCGCTGGGCTTCGTGCGGCAGTGCATCGAGCTGGGGGCGCGGAGCGTGGACCACCTGGAGGCCTCGACGCCCGAGGACCTGCGGGCGCTCGCGGCCTCGCGCACGATCGGCGTGGGGCTGCCGGTGTGCGGAATGCATCTGGACGGGCGCTACCCGAACCTCAAGGCGGTCGTCGAGGCTGGAGGGGCTGTGGCCATCGCGACCAACAGCAACCCGGGCTCGGCGCCGACGAGCTCGATGCCGATGGCAATCGCGGCGGCGGTGCGGCACTGCGGGCTGAGCGCGGCGCAGGCGATTGCGGCGGCGACGGTGAACGCGGCGGCCGTGCTGGGGCTGCCGGACCGCGGAGTGATCGCGCACGGAGCGCGGGCGGACCTGATCCTGCTGCGGCACAAGGACGAGCGGGCGCTGGCCTATGAGCTGGGCGGGAACCCGGTGGACCTGGTGGTCTGCGGCGGGCGGGTCTTCACTACGAAGCCAACACCTTCCGATATGTGAAGTTGATGTTCTTGATCATCAACTCGTCGTCGCTGTACTCAGCGAGCGAGCCGGACTGGCGGGCCTTGAGCAGCTCGGCCCGGCAGGCCTCGTCACGGAAGTACTCCACCTTGCAGGGGCCGATCTCCGCGAAGATCTGGTGCCATTCTGCGAGCGAGATCTTGTTGAGGTACGAGGGGTTCTGCACGAGGTGGGCGGACTCGGGGCGGAGGTGCGGCCAGTAGGGGATGCCGTCGTGCTCGCCGCGGATGATGCGGAGGTCGTGGCAGCCGGTGTCGCTGGTGTAGAGGTGGAGGTTGGTGAAGAACACGCCGCCGGGGCGGAGCACGCGCACCGCTTCGCGGACCACGGCCCGCGGGTCGGGGATGTGCTCGAACGTGTTGAAGGAATAGATGAAGTCGAAGCTCGCGTCGGGGAACGACATCTCCGTCGCGTCCATCTGCTTGAACTTCGGACGGGGGAGCCGGGCCACGCCCATCTGCCGCTGGACCTCGTCCATGTAGCGGCGGTTCAGGCCCAGGGCGCGCCGGCCGATGGTCTTGAGCAGTCGCTTGGGGCCGTTGGTACGCAGCACCTCAAGGTAAGGACCGGGATTCCACCCGCCGGCGTAGACGTCGAGATCGGTGGCGGTGACCTCGTTGTGCTCGGCGAACCACGTCGCGACGGCGAGCGTCTGTCCCGCGCCGATCTCCATGCACTGCTTGCCGCGGAGAGGCTGACCGGTCAGCTCCTGGTACACGCTCGCAGCGTGCTTGCAGTGCTTGATCATGTTGGCGGCGTCGATCGCCACCTTCTGCTTAACCAGACGGGAGGCGCGGGCGAGGCTGACGAGCTCAGCGATTGCTCCCGGCGCGTTCTGCGTGTTGGACGTGTAGCTCTTGGCGGACATGGAGGGCCCCCGTGGTTCAGGTAGAGCCCCAGCATACCTGAACTACGGGGAATTCCAGCCGATCTGAACGGAACCGGCGATCAGGGCATGGGCTTGTCGCCCCTCAGAAGGGGGGCGAGCAGGCGTCGCCACTCATCGACGGACGCGAAGACTCCGTTGATCTCCAGCGTGTCGTCTCCGTAGTAGATCTCGACGGACTCCTTGCAGCATCCGCACTTCACCGTCAGGCGTGGCGAGTGCCTCCCGCGGGCCTCGCGCTTGAACACCCGCAGCTTGAAGCCGATGTCCGGCCCATCAACGCACATACGCGTGTTGAACGTTCGCGTCTTCTTTGACGCTCTCGACCCCGCTCGTGCTGTCCGCATAGTTGCTTGACCTAGTTCAAAGAGTTCAGGAACGCCTCAAACCGGTCCATGCCCTTCTCGATCTGCTCTTCGCTGCACGCGAAGCTGATGCGGACGTGGTCCTTGCCGCAGCCGCCGAAGTCGTCCCCGGGGACGAAGGCGACGTGGGCCTCTTCGAGGAGGGCTTCGCACAGCGACATCGCGGAATCAATGCGGCGGCCCTTGGGGCTGGTCTTGCCGAAGTAGGCCGACACCTCGGGGAACACGTAGAAGGCCCCGGTTGGCATGGCCGTCTTGAGGCCGGGGATGGCGGCGATGCGGCGCGAGATGACCGCGGCCCGCCCGGCGAACGCCTGGCGCATGCGCTCGACATCGTCGGCGGTGCGGGTGAGGGCTGCCCGGATCGCCGGGTAGGTGAAGCTGGTGATGTTGGTGGTGATCTGGCCCTGGAGCGTCTGCATTGCGGCGATGAACTTCCTGCCGAAGCCCCCCACGCCCGCGAGGTAGCCGATGCGCCACCCCGTCATCGCGTAGGCCTTCGACAACCCATTGATGGTCAGCGTCCGCTCGGCGATCTCGGGGATGCTGCCGATGGAGCAGTGCGCGATGCCGCCGTAGGTGATCTTCTCGTACAACTCATCGCTCAGCACGACGAGCTCGGGCGCGGTGGTGCGGGCGGCCTCTGCGAGCACCGCCGCAAGGGCGCGGACCTCATCCGGCGAGTACATCGTCCCACAGGGGTTGCTGGGCGAGTTGATAATGAACAGGCGCGTGCGGGGGGTGATGGCGCGTCGGAGCTGCTCGGGCGTGATCTTGAAGTCGGTCTCGGGGCTGGTGGGAAGCTCGACCACTTTGGCGCCCGCGAGCTCGGCGATCGGGGCGTAGCTCACCCAGGCGGGCACTGGCAGCAGGCACTCCATCGGCGCCTCCCCCGCCCGCGGCGTGTCGAAGAGGCAGTGCAGGGCCACGTACAGCGCGGCCTTCCCGCCCGGGGAGATCGCGATGAGGTCGGCGGAGGTCTGGATGCCGTTCTCGCGGATGAGCTTGTCCGCGATCGCCTGGCGGGTCTCAGGGTCACCGAAGGTGGGGGTGTACTTGGTCATCCCCTTCTCGAGGGCCGCCTCCGCCGCCTCCTTCACCACGTGCGGCGTGTCAAAGTCCGGCTCGCCCGCGGCGAAGGACAGAACGTCGATCCCCTCGCGCTGCATGGCCTTGGCCCGGTTCATAAACGCGACCGTGACCGAGGGTTTGAGCGTCCGCACCCGGTTGGCGATGGAGGGGCCGCCAGTAGTGGGGGCGGCCGGGGGCGTGGTGGGCGTGGGGGTGGGGGTGACGGTTGGCATGGGTGGGGGTGGGCCGTGTGGACGGCGTTGGGGCTCACTAAGGTAGCCGAGGATGGGGTATTTCGGCAGAATTTGCCCCCGCTGATCACGCCTATGGTTGGTCTCTGGCAGCACCGACGCCGAGGTTCAGGCGTCCTCACTCGCCATTGATCGGCGCACGGGGGGCGGCTACCCTTGTGGCCCACATCACTTTGAAGACCAGGAACACCGATGGCCCTCCTCGCTGAAGAACGCAAGTCGATCGCCTCCAAGCACCGCCGCCACGACACCGACTCCGGCTCGCCCGAAGTCCAGGTCGCCATGCTGACGGCGAAGATCGCCGCGGTTGCCGACCACCTCAAGGGCAACGACAAGGACCACCACAGCCGGCGCGGCCTGCTCCTGATGGTGGGCAAGCGCAACCGGCTGCTGAAGTACCTCGCCCGCACGAATCCGGCGGGGTACCAGGGGCTGATCACCAAGCTGGGCCTCCGCAAGTAATAACGCGGCCCGGGACAGAAGTGTCCCGGGCCGTTTTCGTTTCAGGTCACACCGTCCCGGTCGCTCCAAGAGCGGAGTGGCAGTGGGCAGGATTCAGAAGGTGGCACTGGTCTCCTGACCAGTGCTCAATCTGAGCCCTGCCTCTGCCTCTCAGAGGTTCTTGGAGAGTCTGGGCGGTTATCCCAGGCATCGCGGCCAAGGGCAATCGGGCCCGCCGCTCCCCCCGCAGACGCGGGGCCAACTCCAAGGATTTTCCCAATGGCACAACTCGCTCCCCTCCAGACCCCCATCCGCGTCGAGCGTGAGATCGGCGGCCGCACGCTGATCCTCGAGACCGGCTCGGTTGGCAAACTCGCCAACGCGTGCGTGATGGCGACCTACGGCGGCACCTCGGTGCTCGCCGCGGTGGTCCGCAGCAGCCCGCGCGAGGGCATCGACTTCTTCCCCCTCACCGTTGATTACCGCGAGAAGACCTCGGCGGCGGGCAAGTTCCCCGGCGGCTTCCGCAAGCGTGAGGGCGCGCCCAACGAGAAGGAAATCCTGACGATGCGGATGATCGACCGCCCGATGCGGCCGCTCTTCCCCGACGGGTTCCTCGATGAGGTGCAGGTCCAGGTTTTCGTGATGAGCCACGACGGCGAGAACGACAGCGACGTGCTCGCGGGCACCGCCGCGTCCGCCGCGCTTGCCATCTCCGACATCCCCTTCGAAGGCCCGACCGCCACCGTGCGCGTTGGCCGCATCCACACCGACGACGGCCCCCGGTACGTGATCAACCCCACCGTGTCGCAGATGGACTTCAGCGACATGGACGTGGTAGTCGCCGGCCACAAGGACGGCCTCAACATGATCGAGGTCGGGGCCGCGGAGGTTGATGAGAAGGGCGTGCTCGGCGCGCTCGACTTCGGCTACACGTACATCAAGGACGTGCTCGAGCTCATCAGCCAGCTCCACAGCAAGGCCGGCAAGCCCAAGGTGCAGGGCGAGCTCCACCTGCCCAGCCCCGAGATCACCGAGAAGGTGCGCAGCCTGGTCGAGGGCCCGCTGACGCAGGCCCGCCAGATCAAGAAGAAGCACGAGCGCGGCGACGCGGTGGACAAGCTCCGCAAGGAGATGCTCGACACCCACTTCCCGCTCGCGATGGGCACGACCTACGAGGCCTACGCAACCTCCCTCAAGGCTCGCAACATGGCCAAGGAGGCCTTCAAGCGGCTGGAGGAGAAGATCACCCGCCGCCTGATCGTCAAGGACCGCATCCGCGCCGACGGGCGCGGCCCCACCGAGATCCGCCCCATCGGCGGCGCGGTGGGCATCTTCGCCCGCACGCACGGCTCGGCCCTGTTCCAGCGCGGCGAGACGCAGAGCCTCGTGAGCGTCACCCTCGGCACCGCCAAAGACGAGCAGATCATCGACGGCCTCATCGCCGAGTACAGCAAGAAGTTCACCCTGCACTACAACTTCCCGCCCTTCTCTACGGGCGAGGTGAAGCGCATCACCGGGCCCGGACGGCGCGAGATCGGCCACGGCGCTCTCGCCGAGCGCAGCCTGATGGCCATCCTGCCCAGCCCGGAGGAGTTCCCCTACACGATCCGCGTGGTCAGCGACATCACCGAGTCCAACGGCTCGTCGTCGATGGCCAGCGTGTGCGGCGGCTGCCTGGCCCTGATGGACGCGGGCGTGCCGATCCGGGCGACGTGCGCCGGCATCTCCGTCGGCCGCTTCGCCGATGACAACGACCAGAACGAGATCTTCGTCACCGACATCATCGGCGAGGAGGACTTCTTCGGCGACATGGACTTCAAGGTGTCGGGCACCCGTGAGGGCATCACTGGCATCCAGCTGGACCTCAAGACCCGCGGCCTCGTGCTGTCGCAGATCGAGCGCATCTTTGAGCAGGCCAAGAAGGGCCGCTTGGACATCATCGAGACGATGGAGCAGATCATCGCCGCCCCGCGCACGACGATCAGCCCCCTCGCACCGCGCCTCATCACCATCCACATCGACCCCGAGAAGATCGGCAAGCTCATCGGGCCGGGCGGCAAGATGATCCGCGGCCTGCAGGACAAGTACGGCGTCACCATCGACGTCGAGGACGATGGCACCGTCCAGCTAGCGGGTCTCAATGCCGAGACGATTGAGGGCGCCCGCGCCGAGATCGAGGCGCTCTGCGAAGAGATCAAGGTCGGCACGGTCTACACCGGCAAGGTGGTGAGCATGAAGGACTTCGGCGCCTTCATCGAGCTCGCCCCCGGCACCGACGGCATGTGCCACATCTCCGAGCTGGCCGAGGGTTACGTGAAGAGCGTGAGCGAGGTCGTCAAGCTGGGCGACGTGGTGAAGGTGAAGGTCATCAACGTGGACGACCAGGGCCGCATCAAGCTGAGCCGCAAGGCCGTGATTGTGGAAGAAAACCGGTCCAAGCAGCAGCCCCAGCCCCAGGTCTGAAGCTGAATTGGCATTCTGAGCGCATAAATGAGCCCTCCGGCCCGAGCCGGAGGGCTTTTTCGTGCTTCAGGTCCGCAATCGATTTATTTCCCTTGACCCCCGGAGCGGAGGACCGGTAATCTGGGCGATCCACCGGGCCGTCTGTTCGTGGGGAAGAGGCGGCCGGGTGCTGGGTCCTGTGTACATGCGTGCAGCCTGCTCATGACCGTCACCCCGAGGGGCCGTTGCGCCTCTCGGTGGTGAGCGGTGACAACTTGGGGGTGCAGGATGCAGCGGCGGACCCCGCGGTTGCTTATTGCGGGGAGTTGGCAATGGAAGGACACAGCCGGTCGATCGAGGGCGTTGAGGGCGTGGTGAAGTGGTTCGACCCCCGGAAGGGGTTCGGCTTCATCGTCGGACCCGAGGGGCAGGACATCTTCACGCACTACACCGTCATCCAGGGTGATGGGTTCCGCGTGCTGAAGGACGGGGCCTCGGTGAGCTACGACGCGGTGAAGACGGACAAGGGGTGGAAGGCCACCCGCGTTCACCGCGTGGAAGTGGTGGAGACCACCGGCGCCGGCCTGAAGGGCGTGGCCGGCGCCAAGCGCGGGTACTCGCGGACGGTTCGGCAGCGGCCGGTGTGACCGGTCCGGGACCGGTCCAGGTCCGAGTGTTGCGCGGCGCCACCAACTTGGCTTCTGCCGGTTGGGCGCGGATACTCTGCCCGTGCACTGGGGCCTGGCATTCCTGGGCGGGGTCGGCGTGGGCGCCGTCGCGGCGGCGGTCGCCGCGCGGTGGCAGTCGCGCCGGGCGATGGAGCGCCTTCGGGAGGCCGAGCGCCGGGCGCGGAGCGCCGAGCGGCTAGCCGAGGTCGGCGCCATGACCGGCGGCCTCGCCCATGAAATCAAGAACCCGCTGTCCACGATCGGGCTCAACGCGCAGCTGCTCCAGGAGGGCGTGGAGGAGCTCGAGGGCGTTGATCAGGATTCCAAGCAGCGGCTGACGCGCCGGCTGTCGTCGCTGCGGCGCGAGGTGGAGCGGCTGCGCGGGATCCTGTCGGACTTCCTTTCCTTCGCGGGCGAGATCCGCCTGGACCTCAGCGACGCGGACCTCAACAAGGTCGTTGACGAGCTGTGCGACTTCTTCCAACCGCAGGCGCAGCAGCAGGGGGTGCGGCTGCGGACCGAACTTTCACCGACGCCGCTGGTGGGGCGGATCGACGTGCAGCACGTGAAGCAGGCAGTGCTGAACCTGATGCTCAACGCGGTGCAGGCGATGAGCGGTGTGAAGGACGGGCCGCGGGAGCTGATCCTGCGGACGGTGCGGGAGGTGGGGCGGGACGGGCGTGCGAGCAACGTGCTGCATGTGATCGACACTGGGCCGGGGATCGCGCCGGAGGTGATGGAGAAGATCTTCACGCCGTACTTCACGACCAAGAGCGGGGGGACGGGGCTCGGATTGCCCACGACCCGCCGGTTGATCGAGGCGCAGGGGGGGCGGATTGATGTGCACACGGAGGTGGGGCGGGGGACGGACTTTGTGGTGCGGCTGCCGGGGTAGTGAGGGGCATCAGTCCTCAAACTCCGCGCGCATGGCCCCGATGTCGTACGTACCGCCGCACTCTGGGCAGCGCCCGCGATCAGGGAGTTGGCCGAGCTCGTACCCGCAGTCGAAACAGACGCGGTAGCCAAGGCGTTTCAGACGCTTGACCTCGCGCCAGCAGTAGAACACGTAGCCACCAGGCAGCGCGCCGTACCAGACGTACTCGTCGACCGCGTCGAGGACCGGAAGCAGCCGGTCTACGAACATCAACGGGATGAGAACAGCGAGCACAACGATGCCGGTGATCAGCAAACGGACGGTTGCACGCTGACAGATCAAGGTCCAGTAGCGGCCGTTGCGCAGGTAGAAAGGCTTCATCGATCCCTACCTGGCCGACGTCCATTTCACACCAGCAGCGTCGCCGGCTTTTCCAGAAGTTCGCGCACGGTTGCGAGGTAAGCGGCCGCCATGGCGCCGTCCACCACGCGGTGGTCCGATGACATCGTCATCGACATCACATAGCCCGGCACGACCTGGCCGTTCTTGACCACCGGCTTCTGGACGGCGGCGCCCACGGCGAGGATGGCGACGTTGGGCGGGTTGATGATGGCGTTGAAGTGCGACACGCCGAACATGCCCAGGTTGCTGATGGTGAACGTCGAGTCGCTCATCTCCTGGGGGCTGAGGCCCTTGCTGCGGGCCTTGTCGGCCAGCTGCTTGGACTGGGCGGAGATCTGCCGCAGGCCGAGGTTGTCGGCGTTGCGGAGCGTGGCGACGAGCAGGCCGCCGCCGCGTTCTTCGGACAGGGCAATGGCGATGCCGACGTTGACGTCGGAGATGATCTCGATGGTGGGACCGGTCTCCTGACCGGTCTTTCCCCCCGCACCGGTCGGGAGACCGGTGCCACCATTCCAGCGGCTGTTGACGTACGGGTGCTGGTGCATCGCAAGGGCCACGGCCTTGACGAGGAAGTCGTTGACGCTGAGCTTCACGCCCTGGCCGGCGAGCTGCTCGTTGAGCTGGCCGCGGAGCGACATCAGCGCGTCCATGTCCACATCGACCGTGACCTGGTAGTGGGGGATGGTCTGCTTGGATTCCTGGAGGCGGCTGGCGATGACGCGCCGCATGTTGGAGAGCGGCACCGTACGGCCCTCGAGTGTGGCGCCCGCGGCGGGCACCGGGGCCGGCGTGCTGCGCTTGGGCTCGATCTGCTGTGTGTGGCCGGCCGCACCGCGGCCGCCGCCTCCCGAGCTCATCGCGTCTTCCACGTCGCGCCGGATGATGCGACCACCGGGCCCGGAGCCCTGGAGCCCGGAGAGGTCCACGCCCGACTCCTCGGCGATCTTCTTCGCAAGCGGCGACGCGAACACGCGGCCACCGCGCCCGCTACCGCCGCCGCCGTGCCCATCAAACCCGCCCGCGCTCGGAGCGCCGTGACGCCCGTTTGCCTGTGTGCCCGAGGTCTGGCGCGAGGCATCGCTGCGTTCGATCACTGCTGTGGTGCTCGTGCCCGCAGGGCGGCTCATGCCGTGCTCGCCCTCAACGCTCGCCCGCTTGCCGCTGCTCGCGGGGGCGTCCTTGGCCGCGCCGCCCTTGCCGGCGCCGGCCCCACCCGCCGACCGGGCCGCGTCCACGCTCTCGCCCGCGCCCGCGAGGACCATGATCAGCGTGCCCACCGGCACCGCCTGCCCCTCGGCCACGGCCAGCCTGGCGACGGTTCCGTCGTCGAAGCTCTGCAGCTCCATGGTGGCCTTGTCGGTCTCGATGTCCGCGACCACGTCGCCGGACTTGACCTTCTGGCCTTCCTTCACGTTCCACTTGACGATCGTGCCCTGCTGCATGGTGTCGGACAGGCGGGGCATGGTCATTTCGATGGGCATTCGAGCGAACTCCGAGGCGTGCTGCGAGGCAGGTGAACTGGTGGCATGTGGTTGAGGCCGCGAAGCGCCGCGTTACGCCGCGGGCGATTCGTTCCGCTGCATCGGGTAGACCTCTTTGACGAGCAGTGCGTTGATCATCTTGGGATAGCCCTCGAAGGCGATATAGAACGACGTCTTTGATGGATTGGAGGGCTTCTCTTCGTCTGGGCGGATCGCCGGGGTGAACCACACCCAGTCACGGTGCGGGATCTGGTACTCGGTCCCATCGATCATGCGGATTACGACACCCTGGGGGTGCTCGTACACGAACCGTCGGATCGCTGCCACATCCATGCCCTGGCCTCCTTCACGACCAGCCTACTTGCCTCACCGCCCCAGCGTCCTCCGCACCGCCGCCATGATCCGCCCCTTGTTGGGCAGGTACTCCGCCTCCAGGTTCTTGGCGTAGGGCGTGGGCACGTCCGCGCTGTTCACGCGCACGGGCTCCGCGTCCAGCAGATCAAACCCGCGCTCGATCACCTGCGTCACCACCTCGCTGGCCACGCTGGCGAAGGGCCAGCACTGGTCGACGACGACGATCCGCCCCGTCTTGCTCAGGCTCTCGAGAACAGAGTCAATGTCCAGGGGCCGGATGGTCCGCATGTCCAGCACATCGCAGGTAATCCCCTCCTTGGCGAGCTCGTCCGCGGCCTCAATACAAAAATTCACCGGCCGCCCGAAAGACACCACCGTGCAGTCCGAGCCCTCGCGGGCCAGGTACGCCTGCCCGAAGGGGATGTAGTACTCCTCTTGGGGCACGTGGGCCTTGTCGCCCAGCATGCGCTCGGACTCGAGGAAGAACACCGGGTCCAGCTCGCGCAGGGCCGTCTTCAGCAGCCCCTTCGCGTCGTACGGGTTGCTCGGGATCACGATCTTCACGCCCGGCACGTTGGAGTACAGCCCCTCCACCGTCCAGCTGTGCGTCGAGCCCAGCTGCCCGCCCGCGCCGTCGTTGCCGCGGAACACCACGCCGCAGCCCCACTGGCCGCCGCTCATGTACAGCATCTTGGGCACGTTGTTGAGGATCTGGTCGGCCGCGACCAGCGAGAACGACCACGACATGAACTCGATCACCGGCTTGAGCCCGTACATCGCCGCGCCCACCGCCAGCCCCGCGAACCCGTTCTCGCTGATGGGGGCGTCGATGATCCGCTTGGGGCCAAACTCGTCGAGCATCCCCTGGCTCACCTTGTACGCCCCGTTGTACTCCGCCACCTCCTCGCCCATGAGGAAGATCCGCTGGTCCCGCCGCATCTCCTCGGACAGGGCCTCGCGCAGCGCCTCGCGGAACTGGATGAGCCGGTCACCCTCCCTCGGGGGCAGGGGTTTAGAGAAGTCGGGCAGGCCCGGGAAGTTGTGGGCGGGGAGTTGTGGGGGGCGAGCGGGAGCGGTGGGGGTGGCGGTCATGGGCGGCGTACGTCCTCAGTCCTATGGGGGTCCGAAGGCAGGGTCCGGGCCAAAGGGGAATGGTAGGAAAGTCGGAAGTGGGAAGTCGGAAGTCGGAGCCGGACACCGCCCCGTGGGCAGGGGATGCCGGGGGTGCAGCCCCCGCGCTAGTCACGTTGGCGATTGCTCGGGCGTAGGTGGAAGACCCCATGCTTGCCTCACCGGGTCCAGGTAATAGCCCATCATCTCCAGCTTCTCGGGTGGGCGAACCACGGCCTTTCCATCCACTCGTTCGACCATGGACAACAGCGTGAAGCTCTCACCTTTAGAGTTCAGAATGTCAACGGAGAGAGTCTCTCGCCGATCTGGCGCATCCTCTGCTCGTAAATCCGGAACCTTTGGATTCAGCGAAGCTTTCCATCCCTCAGAAACCACGGCAATCTCCGTGGCACCCGTCCGCAGGACCTGCCGCCGCAAGTTGTCCCATTGGAGGTGCTTGAAGGCATTGTTAGGGAAGTGAAGCACTCCTTGCCATAGGAGTTCAGGGCCCCTGAACAGGAACGCCATCGGGACGTAGAAGCCATCGGTCTCCATGAACATCTTGGCGACTGCCAAGAGATGTCCCGCCCTTTCCTCGAGAGTCGAGGCGAGGACAGCGAGGCGGAAAGTCTCGCGACTGTCCTCTCGGTAGCGTGTTCGCGCTCGCTCCTCTCCTGCTGGATCGAGCCGCACTTGGTTGATTTGGATCTCGACCTGAGAACCATCCAACATCCGCAACCATGCGCTGCGTCTGTCCTCGAACGCGATCATGCAAGGCGGCATCATCTTCTGCCTGGGACCTGCGGCCTCGCCGCGATCGTGAGGGAGCCAACGGCAGTCCTCGTCGAGCCGGAGAACTCGATGGCAATCAATCAACAGAGCTGCGAGACGGCCGAAGACGTGCGCAAGCGCATCGAGCACTTCCACTTCTGGGAGATTCGAGTCTACCCAACGACGCTCGACTCTTAGCAGCCCGCCACGGAGGAGATTCTCGGTTGGACGCAGCTTGCGCATAAGGGCGGCTGCGAGCGCTCTGTTAGAGACGGAAGGCGCCGCCTCTACTTCCATGACTATCTCGCCGTCAGCTGACCCGACCACGTCGACCTTGGCCACGCTGCGAGTCTCAAGATCGGCGTCCTTGACGATCCTGTTCCTTGAGTTTACGGCCCAGCGCATCACGGGGTCTTTGCGGTACTCCTCTTGCCATTCTGCGTACCAGGCGTCGAAACCGGGTATTCGCGACTTCGCCGCCTGTAGCGTGAACGTGACATTCCTAAGAGCCTGAACAGTTCCATTCAGGTAGGTTCGCATTCCGTCCAAGTCGCTGTAGCGATGCAGCGCCTCGTGCCAATGGCGATGCGCCTCTCTCAATCTCGCATGTGCCGAGGCCACGGCGCAACGATCGCCCGACGCGCAGGCGCATGGGAAGGTCTTGAGGATTTCGCAATCCGACGTGGGCATCAGGGCTGATCGTATCGAGGGCGGGGCCGTTGAGATCGACTGGCTGAACTGGTCGCCGCCAAACCATCATTGCGCCGCGGATCGACGCCGCGGGTGTGTTCCGGCGTCACCGGCCGCGGCGGTTGATGGCACCCACGGCACGGAGCGCTCGCGACGACGGGCCCGCACCTCCTGAGCGGCGGAGCCGCGGGGAGCCGGTAGCCCAGGGCGTGAGCCCTGGGTACGCGGGCGGCACAACCCCCCTCTTCTTCTTTGCCTTTGAGCCCCGGACGGGGCGGCACGCGTTCTATGTCGAGGCGTGGTGCCGCCCCTCCGGGGCTCGGGCGTGCGCCGCGCACGTCACCCAGGGCTCACGCCCTGGGCTACCGGCTGCGCGCACCTCCGGTGCTCAAGGCGCCGGTGCTCAAGGCTGCGAACGCACCACCGTTTTCTCCCCTTCGTGGTCAAACGCGGGCAAACGCACCACGGTTTGCTCGCATTTGTGGTCAAACGCGCGCCGTTCGTGGTCAAAAGTGAGCAAACGGTGGTGCGATGGCTCCGCTTTGACCACGGAAGACTGAAAACGGTGGTCAAAAGCGCGCGGTTCGTGGTCGAAAGCGAGCAAACGGTGGTGGGTTTGGAGACTTTTGTGGTCGAACGGCGCACTTTGCGGGTGCTTGCGACGCCTCCGCGTCCGCTAAGAACGGCTTTCGGGTGCTCCAGAGCCTGACTCCAATACCTCCGGAGCAAAATCCAGGATTCGCGGCAGGTGGAGTTATGGAGGCCCCCCCGGTTCCCGATGACATGAGCGTCGCAACGTGCGACGGAAGTGGGGGGCCGCGGCGGTTGCCAAGGCCCTTCTCGAAGAACCGTGTTCATCGAAGGAGCCTTGAAATGAGAATCGTTCGCTCGCCTCGCAACAAGTTTTATGGGTTCGCCAAGGACCACGTCGGGCCGTTCACGACGGCACCTGCCGCTGTGGGCCTCAGTCCCACGCAAGCCGCCGCGTATACGCAGGCGGTGACCGACGCCGGCGACGCGCTCGACAGCATCAGCATGCTCAAGCAGGCGCTCAAGACCGCGACCGCCAACGCCAACGAGAAGTTCCGCACGCTCAACCAGGTCATGACCCAGACCGTCGAGCTCATTGACATCTTCGCGGCCAACTCCGCGGACCCGCAGGAGGTGTATAACACCGCCGAGCTGCTCCCGCCCACCGTTCCCAGCGAAGCCGGCCCTCCCGGCCTGCCCGGCTTGTTCCGCGCCACGCTCAACGAGGACGGCTCGGTCAAGATCAGCTGGAAGTGCAAGAACCCCGTGGGCACCCAGGGCACGGTGTACGTCGTGCGGCGCAAGCTGCTCAACGCGACGCAGTTCACGCAGGTCGCCCTCACCGGCAGCCGCAGCTACACGGACAACTCGATCCCGTCCGCCAGCGGCGGGGCCGTCTACACCGTCCAGGCCCAGCGCGGCAACGTGCTCGGCCCGACCTCTGCCCCCTTCACCCTCCAGTTCGGCATCGACGGCGGCGGCAACTTCGCCATCACCGGGATGACGGAAGGCGTGAACGGCAAGATGGCGGCGTGAGATTGTTTGTCATCGCAGCACCCAGAGCCCAGGGATCATGATCCCTGGGCTTTTGCGTTTCCGGGGGGTGTCGAAGCGCCACCCCCGGCTAAGGCCGTGCGCCGCGTCCACGGCGGGGGCGCGATGACTTGCTCTAAAGCGGTCTGCCGCATTCCGGGCACGCGGCGGCCTTGGCGAGACCCTCCAGCGAGTAGTTGCAGTTGAGGCAATGACCGGGCTGTGAGCGACGCGGCCGCAGAAGCCAGATTGTGAACGGCACGAGCGCGAGAATTGCTGACGAGATGCCGCAGAAGTAGTTACCACGGCGTGACCAGGCCTGGGCGGTGCCACGCCCGTACAGCGACGGTGAAGCGCTCCACCAGCAGTAGAGCGTGTAGTTAAGGAGCCAGAGTCCGGCAGCGAGAAGACATAATGGGATGATGAGTCGCGCAGCGCGCCGGAGCCAAGTCTTCCATCGATGTGGTTCATGCGCGCTCGTTGTCTTTACTCCGACTTCCGCCTTCCGACTTCCGCTTTCCGCTTTCGCTCACTCCCACTCAATCGTCGCCGGCGGCTTGCTGGAGATGTCGTAGACGACGCGGTTGACGCCGCGGACCTCGTTGATGATGCGGTTGCTGATGGTGGCGAGGACGTCGTAGGGGATGCGGGACCAGTCGGCGGACATGAAGTCCTGGGTCTCGACGGCGCGGACGGCCACGGCGTTGTCGTAGGTGCGGCCGTCGCCCATGACGCCCACCGACTGCACCGGCAGCAGCACGGCGAAGACCTGGCTGGTGGTGCGGTAGAGGTTGTTGGCCACGATCTCCTCGAGGAGGATCTCGTCGCAGGCGCGGAGCACGTCGAGCTTGGGCTTGGTGACTTCGCCCAGCACGCGGACCGCGAGGCCGGGGCCGGGGAAGGGGTGCCGCCAGATGAGCTGGTCGGGCAGGCCGAGCACGGCGCCGAGTTTTCTTACTTCGTCCTTGAAGAGGTCGCGGAGGGGCTCGACGAGCTGGAAGCCTAAATCCTCGGGCAGGCCGCCGACGTTGTGATGCAGTTTGATGCCCGCGGCCTGGCCGGAGTGGCCGTGGCCGGACTCGATGACGTCGGGGTAGAGGGTGCCCTGGGCCAGAAAGGTGGCTTGGTTCATGGTGGCACCGGTCTCCTGACCGGTGTGCCTTGAGTCCTTGCCCTTCGAAGGCACACCGGTCGGGAGACCGGTGCCACCAAAGGCACCCAAGCCGATGTCCTTGGCCTTGGCCTTGAAGACCTCGATGAAGCGGTGGCCGATGCGCTTGCGCTTGACCTGCGGGTCGGTGACGCCCGCGAGGTCGGCGAGGAACTCCTTCTCCGCGTCCACGACGTGCAGGTCGATTTTGAAGTGGTCGCGGAAAGTGCTCTCGACGAGCTCGCGTTCGCCGGAGCGGAGCAGGCCCGTGTCCACGAAGACGCAGTGGAGCTGATCGCCGATGGCCTTGTGCAGCAACGCCGCCACGACGGAGGAGTCGACGCCGCCGGAGAGGCCGCAGATCACCTGCCCCTTCCCGACCTGCTCGCGCACGCGGGCCGCGGCCACCTCCGCGAAGTCGGACATCTTCCACGTGCCCTTGGCGCGGCAGACCTCGAAGACGAAGTTGCGGATGAGGTCGCTGCCGTGGGGCGTGTGCGTGACCTCGGGGTGGAAGAGCACGCCGTAGAGGTCGGCGCCTCCCTTGAGTTTCCCATGCACCGCGGCGAAGGGGCTGGTGGGCGTGGCGGCGATGGTGCGGAAGGACTCGGGGATGGCGGTGATGGAGTCGCCGTGGGACATCCACACGGTGGTCTTGTCGGGGATGCCCTTGAAGAGGACGGGGGCGTTCTTTGTGTCTGACATGGCGAGGTGGGCGCGGCCGAACTCGCGGTGGCCGCCGCCCTCGATCTTCCCGCCCAGCAGCTTCGCCGTGAGCTGCCAGCCGTAACAGATGGCAAGGATGGGGATGCCCAGCTCGTAGATCGCGGGGTCGCAGGTGGGGGCGCCCTTGTCGTAGACGCTCGATGGGCCGCCCGAGAGGATGATGCCCTTGGGGTTCATGGCGCGGAGCTCGGCCGCGGTGATGGTGGGGGAGACCAGCATGGAGAAGCAGCCCGCCTCGCGCACGCGGCGTGCGATCAGCTGCACCGTCTGCCCGCCGAAGTCCAGGATGGGGATGATCTCGTCGTGGGGCACGTGGGCCGAGCCGGTGCCGGGGCTGGTGGCGGTGTTGGGGACGCGGGGGCTGGGGCTCATGGGGGGCTCGCCGGGATTGGTGCGGGGGAAGGGGAAGCGTAAGGCACAGAGTGGCAAAGTGGCAAAGTGGCGAAGTGGCAAAGTGGAAAGGCAGTCGGAGGCCGCGGTCGAACGCTTGCGTCCCATCACTCTGCCACTTTGCCACTCCGCCACTTTGCCACTACTCGCGCCCTGCACGCCCCCAGCACAATCCATACAATGGCCGCAAGTGAGACGGACCTCGCGACTCATCCCGTGGCCCCTCTGCGCCGGCTTGGCCTTCGCCGGTCTCGTGGGGGTTACCGCCTGCGGGCCAACCATCACCGCCGACTTTGACTCCGCCGAGCCCGCGGCCCGCAACGCCGCGATCGTGGAGGCCGCGTCGAAGAATGACCAGGCCGCGGTGCCCGACCTGGTCCGCATGCTCGACAGCGACGACCCCGCGACCCGCCTGCTCGCCATCAACGCCCTCGAGAAGATCACCGGCGAGCGGCTGGGGTACGAGTACACCGCGCCGGAGCACGAGAGGGCGAAGGCCGCCGACAGGTGGCAGGAATGGGTGCATCAGCATTACGGCAATACCGCGCCCAGACTCTCCTCTACTCCTCAACTCCTCGACTCCTCCACTTCAAAGGAGGCGGCGAGATGACCAGGCAAGCCTCCGCCCGCCCCGACCTCTCCCTCGAGCTCGTCAGCAATCCGATCTACCTCTGCGCTGTCCGCGAGATGATGAACCTCTCTGCCAAGCGCCTGGGCTTCACCGACGCCCACGCCTCGCAGATCGCACTCGCGGTGGACGAGGCGATCGTCAACGTGATGAAGCACGGGTACGACAAGAAGCTCGATGGCCGCATCTGGCTCCGCATGACGCCGCTCGCTGCGAATAGGGGTGGGGGCGACGCGAAGGTCACTGGCGTCGAGATCGTCATCGAGGACGAGGCCAGGCAGGTAGAGCCCGAGTGCATCAAGGGGCGCGACCTCGAGGACATCCGCCCCGGCGGGCTCGGCGTGCACATCATCCGCGAGGTGATGGACGAGGTGTGCTACC
Source organism: Phycisphaerales bacterium (assembly GCA_035627955.1). Classification (NCBI taxonomy): domain Bacteria; kingdom Pseudomonadati; phylum Planctomycetota; class Phycisphaerae; order Phycisphaerales; species Phycisphaerales bacterium. The sequence goes on from DASPKU010000006.1 coordinate 111,062, forward strand.
AGAAGCGCCCCGGACACGACACCGGCATGCGCCTCACCATGGTCAAGAAACAGAACTCCGACAAGGGCACGGCCACCAACATGCCCCCCAACCCGTGCAAGAGCTGCGACTGCTAGTCCACTTTCCACACGCACACGCGGCCGAGACGAGCCGCCGAAAGAAGTCCCCATGCCCGACCGCGACCCGCTGAACGTCACCGTCTCTGACCGCTCCGGCGTCACCATCCTCTCGCCCGCGGGCGAGATCGGCTACCACGAGGCCCCTGTGCTCCAGCAGGCGATCAAGAGCGCCTACGACAAGAAGCCCCGGAAGCTGGTGATCGACCTCGCGGGAGTGAACTACATGGCAACGCCCGGCCTGGCGACGCTGGTGGAGGGGCTGCAGATCAGCAAGAAAAACCAGACGCCGCTGGTGCTCACGGGGCTGACCGAGCGGGTGCGGGCGGTGTTCGAAATCGCACGGCTGAACACGGTGTTCAAGATCACGAACAACGTTGACGAAGCTGTCACTCTGTAGGCGCCGCGGGTGGAAACTCCCGCTCACTTCGTTCGGGGCTCGTATAGAACGGTTTCTGATCACTTTCGGTTCCGCAGCTACCCGTGCCCGACACGCCACAACCCAATCCCCTCGCCCGCGTCCTGCTCGCTCCGCTTGAGTTCATCGGCGCGACGTTCCTCGCCGCCCTCGACCAGATCGGGGCGGCCTTCTTCCTCCTGCTCGACATGCTCGGCTGGATCGGACGCGCCATCATCCAGCGCCGCACGCGCCTGGGCCGGCGCGCGATCGTCGCCCAGATCGTCCGCGTGGGCGTCAAGAGCGTGTTCATCGTCGCCCTCGTCTCCGGCTGCGTGGGGTTGATCCTCGCCTTCCAGCTCGCCCCGCCGCTTGATCAGTTCGGTCAGAAGGAGCTCGTCGCAAACATCATCGGCGTGGCGGTGCTCCGTGAACTCGGCCCGCTCATCGGCGCGATCGTGCTCACCGGGTTTGCGGGCGCCTCCATCGCCGCCGAGATCGGCACCATGGTCGTCGGTGAAGAGGTCGAGGCCCTCGAGGCCCACGCCCTCAACCCCGTCCGCTTCCTCGTCGTCCCCCGCGTCCTCGCCACCATCATCGCGATGACCGCCCTCGCCGTGATCGCCGACATCGTCGCCATCGCCGCGGCCCTGGGCATCTCCGTCGCCGTGCTCGACATCCCGCACGCGACCTTCATGTCCAACCTGCTCCAGCAGGCCAAGCAGGTCGACTTCTACACCGGCGTGGCCAAGGGCACGATCTTCGGCCTGCTCATCGGCATCATCGCCTGCCTCAACGGCCTCCGCGTCACAGGCGGGGCTGCGGGGGTGGGCAAGGCCACCACCGGCACTGTCGTCCAATGCGTGGTGGCGATCGTCATTGCCGACCTCGCCTTCACGGCGGTGTTCTTCGCGCTCAAGCTGGTGTGACCGCGCCATCAAGTCGAAAGGCAGGGAATCTCTCGCGGAGACGCGGAGGCGCGGAGGAGGAGAAAGCAGAAGGCGTGAGAGATTGGGTTACGGCCCATGCCGTGGCCCTTGGCCAAACGGACTGCTGGTAATCTGCATATTCGGCCGATGCTACAAGGAACCCCTCCATCGGGGATGCGCGATCGCGTCCCCCTCAACCAAAAGGAGACACCATGGACTCCCTCTCGTCTGCCGGTTTCATGACGCTTGCCGCCGCGGGTTCGGATTCGCTCGAGCAGCTGACGTCGCTGTGGCTGCCCATCGTGGCCTCGGCGGCGGGGGTGTGGATCACGTCGGCGGTGGCGTGGATGGCGATCGGCCACCACCAGAAGGACACGATCGGCCTGCCCAATGAGGACGCGCTGCTGGAGCACCTGCGCTCGATCCCGCCGGGGAGCTACAGCTTCCCGCACCCCGGGGACCGCAAGAACTGCAACACGCCGGAGTTCAAGGCCAAGTGGGAGAAGGGGCCGTCGGGCACGCTCAACGTGTGGGGCCCGTTCAGCATGGGCAAGAACATGGTGCTCACGCTGCTGGTGTACCTCGTCATCAGCTTCCTGATCGCGTACGTGGCGACGCTCGCGATCCAGCCCGGGCACACGCGGATGGACGTGTTCCGCATCATCGGGACCATCGGCGTGCTGGCGTACACCTTCTCGCGCCTGCCCAACGACATCTGGTTCAAGACCTCCAACCGCGCGATCGTGACCAACCTGATCGACGGCATCGCGTTCGGCCTGGTCACGGGGGCGATCTTTGCGGCCTTGTGGCCGATGGCCGAGGCTCCGAAGCTGCCCGTGATCGGCTGATTCCCGCTTGAGTCGCTAGAAGCACCAGAGGAGGCCGCGTGTGAGCGCGGCCTCTTTCATTTTGTGGGCGCCATGCCTCCGCCCCGTGCCCACGGCCATCGGCCTTCCAGCTCCACCTCCAGCGAGAAGCTCAGCACGGTTCGGATGAGCACAATGAGTCCGAGCACGAGCACCCCCTCCATGGTCGGGGGCACTGCGACCGTGCGGATGATGTCGGCGGCCACGAGCAGTTCCAGCCCAAGCAGGATGGCCCGCCCGAGATCCTGACGGAGGCGCCGATACCTGGTGACGGCGGGCGGCGGCGGTTGGAGCGCTCGCACGCCCGCGAAGGCCGCGCCCGCGAGGATGACGAGTACCCCGGTTGCGTCCACGCCCAGCCCGACCAGCTCGACACCGTCGCGGAAGGTCATGGCCCAACTGTGCCACAGAACCGGCCTATCGGTTGCCCCGCCCGCCGGCGAAGGCCACACTGCTGCGGTGCATGTTGATGGGCAGCAGGTCGGTGTCGTCCTTCAGCCGCAGCACGAACTCGGTGAGCAGGTCGGCCGTGGCCTCCAGGTCCGACAGGCTCATGACCTCGACGGGCGTGTGCATGTTGCGGATGGGGATGCCGATGGACGCCGCGGCGGCGCCCCCGTCGCCCACCTGCAGCGGCTTGGCGTCGTTGCTCTCTACGTCGGCGTTGGGCTCGCGCTGGAAGGGGAGGTCGCGGGCGCGGGCGGCCCCCACCAGCAGGTCGGCGACAACGACGTTGGTATTGGGCCCCATCGAGATGCTCGGGCCCTTGCCAAGTGCGAGCTTGGGCGTGGTGCGCTTGCTGGGCATGCCGGGGTCGTCGATCGCGAGCGTGGTGTCTACCGAGATCGCGATGACTGGGCTGATGCGGTTGGCCGCGCTCTCGGCCCCGCGCGAGCCGATCTCCTCCTGCACGGTGCTGACGCAGTAGAGGGCGATGTCCAGCTCTTCCTGGGCGCAGCGGCGGGCGACCTCGAGGATGGTCCAGAGGCCGGCGCCGTTGTCGAGCCCGGGTGCGGCGACGCGCCCGTTGCGGAGGTCCTGCACGCGGGCCTCGAACGTCACGTAGTCGCCGATCCGGACGAGTTCCTCGGCGTCCTCGCGGCTGGTGGCGCCGATGTCGATCCACGCGTCGGCGATGCTGGGGGTCTTCTCGCGCTCACTGCTGCCCTGGTTGTGCGTGGCGACCTTGCCGAAGATGCCCGGGACCTCGCCGCGCTCGCCGTGGATGACCACACGCGTGCCGGGCACGGCCTGCTCATCGGCCCCGCCCAAGGGGTCGACGCGGATGAAGCCGTCGTCGCCAATGTCCATCACGAGGAACCCGATGGTGTCGCAGTGGGCCGCGAGCATGACCTTGCGCGGGGCCCGTGGGTTGAGCAGGATGCCGAGGTTGCCGTGCAGGTCGGGCTCGATGGCGTCGGCGAACTCGGAGGCGTACTCGCGGATCATGCGCTGGAGCTGCTGCTCGTCGCCGGTGGGGGAGGGGCAGGCGATAATCCGTTCCAGCAGTTCGCGCCCGGCCTCGTCCATGGTCCGTACCTCCTGATGCCTTGAACAAAGAACGGAAAGGGCCACAACGAAAACACGCCGCGGGCTGCGGGCCCACGGCGTGCTGGTGCAGAACCAACTCACGCCCCGTGGGGGCGGTGTGTCAGCGCGTCGCGTGTGTCAGCGCTTGCTGTCCTGCTTGTTCTCCTGCCTGTTGTCCTGGCGGTTTTCCTGCCGGTTCTCGTTGCGGTTCTCTTCGCGCCGCTCGTTCTGCTGCTCGTTCTGACGCTCGTCCTTGCGGTTTTCCTCGCGACGCTCATCCCGGCGGTTCTCTTCATTGCGTTCCATGGCAGACTCCATTCTGAGAGGACCTCGTGTGAGGTCCGGGGTTTCCTGATGATCCGGTCCACGCGTCCGGTACTGACTAGATCATGGCCCCCCTCCCGAAGCTCAAGCCCAATTGCACGCGAGGCACGCCTCACCATCAGACCGGCTCACCCGTTCGCCGGCTCGCCAACACACAGGGCGGCCGCTCGCGGCGCGGGGGAGCACGGGCCCGCCGCGCCGCGAGGGATCGGGGCCGCCGCAAAGGATCTCGATCGCCGCTCCCGGCGGTGGAGCGCTTTCGCCTTCGCCCCGGGAGAGGGGCCGGGCCGTCGTCACACAGGATCGGGTGCAGGCGGGACGAGCGGCGGTCCGGCCCCTCCTCCACAGGGCCTTGGTGCCGTTACGTCCTCTGCTGCTGCGACTGGTTCTGCTGCTGGCGTTGCCGCCCCGCGAACTGGCCGTACTCGTCGCGCCCCTGCATGGAAGCCGAGCGCGTGCCGCCCTTGCTGCGGTCCTCGCGGGTCAGCACGTGATAGGGCTTGCGCTGCCGCCCGCCGTGCCCGTCGCCGCCGTGCCCGTCGCCGCCGTGCCCGGCGCCGGCGTGACCGTCCCCGCGACCGTCCTGCCCGCCGGCGTCACGCCCCGGCGCACTCCCCGTGGCGCCGTCGGCCTGCGTGCCCGCGGAACTTTGCACGCCCACCCGCACCTGGGCCTCGGTGCCCCCGACCTCCAGCCCGGCGCGCCCCAGGCGGCCTTGCTCGTTGTGCTCGAACATCATGATTGGCCTCCTTGCTCCCATGCAGTCGGGCCTCGCACCTGGCTCAGGCCCCTCTTGCGTGAGCACAGAGACGCTATCGGCGGCGCGCTGCCAACCAGTGAGCCACCCTTGAATCCCTGCGGCCCTCATGTGCGGCGGCGGTGAGCAGGGGCTGAAAAACGTCGCAGGGCTAAGAGTTACTAGCGCCCGCTTATCCCGGGGCTCAGGCCGTTCAGCGTCGATTCACGCGCCCGTGAGGTCCCTGGTGTCTGGTCCCGTTCTCGTCGGGCGGCGGGTTCAACCCCAACGAACCCCTCTGTTACCGCCCGCGATTCTCTTCGTGACCCGCGGCCGTCACCTCCCCGGCGGCCGCGGTCTTTTTTGGACTTGGCCGTGCCCGCTGCAAACGCCGTCGCCCCGGGGTAAGGCAGGGGCGGTGCGGGCTCGGACCCCGCCTGCTACAGTGCGCTCCGAACCGATGACCGCCGCCCGCACGATCGCCCCGCCCACGCTCAGCCCGCCCGCCGCGGCCGGGAGCGGCGGCGTGCAGCCCGGCCCGCCCCGGGCCATCACCCCCGCCATCCTGGGTGTGGGCCACTACCTGCCGCCCGCCACCATCATGAACGGCGACTTCGCGGCCATGGGGCTGGACACCACCGACGAGTGGATCTTCCCACGCACCGGCATCCGCTCACGCCACGTGGCCGCCCCCGAGCAGGCCACCAGCGACCTGGCCATCATCGCCGCCCGCCGGGCCCTGGACGCCGCGGGGCTCTCCCCCTGCGACATCGACCTGGTGCTGCTGGCGACCGCGACCCCCGACGCCCCCGTGCCCCCCGCCTCCGCCCTCATCATCCGCGGCCTGGCCGCTGAGCCCGGGGGCTGCACCGCCGCCGGCATGGACCTCTCCGCCGCCTGCGCCGGCTTCATCTTCGCCGCCCACACCGGGGCCGCGTTCGTGCGCTCGGGGCTGCACCAGCGGGTGCTGGTGATCGGCGCGGAGACGCTCACCCGCATCACCGACTACGCCGACCGCGGCACCGCCATCCTGTTCGGCGACGGCGCCGGGGCGGTGGTGATGGGCGACGTGAGCTCCGCCCGCCCACACGCCGCCAGCAACGCGCCGCACACCGCCCCCCACGCCCCCCACCAGCCGCTCGAACTCCTCTACTCCCGCGTGGGCACCACCCCCGCCGACGCCGAGCTGATCCGCATGGAGGCGGGCGGCAGCCGCCTGCCCGCGTGCGCCGAGACGGTGGCCAAGCGCCAGCACTACCTGCGCCTGGAGGGCCGCGAGGTCTTCCGCCGCGCCGTCTCCGCCATGACCGCCGCCGCCCGCACCGCCCTGCACGACCTCGCGCTCAGCGTGAACGACGTGCGCTGGATCATCGCCCACCAGGCCAACGCCCGCATCGTGCAGGCGGTGGGCGAGCACCTCAAGGCCCCCGCCGCGGCCCTGGTTGACGACATCGAGGGCGTGGGCAACACCTCCGCCGCCAGCCTCCCCATCGCCCTGGACCGCCTCCGCGCCCGCCACCCGATCGCCCCCGGCGAACGCGTCATGCTGCTCACCTTCGGCGCCGGCACCAACTGGGGCTGCCAGGTCTACCAGCAGCGCTGAGGGCGAAGGCACTTCACCACAGAGCCACAGAGGCACGGAGGGCGCACCGAGCAAGGCGCTGGGATGGAAGGGCAGGATGAGCACGCCGCCCTGTGGTGATTGAACCTGAACAGCCAACACAAAAGGCCCGGGTCACGCGACCCGGGCCTTGCTCATTCCAAGCCTGCCTTCGTCTTCTCTGTGCTTTCTCCGTGCCTCAGTGCCTCTGTGGTGAAGACTTCTTACACCAGCGGCGCCCTGAACCACTTCCCGCCCGGGGACACGAAGCCCCCGGCGTGGTTGCGAACCTGCGGGTCCTGGTAGGGCACCTCGACGAAGTTCACGCTGGGGGCGAACAGCCCGTCGTACTCCTGGTAGAAGGTGGTGTTGTCCACCACGGTGGTGGAGGCGGGGTACACCTTGGAGCCGTCGATGCAGTCCACCAGCGGCCACACCGGCTCGCGGATCACGCACGGCTGGGCCAGCGTCACCGTCAGCCGCGTGATCCCGTCGATCTTCTCGAGCTCCACGCTGTAGTCGGTCACCGGCCGCGGGTCGGGCAGGCCGCTCTCGAGCGGGTTGCTGCGCCGGGCCGCGCTCCCGCGGCGGTGCACCTGCTGCTGTGGCTGTGCCATGTGCTCGCTCCTTCAAGCGGAAGGCGGGAACGCGAAGCACGCGAAGCGGGAGCGAAGGGGCGAAGATCGGAACGGGGCCGGTTCGGCGTCCGCCCACTCCCACCTTCGCGCCTTCGTGCCCCCCCTTCGCGCCCTTCGTGTTGAAAAGGCTTACGCCGCGATGCGGATGGACACGGGCGGGGACCACGGCCCCAGCTCGCCCTTGCCGTTGGTCCAGCGGCCGAAATAGGTCACCATCTTGCCCGAGTCCGCCTGCGAGAAGGTGTTCTGGAAGCGGGTCTTGGTGAGGAAGGCGTTGAAGTCGGCGTCGGTGGGCGCGGTGGCGGACTCCTCGGCGACAATGCTGAACAGCAGCAGCCCGGCCGTGCCCGCGGGCTTGGCCTTCTTGTCGGGCGTGAACTGGTCGGCGGCGCTCAGCTTGAGCGTGCCCAGGTTGAAGCTGTCGATCGTGAGCAGCGGGTAGGAGGTCGGCGCCGGGATCGGCGTGGGCGGGTCGGGGATGCGCAGGCCCAGGCCCACCTTGAGGGCGTCGGAGACGGCGCGGTTGGCGCGGATCTGGGCGGCGTAGCCGCGGATCACGCTCTTGCAGTTGGCGCGGGCGTTGTTCTTGGCCACGACCGTGCCGTGGTTGCGGGTCGGCGCGAGGTTGGCGAGGTACGCCACATGCCAGTCGTCAACGGCGTCCGCGATTGCCGCGCCATCAGCGGCAACGAGCCCGTAGGAGGTGGGCGACGCCACGATGAGGGTCTTGAACTGGATGGCGAACGGATCGAAGTCGGCGTCACGCGAGGGGATGTAATCGGTGGCCATGGTGAGGTGCTCCACGCATTCGTGGGCGGCATTGCCCACGGCACCCTCTCCATCGGCGGCGGCTGTGGCTGTCCTAAGTACCTTCTAAAAAACCGCTTACGCACCCCGCGACGGGCCGTCCCACGCCGCGCAGACGGTGCAGACCCACGGCCGCCGCCGCCCGGCCGCCGCATCGGTCACCGGCGCGCCCGCATGGTCCACCCGCGCCGCCCCACGCTCAAGCCGCGCCGCCTCACGCTCCACCCGCGCCGCCTCACGCTCCACCCGCGCCGCGTCAAGCGAGAGCCGCGCCGCCGCACGCTGGACCTGCGCCGCGTCACGCTGGACCTGCGCCGCCGCACGCTTGAGCCGCCCCGCGTCCCGCTGCCGCCGCGCCCAGCGCCGGCCCAGCCGCGCCGCGCACCAGTGCAGCCGCGCCGCCGCGCACGCAAGCCGCGCCGCTCCACCGAGCCCCCGCCCGCCCGCAGCGCCCAGCCGCACGCGACGCGCGGCGCCCCGCCGCCCGCGAACCCCCGCAACGCTCCACGTCACGCCCGCACTGGCGGCCTGAGCCCCGCCAGTGGCACCCGGCCCCATATCATCGAACCCGAAATGAACATCAACCTTGGAAACGTCGGGAACATCACTCAACCGCTCAGCAAGCTGGTTGAGGCAATTCGCAGCGGGACGGGCATGGTCTATCAGCCGCTCCACAAGGTCCTGATGGCGAAAGCCGATGCCAAGGCCCTCGACATCGCGGACGAAGCAGCTCACGCGCGACAGCAACGTGCAATCGAGCGGCTGGGCCATCAGGAGCTCCGACGGCAGGAGCGAATTGATGCCGTGGTGAACGAGGCGCGTCGGATGCTCCCTGAATCTGTGTCCGCAACTCCTGTTGACCCCGATTGGATCACCCGGTTCTTCAGTGATTGCCAGGACGTGTCGGATACTGACCTGCAGGCACTCTGGGGTAGGATACTCGCTGCGGAAGTTTCAGCGCCTGGCACATGCAGTCGCCGCGCACTAACCGTTCTCAGGGATCTGTCATCGGCAGAGGCAGCCCTCTTTCGTGACTTCTTGGCGTATTGCTGGTCCTATGACGGCTGGCTTTACTCGATCATCGGCGGAAGCAAGAGTCTTCACGACTATGGATTTAAGTACGGAGACCAACTGACTCTCGAAAACCACGGCCTCATCTCCATCGGCGACTGCCACTGGGAGTGGAACCACGGCGACAGGATTGATTACATGAGCCGTCAGCATTACCTCCTTAGGCGAGGGAGTGGAAAGGTTGGAGGAATACCAGTCATCCCCCTCACTCGCGCTGGCAACGAGATCGCCCGTGTCGTTACCCCGGAACCCCGCGAGGACTACTACTTGGATTGCCTCTCGACTTTCCAGTACCACCGTGCAATCGCCGTGTCGCCATGGCCGCGCCATAGCGCTACAAGCTGGAAATGGGCTGTCCCGGAAGAATCCTAGTGGCGGTTGGCACCACCTTCAGCCGTGGCGGGTGGCGCCGGCAGCTGTGGCAGGTGGCACCACGTTCGGCGTGCCACCACCAGTCGGCTCTGCGAATGGTGGTGTCTTCGCGGCGACCGGCGTCAGACCATCACCTTTCGCAGAGCCGAAAGGTGATGGCACGAAGGTCATGCCACCTGCCGCCCGGCGGGCCGTGTCAATCTCCCCCCGATTTCGACGCGGCCGCCGTGCGGGCCCGGCGCATGCGCTGGGCCCGCGCTGTTTGGTGCTGCTCTAGCGGGTGAAAAGACCTTGAGTGCGCCCAACCGCGGTGGGTAGGCTGCGGGTGCATTCCCCACATGGCGAGAGGGGGCGGCCCTCCCTCGGGCCGGCCGTCTCGGACCTGACGGGCCGCGCCGGTCAATCCCACCGGCGCGGCCCGATTGATGCACGGATGTGCTTGGAGAGGGGCCGGGCCCGGAGGAGGCCCGGCCCCCGACCTCACGTGCAGTCGTCGACCTTCTCGCGGATGACGCGGAGGACCTCGGGGATCTTGGACTCCGCGCGGAAGATGAAGCTGACCAGCGCCTCGTGGTTAGGGCCGCGGCGGCCGGGGTCGGAGATGAAGAGGTGGGCGTAGTCGGGCAGCTCGGGGGAGTCGAGGGTGATGTAGATGGAAACGTCCGCCTGGCCCTTGCAGCGGACGGACCAGCGGTAGACGGTGCCGGTCTCAAGGACGGTGCGCGTGGGCTCGCCCAGCTCTTTGCGGAGCCGGGCGAGCACGATCTCGCGGAAGGGGAGCGTTGCCATTGAAGCCGGGGCCGGTGCGTCAGCAACAGCCGGCCCCGGCCGACTTATGCCCCGCAAGCATGGCGCCGCGGCGCGAGCGGGGGGTGAGGGGTGCGGGAACGCACCGCTCACCGGACGCGGGGGGCAGGCGGGTGGCACCATCCGCCCGTGGGCGGGTGGCACTGTCGTCACCCCTACGCCAGCCGCTCCAGCGCGCACAGCGCCCCCACGCGCTCCTGGGCGCTCATCTCGGTCCAGAGCTCCTCGGCGGACATGCGGCGTGCGAGGTCGGCGAGGGTGGCGTCCTCCAGGCCGCGGGCGCGGCCCATGGCCCGCACCCGCGCGGGGTCCAGGCCGCACAGCACCCACGCCGTGCCCATCATCTCGAAGAGGCGGTGAGGGGGCAGGGGCGGCTGGGCGCAGCGGTCGGCGATGGCGGCGGTGAGGACCTCCAGGGGGCGGAGGGGAGGGAAGTGGAGGGGCTGGGTGGGCGGATTATGGCGGGGGGGCATGCGGGTTCCCGGGGTGTGGGCGAGGTCCCGCACGGGTGACGTCGCTAGGTTGCCCAGCTTAACGCCACCGGCTCGGGTGTCGAGGGCTTTGCGGGTTCACCGTGTAGGAAAAACGCCCGTGAGCACGGGTGTGGGCGGTGAGCGGCTGGAAGCCACAGCGTTGTGCGGGTGGAGCGGGCCCTTGCGCTGACTCCTGTTCAAGCGCGGCCCGCCTCCGCCCGATAGCACCAGTGCAACACTGTCGCGGCCGGTCTCGCCTCGTGGGTGGTCCGGCCGTTTCCGTCCTGATCTTCATGGCCGGGCGCGCGAGCGTCTCGGGGCCGCGTGCGGAACCCCCCTCCGCCGCGGCCTTTTTCGTGGGTGACCGTGCCGCGGATTTGCTGAAGCACTTTTCATCCTGTATTTACTCGACGCTCGCCCGCACCGCCGAAGCGTGCCGGTAGCTTCTCGGTGGCGGGCGGCCCGGTGAAAGCAGCGGCCGCGTGAGGATCGGGCCTTCCCCGGCGTTTAGTTGACGCCGGGGGCGGCGCTCACGGGCGGAGGGCTCTGTGGACGGCATGGACAGGGACATGGACGCGCAGGGATTCGCGCACACGCAGAGCAGCGGGGCCGCTGAGCGGGGCCGCTCTGCGCCCCCGCCCGCCGACGACTTCTTTGTGCCCCTCACGCCCGGGCTCATCGTCTCGTCGCTCAGCCCGGCCCGGGCCTTGGAGGTGGGGCTGCTCTATGAGGAAGCGATCGGGCGCGAGCACGCGGACAACGCCGCCCGCTGCCGGGCCCTGCTGCGCGTGCTCAACGACCAGGAGCTCCGCCGCATCGCCAAGGTGGTGGGCATGCCTACCGAGGGGCAGTTCCTGAGCTTGTACCACCGGCTCGCGCTGGTATGCTGAGCGAGCTTCGTCTTCTCTCGGGCCACGTCGCTCCACCAGCGGCGTGGCCCTTTGTCGTTGTGATCCAGCGTGGGCCCCTTCTCCCAGCGGGCATGAAAACACATCTCATGTTCCTTTCACTCCACTTGGTGCAGCGGGGCCGATACGGTGAAGCGGTACCCAGCAGAAGGACCACCGCGAGCGCGGCAGGGGGGCGTGTCGCCCGGCCCTGACCCCCGCTGACACTCCGCATCGGATCCGTTCATGAGCGCCGAGCCACCGCCGCCGACCCCCGCGCCCGCACCTGCGCCCCCCCCCGCACCCGCAGCGGAGGCCGCGGGGGAGCGCGTCCCGCGGATCACGCCGGGGCTGATCCTCCACCTCCTGCCCCACGCCCGGGCTGCCACGATCGCCAACCTGCTGCGCAGCAGCGTCACCGGTTTGGCCGAGCACAGGGACCAGGGCACCGCCGCCGCGGCCATGCTCAGCCTCCTCAGCATCGCCGAGCTGCAGCGGCTGGCCCGCGAGGTGGGGGTGAGCGACGCGGGCGGGTTCAACGAACTGCACGAGCGCCTCGCGGCGATGTGCTGATCGCCGCCGTAGGAGAGGGCGGGTGGCACCACCTTCAACCGTGGCGGGTGGCACCACCTTCAACCGTGCCACCACCATCCGGCTCTGCGGATGGTGGTGTCTTCGCGGCGACCGTCGTCAGACCATCACCTTTCGCAGAGGCGAACGGTGATGGCACGAGGGTAATGCCACCCGCCGTCTAAACAGCGCGGGCGGCTGTGGGGCCGCTCTCCAGGAACTGGTGGGCGGCGGCCGTGAAGGCGGCAAGGCTCTCGATGATCCGGAGGTCCTCGCGGTCGAACTGCTTGCCGAGGTCGTGGGCAAGGGCCCAGACCGTTCCAACGAGGCGCGGGCGCTCGCTGCCGCGCGGTCGGGCGCCGAAGGGGACGAGCAGGACCTCGGCGATGGGCGGCTGCATCTCGGGGGGGATGGCGTAGTGCCGCTCCGGCCGGGCCATGAGGATCGGCCCGCCCCGCTGGAGGACGGTGCCGCAGGGGCTGGCGTGGCGCGGCAGGGTGCCGCCCTCGTACTTCGCCCACGCGCCGGCGGTGGCCCGCCAGCGGAACACGGCGCAGGGGCCGTCGGGGCCGGCGGCGGGGTCTTCTGGCGCGGGCTCGGCGATGCTGATCCCGGCGGAGTGAGCGTGGGTGAGCTCCATGACGCGGCCGACGAGCAGGCCCAGCACGCTGGCGGGGTCGGAGGCAAGGCAGCCCATCAGCGCGACCAGGGCCGCGTTCTCCGCCTTGTAGTCCGGCCCGCGGTACGGCCGCGCCGCCAGCGCCCCGGTGATGACCACCGCCTCCAGAGGCTCGCGCACGATGCTCGGCTGTACGTCGGTCGACACCCGCTCCACCTTTCACCCCAGGAGGGGATGGTAGACGGTGGCGGTGGGGACGCGCGGTGAATGTCCTGCTCGCGCGCTCCGTCCCACGTCTCCACCGCCGTGCGGTGGTGGGCTTGGTCCCGGCGAGCGCCGCCGTGGAGCGGTGGTGAGGCCTCCGGGCGTCGCGCGACGGGCGCGCCGGCGGCCGGAACCCCGCGAGCGGCACCGCTCAGTCTTTACCTGCTCCACCCGCCGCCCGGCTTAGAATGTGGGTGATGGTCACCCACGCCACGCCCAAGGTCATGCTCGTTGACGACAACGAGCTCCTGCGCGCCACGCTCGGGAGGTGGGCGGCTTCCTCGCACTGCCTCCAGGTGGTGGGGTCCTTCGCGGACGGGCAGGGCGTCCACGAGGCCGCGCGTGCGGCACGGCCGGACGTGGTCCTGCTCGATTACCACATCCCCGGCACCGACACCCTGGCCCTGACGCGCGAGCTCACCGCGGCGGGGCTGCGGGTGGTGCTGCTGAGCGGCTACACGGACAAGGACGTGATCTCGGCCTGCATCGACGCGGGTGCGGTGGGTTTCCTCTCCAAGCAGCTCTCCCCCTCGGAGATCGCCCGTCACGTCGCCGACGCCATCAGTGGGAACTTTGCGCTGTGCGAGACCAGCCTTGCGGCTCTTAGCAGGCGCGCGTAACGGCTCGCCGGCAGGCGTGGATGGATGAGCGGGCTCCCGGGAGGCCGGCGTTCCCCCGTGTCGCAGTTCCGAGATTCCCCTTGCATGAGCCCGGCGGCCCGCTACCGTGAGGGCTCACCGGCCCGGGGGGTGTGTGGCGGGCCCGCGTCGGCGCGGTGGCAAGGAGTGTTGTTTATGGTGTGCAAGTGCGTGATCGGGGTGGCGGCGCGGGCCTCTGCGGTGGTGGGCGTGGTGGTGGGCGTGGGGTTGGTGGGGATGGGGACGGCGTCGGCCGACATTGTGAACGCAGGGGGGCAGTTTGACCGCACCATCTCGGTGCGCGACCCCGTGGGGCAGTCCTTCACCGCGGTGGACGCCGACATCGGGGCCATCTCCCTTGCCTTCAGCGACATCAACCCGAGCTTCCCTAACGACCCGGTCACTATCGCGGTGTACGCGGGGGCCGGGGTGACGGGGGCGCTGCTGGACCAGCGGACGGTCACGCTGCCCGCGGTGCTGCCGGGGACGCTGGCGACCCCCGAGTTCATCGACATCGACTTCACCGGGCTGACACTCACACCCGGGCAGGTGTACAGCATCGCCGTGACCACCGGGAGCAGCCCCAAGGTGGCGCTTGTCTACGGGCCCAACGCGTACGCGGGCGGGGTGTACTTCGATTCCGCCGGGGTGGACGCCACGCTGGACGTCAACTTCCGCGTGCTGGCGGCGCCGGGGCCCACCTGCGGCAACGCCGACTACAACGGCGACGGGGACATCGGCACCGACCAGGACATCGAGGCCTTCTTCGCGTGCCTGGGCGGGACCTGCTGCGACACCTGCTGGGAGGGAGGCAGCGACTTCAACGGCGACGGCGACTTCGGCACCGACCAGGACATCGAGAGCTTCTTCCGTGTGCTGGGCGGGGGGCCGTGCTGACGGCCACCGGCGGGTCGGGGACGAGCGCCGGGTGGCATCACCTTCAACCGTGCCACCACCATTCGGCTCTGCGGATGGTGGTGTCTTCGCGGCGACCGTCGTCAAACCATCACCTTTCGCAGAGCCGAAAGGTGACGGCACGACGGTAATGCCACCTGCCGGCGGGGCGTTGTGCGCTGGGTTGGCCCGGCTCTGCCGGGGGCGGTGGATACCCGGGCGCGGGGGAGGCTTCACGGCGCCCTCAGCCGCTCTTCCTCCGCCCGCGCGGACGATGCCGCATGCCCGATTGGATCAGGGACCACTGGGTGCTCATCACGTGGCTGTCGAGCGCCTCTCTGCTGCTGTTCGTGCTCTCGCTGGTGCTGGTGCCGCTGTACCTGGTGCGCATGCCCGCGGATGCGCTGGCGGCGGGGCGGCGGCCCTCGCGCTGGCTCCTGGCCCGGCCGCGGTGGCAGCGGGTCGCCCTGCGGGTCCTCAAGAACGCGCTCGCCGTGCTGCTGATCGTGGGCGGCGTCGCCATGCTGGCCCTGCCCGGCCAGGGGCTGCTCACGCTGCTGCTGGGCGTGCTGCTGCTGGACTTCCCAGGGAGGGCCCGCGTGCAGCAGTGGCTGATCACCCGCCCGCGCGTGATCCGCCCCATCAACTGGCTGCGCCGCAAGGCCCGCAAGGAGCCGCTGGTGCTCTTCCCGCCCCCGCCCTACCCGCCGCAGCAGCGGGCGGCCTGACGCTTGCAGTGAACGAAAACACGCCGCGGGGGACGATTGGTGGTTGGCTCCGAGCCCGCAGCGTGCGGTTGTGGGCCGGCTGCTTGAAGGCCGACCCGGTCGAGCGGCGTGAGGGGCATTTGGGGGGTCATTCTCCACAAAGTGCCGGGCCGCGGTTGACATGAGGGGCCGGGGGGGCCACACTGCTTTCATAGGGCCTCCCCGTGGGAGGCGCCTGTCCCCGAGCTCCGACCCGCCGCCGTCCACCTCCGGACACTCGCCTGCGGCGCACCACCGGAGTTCCTGTGCAGGCCTGGGGGCGATCTTCGCCCCGCCGGGTCCTTCCCAGCGAGTTCTGTTCAAGGTCGGTCCGCCATGAAACCCGCAGAGCAGCGCCCCGCCACGGGGCCCCCGGTGTCATTGTCCCTTTCGCCTTACGCGCCGCCACCGGTGCCCATCCCTGTAGAGCCGGCCGGGAGTGAGGCGGTGTTCCGTGACCTGACCTCGCGCCTGGAGCTGGCGAGCGCTGAGCTTCGGCGGGAGCGGGCCCGCTTCCGGGTGTTCTTCGACGCCCTGCCGCTGGCGTGCGTGGTGACCGACGGGTTCTCGCTGGTCCGCTCGGTGAACCGGGCGGCGGAGGTGGTCACCGGGCCGCTGCCGCGCCTGGTTGGGCGGCCGCTGCTGACGCTGCTGCCCGAGGAGGACCTGCCCCTGGGGCGCACGCGGGTGGTGCGGGCGCGCCTGGGCGAGCCCGCGGCGTGGGAAGGCCGGGTGGTTGGCGCGGGCGGCGAGCTGGTGCGCGTGCGCATGACGGTCACGCCGCTGGGTGAGGGACCCGAGCCGAAGGACGGGGCCGCGCCCCCCGAGTACGCGGAGCTGCTGTGGACGCTGCGGCCGCTTGAGGGGTGACGCGCGGGCCAAGGCGGTGCGCCCGGTGCGGCCCTGCCGGGCTTGATCACCCGGGGAGCTCACCCGTCTTGCTTACCCCTCGATGCGCGCCCTGATATACGCCAGCACGTTGGGGAACTCGCTCTCGTTGCGCACGGTGAAGCCCTTGATGGGCTCGTCGGCCCCCTTGGCGGGGTCGGAGATCATGATGTGGGCGATGTCGGGCAGCTCGGGCGCGTCGATGGTGATGTACACGTTGACGTCGTGCGTGCCCTTCCTGGGCAGCTTCCAGCGGTAGATGGTGCCGTTGTCGACGGGGATCTCGGTGGGCGGGCCCAGGGCCTGCGTGAAGTAGTCCAGCCCCTTTTCGCGGAACGAGCGCGGCGGCGGGCCACCGCCGGGTGAGTCCTTGTGCTGAGCCATGCTCCACCGTACCCCGCACCCGGGGTGTCGGCATGAGCGCGGTGTGGAGGGGGCAGGTTGTGGGGGGCGGACCCGGAGAAGTCGCTGCGGCTGTAAGCGCGACGGCGGGCGTGTTCAGCCGGGCCGGTGCTTGGCCTTCGCATCCGCGCGGCGCGGGGCGCCGCCCGGGGGCTCGGCGTCGGCACGCTTGGCGCGGTCGCGGGCGATGCCGGCGACGTCGCTGCCGAACATGCGCTTGGCGTAGTGCGTCAGCATGTCGGGGTCGAGCTGCTCGTTGTCGGGCCCGGTGGGCGCGGTGAGCTGCGGCTCGGCGTCGAGATCGGGCGGGGGCGCGCCCTCGGGCGGCCCGTCCCGCACCTCGAGGGGCTGGCCGTCCTCGGGGTGGTCTCCGGTCCACACCTCGGTGATGCGCTTGTAGTCGTCGGGGCTGAAGCGGTATAGGATGCGGTGCAGGCCCTGGGCCTCGTGACGCGCGGCCTCGGGGAAGCGCTTGTTGGAGATGTCGGGGATCGGCAGCAGCTTGCCCACGGGCACGCCGCTGAGCTTCTCGAGTGCCTTGGCGTAGGCGACGATGTGCACGCCGCCGCGGACGAGCAGGAAGCCGACCATGGCGCGGGCGGTGGGGTCGCTCACCATCTCGTAGACGCGGATCTTGTTGGCGCGGGCGCCGCACTCCAGGAAGAAGTTGTGCAGCAGGTCGAGCTTGAGGTTGCCGCTGGAGAACACGTTGTCGCCGGACCAGAAGTTGCCCTGCGAATCGCCGCACACCGCCTGCTGGCCTGTGGCGATGTAGTGGTAGCTGTTGCGGGCGTTCTCGGCGCCGGCAAGGGGCGCGGCGACGGGGTCGGGGTTGCGGTCGGTCGCACCGGTGAGCAGCAGGTTGATGGTGTAGGTGACCAGCTCGACGTGCCCGAACTCCTCCGCGGCGATGTTGGCGATGAGGTCATAGAAGGGCCGCACCTGCGAGCGGCCCCGCAGGTTGAAGGACTGCATGGTGTAGTTCATCAGCGTGGACATTTCGCCGAACTTGCCGCCCATGAGCTCCTGCACCGCCGCCGCGCCGTTGGGCGAGGGGCCGTTGGGGATGGGGAGCTCGGTCATCAGCCGGTCGACGCGGAGGATCATGCGGGCGCTCCTGGGTGGATGGCGGGAGGGGGTGGAACGCAAGCATCGCACGCCCGCGCGAAGGTAGGGTGAGTGTGCTGTGATGCTCTTGCCGCGCGGGGCAGCCCGCTGTGTGCTTCGTGCGGGTGGGCACGGAAGTGAGCTGGAGTGGGCTGATTGGAGCCGCTTTGATGGGAGTCGACCCGGGCTGCGATGCTCCCGCGGGTGCGCATGTGAGCCACCGAGATGAGGACATCTCGGTGGCACGGTGATTGGTGAGTACAGCCGTCAGGTGGGTGAGGCGAGCTCTTCCAACACGCGCTCATCTTTCATCCGCGGGAGCTGCGAGCGCGTCGACTGGCTCACCCCGTCGCTTTGCGTCATCAGGCCCGCGGCCAGTGAGTAGAGGCCCACGCCGATCACGGCGTTGCGTGCGGCCCTGGGTTCATCCCGGAGGAAGGTGTAACCGGCGAGCAGCAAGGCGGCGCCGGTGAGCAGGTCGACCTTGAGGTGCTGGTTCACCGGGATTCTGGGCATGACCCCGAGCCCATGATCCGTCATGAGGTTGGTGGCGACGCTGACAACGCCCACCGCCCCCAGCACGCCCGCGCTCTTCTTTGGCAGTGCGGCCGCCGCGGGGATGGAGAGGGCCGCGACGGCGTAGTCGGCGATGGCGTGGGCGGTGGGGGAGATGGGCTTGTTCATGGTGCGTCCCTGCGTGAGTGTGCGTGCTCAGTCCGTGTCCATGTCCGTTGTGTCCATGGGCTCGCGCTGGTTGGTGACGTCGGCCTGGCCGCCGCGACCCATCGGGGTGGAGGGCTTGTCGTTCATTTCGCGCCCCGGCGTCCTGGACTTCTTGTCCATCCTGGAGCCGCCGGTGACGCCGCCGACATCGTCATCGCCCATGCCGATCTCGCCGCCGGCGTCGTCGGATGACGCGGCCCCGCCGATGTTGGTGTCGGACGACGTGGGGGCGTCGCCGCCGGCATCACGCCCGATGGCCCCGCCGCTGCCGCCGCCCGTGCCCGCGAGCGAGCCGATGCCGCTGCCGGTGTCGGCGTCCTGCATGTGGGCGAGGGTGTCGCCGTCCATGCTGGACTGGCCGGCGTTGTGCTTGCCCTTATTGAGATCCTTGTCGAGGTCCTCGGTCATCCCGCCGCCGCCACCGCCCGCGCTGCCGGAGCTGGCGCCGCCCGCGCCGCGCCCGCCGCCCTGGTCGCCCACGCCCTCGAACGTGCCCTTCTGACCCTTGCTGCCCTTGCGTGCCATGTGAGCCTCCTTGCTTGGTGTAGGAGATCATCGCGGGGGCGCGTGGGGCGTGGGCAAGGGGCGGGCGAAGATCGGCTCACCGGGTGACGGGCACACGGGCAACGAAAAAAGGGGAGCCGGTGGGCTCCCCTTTGGTAGTGCTTGAGGTTTGCTGAGGTGGAGGCTTACTTCTTGTCGGGCAGCATGCCCATCTGCCACATCACGAAGATGCGCTCGTCAGCGACGTCGCGGACGCGCAGGTTCAGCGGCTTGCCCTGGCCGTGCCCGGCCTCGCGGTCAACCCAGAGGAGCACGGGCTGCTTCTCCTGATCGCTCGCGGTGGCGGCCTGCACCGCCGCGGCCATCTTGCGGGCGTGCAGCGGGTGGACGCGGCTGTCGTTCTCGCCCGCGGTGAAGAGCACCGCGGGGTACTTCGTGCCCTTCTTGATGTGGTGGTAGGGCGAGTAGGCGCTCAGCCACTTGAACTGCTCGGGGTCCTTGGCGGTGCCGTACTCGGGCACCCAGTACTTGGCCATGAGGAAGTCGTCGTAGCGGAGCATGTCCAGCAGCGGGACGTGGCAGAGGACGACCGAGCAGAGCTCGGGGTTCTGGGTGAGGAAGGCGCCGGTGAGCAGGCCGCCGTTGCTGCCGCCGCGGACCGCGAGCTTCTCGGGCTTCGTGTAGCCGCGGGAGATGAGGTGCTTGGCGGCGTGGGCGAAGTCGTCGAAGGTATTCTGCTTCTGGTCGAGCATGCCGCCGCGGTGCCAGGACTCGCCGTACTCGTTGCCGCCGCGGAGGTTGGCCACGGCATAGACGCCGCCCGCGTCGAACCACTGGAAGAGGTTGGCGCTGAAGGTGGGGGTCATGCTCTGGGTGAAGCCGCCGTAGCCGTAGAGGATGGTGGGGTTGTTGCCGTCGAGGTTCAGGCCCTTCTTGTGGATGATGAACATGCTGACCTGGGTGCCGTCCTTGCTGGAGTAGAACTCCTGCTTGACCTCCACGGTGGTGGGGTCGACGGGCACCGCGGGCTGCTCCCACAGCACAGGCTCGGCGTTGGGCTTGGCAAGGTCGACGTGGAAGATGGTGGAGGGGTAGTTGAAGCTGGTGAAGGAGAGGAACGCGTCGGTGCGGTCGCTATCGGTCGAAAGGCCGGCGGAGCCGATGCCAGGGAGCTTGAGCGTGCCGCGGGCCTTGCCGGCGTAGTCGAAGAGCTCGATCGTGCTGCTGGCCTTGGTCATGAAGTTGACCGCGAGGATGCCCTTGGCGATCGAGCAGCCCTGGATCACAGCGTCCTTGCGCTGGGGGATGATCTCGCGCCAGTTCTTCTGGTCGGGGTTCTTGAGGTCCACGGCCACCACGCGCCCGTTGGGGGCGTCGAGCGTGGTGAGCATGTACATCGTGTCGTTGACGATGCCGCCGCCGGACTGGGCCTCCTTGCCGACAACGACCTCGCGCTTGTTGAGCTTGCCGGTGCGCATGAACTCGTCAGCGCGGGCAACCCACAGGTCGTTGTTGCGGGTGCCGGTGGCGTAGGAGAGGCTCAGCCACTTCCCGTCCTTGGAGATGCCGCCGTAGGGGCCGTAGGTGGTGGCGAGCTTCTGGTTCTCTTCGACCGTGAGCTGCCGCATGAGGAGCTGGTCGGAGGCGAGGTATGCGGCCCCCTTCTCGAGACGGGCCAAACGCACCTGGCCGGAATAAGGGTTCTTGACGTCGGCGAGGTTGCGGTAGACGAAGCCCGAGCCGTCGGGCAGCCAGTCGCAGCCGGAGACTTTGCCCGTGATCTCGAGGGACCACTTGTTGCCCGAGTCGACCTCGATGACGCGGAGCACGGAGTTCTCATCACCCGAGCGGTAGGTGCCGTAGGCGACGAGCTTGCCGTCGTGGCTGGGCTCGGCCCAGGAGATGGTGGTGAGGCCGGTGGGGTCGATGTCCTTGGGGTTGAGCAGCAGCTTGGGCGTGCCGGTGATGCCCTCGCGCACGAAGAAGGATGGCTGGTTCTCGTTGCCCTCGCGCTTGAAGTAGAAGTAGCGGTTGCCCTTCATGTCGGGGGCGGACACGCTGCCGACCTCCATGAGCGGCGTGAGCTTGGCGATCAGCTCGGCCCGCCCGGGCAGGTTGTCGAGGACCGAGCGCGTGTAGGCGTTCTGCTCGTCGGTCCACTTCGCGACCTCGTCAGTGATGCGGCCCATCTTGGCGGGGTCGCTGTTGTCACCCTCGAGCCAGCGGTAGTCATCGGTGAAGGTCTGGCCGTGGATGGTCTCGGTGACCGGGTCCTTGCGGGTCTCGGGCGGACCGGCGAAGACCGCGGCGGTGAGCGTGAGGACGAAGGCGGGTGCCAGAACGGCGCATGGGCGCATAGTGATCTCCGTTGGGGGCGTGATTCCCAGTTTAGACGATGCGGGTTATCGGGGGTTCCGTCGGTGTATACTGAATGCGGATCGAATTCGATCCGATAGGGAGGCGTATGCACCTGTCAAGGGACACCTACTCGTTGACGGACTTCAAGCAGAACGCCCAGGAGCACCTGCAGCGGCTCCGCGAGACTGGAAGGCCCGAGGTTCTCACGGTCAATGGGCGTGCGGAGGCGGTGGTGATGTCCCCCGAGCTGTACGACCAGCTCGTGCAGCTCGCGTTCGGTGATGTGCGGGCGAAGATCGAGGTTGGGCTGAGGCAGGCCCGCGAGGGCAAGCTCATTGATGGTGACGAGGCGCTTCGTGCGCGGCAGGCGCGTCGGAACTTGAAGTGATGAGCCGCTATCAGGTCACGCCAGCGGCTGACGCCGATCTCGAGGAGATCTGGCAGCGGATCTCGTCGGAGGCGGGGCCTATGACGGCCGACTCTGTCGAGCAGGAGCTGCACGTGGCCATGGTGCGTGTCGGCGAGTTCCCTCACATGGGCAGACTCCGTGAGGACCTTGCCGATGAGCCGCTGCGGGTGGTTGTCGTTCACCGCTTCCTGATCATTTACCGCGCGGAGAACACGCCGGTAGAGATCGTTCGCGTGCTTCACGGCGCTCGCGACGTAGAGGCTGTGCTACGAGGCATGTCTTAGTTGTTTCGCGGGGCGGAGACTGTCAGCGGTACCGCCCCGTAGCGGTCCTGCGTGATTACCGGCGCACTCACCCTGAACGACTTCGCCGTGGGGTCGATGCCGCGCTCCACCATGACCTTGCGCAGGGCGCCGGGCGGGGCGAAGTCGACGTCTTCGTCGACGATCTCGCGCTGCTCGATCGTGCCGCCAAAGCGTGCCAGCAGCGTGCGGCAGACAGTCTCGACGAGGTCCTCGGGGGCGGAGGCGCCGGCGGTGATCAGCACTGTTTCGTTGCCGGTGGGGAACCAGGCGAAGTCCACCTCGGAGATGTCGTCCACGCGCTTGGCGGGGGTGCCGACGTTGGCCGAGATCTCGGTCAGCCGCACCGAGTTCGACGAGTTGCGGGATCCGATCACCAGCACCAGGTCGCACTCGGGGGCGATCTGCCGCACGGCGTGCTGCCGGTTGGTGGTGGCGTAGCAGATGTCGCTGCTGGGCGGCTCCTTGATGAGCGGGAAGGCTCGCTTGAGGGCGTCGATCACAACGGCCGCGTCGTCGGTGGAGAGCGTGGTCTGGGTCAGGTAGACGAGCTTCGCGGGGTCACGGATGACGAGCGAGGGGATATCGGCGGGGGACTCCACCACCTGCGTTGCGTCGGGCGCTTCGCCGAAGGTGCCCGCGACTTCCTGGTGGTCCTTGTGGCCGACGAGGAGAATCTGGTACCCCTGCCGCGCATACCGCACGGCCTCGGCGTGCACCTTGGTGACCAGCGGGCAGGTGGCGTCGATGCTGAAGAGCTTGCGGCGGCGGGCCTGCTCGCGGATGGCGGGGGAGACGCCGTGGGCGGAGAAGACGACGATGGCCCCCTCGGGGACGAGTTCGAGGTCATCGACGAACTGGACGCCGCGGTCGACGAAGCGGCCGACGACGTGCTTGTTGTGGACGATCTCGTGGTAGACGAAGACCTGCTCGCCGGGGAAGAGGTCGAGCACCTGGTCGACGACATCGATCGCCATGCGGACGCCGGCGCAGAAGCCGCGGGGGTTGGGGAGGATGATCTTCATAACTGCCGGGGCGGTGGGCGGTTGCGGGGCGGCTCCCCCGAGGCGGTGTGTGGCGGGCGTGGCCCGGGGGAGTGCGGGCGCGGAGGACGTACGTGCGGCGGGCGTTCACGGATCATACGCGGCGTGTTCGGAACCCCCGACCGGGCGGCGTTTGCGTCGGATGCGAACACGCGGGCGGGTTGCAGGGCCGATTCTGCGCGTTCAGGTTTGGTGAAGGGCTGTCGGTAAGTTGAGGCAGGGACTCGGCCCCGATAAGCTGGAGGGCCCGGATTTTTTCAAGGTGTACCGGGGCGGGCGCGCCGGTTCCGGCGGGCCGCGGAATCCACCGGAGTCTCAATGGGCACCGTCAAACCGTGGCAGATCGTTGTGATGGTGCTGGCCGTGGTCGCGGTGATCGGGTCGGTGGTGTACTCGTGCTCGGGCGAGAGCACTGCACCACCCGAGCAGGCAAGAGAAGTGACGCTCGTTGACATCCGCACGGGCGACCTGTTCATCGCCGACTACCCGGAGCGCCGCCCAGTGATGTTCCCCGCGAAGAACCCGGACGACCAGCAGATGACTCTTTACCCCGTCAATGAGAAGGACGGGAAGTGGATGCTGAACATGCGGTACATGAGCCAGATCCGGAAGGAGAAGGGGCTCAAGGCCGACCTGTTGTCCGACCAGCAGTCCGGCACCGTCAACGTGACTAACCCGACTCCCCGTCGCGCGAACGTCTTCGAATAAGCAGGAGCAAGCCATGCAGGCCCAACACACGACGATCCGGCGAGCTTTTACGCTCATCGAACTGCTGGTCGTCATTGCCATCATCGCCCTGCTGATCTCCATCCTGCTTCCCGCCCTGAGCAAGGCCCGGGAAGCCGGGCGGAACATCGTCTGCGCGTCCACGGTGCGGCAGTTGGCGCTCGCACAGTCGACCTACATGAACGATTGGAAGGAGTACTACGCGGCCCGCTACACCTCGGGAGCGGAAGCCGACGCGACGGGCGGAAGTGCGATTGTCGGCAGTACGAGCTCAACGACTCCCACGACGAACTTCGACTGGATCAGCCCGACCATGGGTGAATCGGCAAACCTGCCGACGAACCGCGCCCAGCGGACCATCCACATCTTCAATCAGTGGCGCTGCCCGTCCGCGACGTCGTTCAATCAGACGCTGTACGGCTCCGCGTCTGACACAGCTGACTTCACTGCAGCCTTCGCGGTCGCAGGCGCTCGCCAGGTGAGCTACCTGCAGCCCGCCGGCTTCGCGCTTTGGAGCGCAAACGCACCAGCATCGGTCGCACTCTACCGCCGGCCCAACGGAACAACCTTCGATCGACACTCTCTGTCCGATTCTGCACAGTTCTCAAACCCCGTCACGATTCCGCGCGAGTTCGTCCCGAACATCTCAAAAATCGGCATCCAGGCGTCAAACAAGGCGATCGTGGCGGACGGCACCCGCTACTGGGACACTGACCGTCTCGACTTCGACATCAACCCTGCTCCCGGTCGCTACAGCTCGTTCACTGATACTCCTTCGTTCATCGAGTCGACCGCGTACGGGCGTTCGAGCCCCCGTGCGCCGCAGCAGCAGAACCTCAAGCTCTCGTTCCGCCACCAGGGCAACTTCAACGTCGGCTTTTTCGACGGCAGCGTCCGCGCCATCACGAAGGAGACCGCGTGGCGCCGCGTGGACTATTGGTATCCGGGCGGCAGTATCTTCAATGGGATCGACGCTCCGGCCGAGTCTCGTCGCACGGCGTCGAACCCGGACGGGTTCCCCGTCAACCAGCCGCTCCCGTAACCCCTCCCCACAACCCGCCGCATCCCCTACGCTTTCCGGCACCATTGCCGGAGAGTTTTGATGTCTACACCTGCCGCCGTCCTTGACACCCTTGCAAAGAACGAGCCCGCCGCGATTCAGCGGTTGATCGACTGGCTCAAAATCCCGAGCATCTCGACGGACCCCGCGTACAAGGGTGAGGTGCGGCGGGCGGCGGACTGGGCCGCGGGGCAGCTGAGGGAGCTGGGGTTCAGCGTGCGGGTGCTGGATACGGGGACGCCGGCGGGGGCAGGGCACCCGATCGTGCTCGCGACCATCGCGCCGGCGCCGGCGTACAAGGGCGCGCACGTGCTGTTCTATGGGCACTACGACGTGCAGCCGGTCGATCCGCTGGAACTGTGGGAGAGCAAGCCGTTCGAGCCGGTGATCAAGCCCGCGACACCGGGCGGCCCCGGCGAGCGGATCGTCGCCCGCGGCGCGGTGGACGACAAGGGCCAGGTCATGATGTTCATCGAGGCCTGCCGCGCGTGGAAGCAGGCGACCGGGCACGCCACCGGCGGCGCGGCGTTCACGGTGCTGCTCGAGGGTGAGGAGGAGTCTGGCTCGGCCAACCTCCAGCCCTTCGTCGCGGCGCACCAGGATGAGCTCAAGAAGTGCAACGTGGTGCTGATCTCCGACACAGGGATGATCAGCAAGGACCGGCCGTGCATCACGTACGGCGTGCGGGGGCTGGCGTACACGGAGATCACGCTGCACGCGGCCAACCAGGACCTGCACTCGGGGCTGTGGGGCGGGCGCTGCCCGAACCCGAATAACGAGCTGGCCAAGGTGCTGGCGCAGCTGTGGGACGAGAAGCGGCGGGTGACGATCCCGGGGTTCTACGACGATGTGCGCCCGCTGCGGCAGGAGGAGCGGGACGCGTGGCAGAAGCTGGGCGTCACGGCCGCGGAGGCGCTGGCGAAGATCGGGCTGCCGCCAGCGGCGGACATTGGCGAGGAGGGGTACACATTCCTGGAGCGCGAGTGGGCGCGCCCCACGGCCGAGGTGAACGGCATCTGGGGCGGGTACATCGGGAAGGGTGCGAAGACGGTGATCCCCGCGCACGCGAGCGCGAAGGTGTCGTTCCGGCTGGTGGCCGATCAGGACCCCAAAAAGGTCACGCAGATGTTCTTCAAGTGGCTGGAAGCCCGGACGCCCCCCGGCTGCCGGTGGGAGCTGAACGATCATCACGGCGGGTTCGGCGTGACAGTCCCAACGGACTCGCCGGTGCTGGGTGCGGCGCGCCGGGCCATCGAACGGGCGACGGGCAAGCGGCCGGAGCTGATCAAGAGCGGCGGGTCGATTCCGGTGGCGGGCATGCTCAAGGACATGCTGGGCCTGGACACGATCTTCATGGGCTTTGGGCTCGAGGATGACCGTGTGCACTCGCCCAACGAGAAGTTCGAGCTTGAGTGCTACCGCATGGGGGCGAAGTCGCACGCGATGTTTATCGCGGAGCTGGTGGGCTAGGCGGCCTTGCGGTTGTCCTCCGCCTCGCCGACCTCCACGATCTCCTGGGAGGCCATCCGCTGCAGGCGGTCCAGACGCTCCTTGCGGAGGGTGCCCACGCGGACCCGCATGTCGTGGATGTAGGTGACATCCCGCAGCCCCGCGGCCATGAAGTGGAGCAGGGCGAGCAGGCCGATGGCCGTCAGGATGATGGCGAGCGTCCAGACCGGTCCCATACCAGCGGGATCGGCGGGTGAAACCGGAGGCTTGAATCCCTGTAGAATCCAGGCGTGAGCCAACCGTCTGATAAGCACCCCGCGGCCCGCCCTTCCCTTCACTGGCCGCACATCCTGCGTGCGCTGGTGCTGGCGATAACCCTTGCGGCGTCGTTCGGGCTGCCCGCGACAGCGCGGGCGCAGGGCACGGCGGCCCCGGGGGCGGCGCCGATCACGTCGGGCGAGGTGAAGATCGAGCTCGAGTCGTTCGGCTTGGGGAACGTGGCCCGCGTGGGGGACTGGACGGGCATCCGCCTGAAGATCACGGACACCGGCAGCAAGAGCCGCGACCTGATCATCCGCATCGCTGGCCTGGACTTCGACGGCGACACGCCGCTGTATCAGCGCGTGATCGCGTCCAACCCCGGCAGCCCGATGAGCGTGTGGATGTACGTGCGGCTGCCGTTCAGCTTCAACCAGACGAGCGGGCTGCCGGTGTACGCGTACGAGGCCTCGGAAGAGACGGGTGAAGGCGCGGATGATGCGAGCGGGGGGCGGCGTGCGGGGCGGCTGCTGGGCTTCACTGAGCTGCGGTCGACCGGGACGGTGCGCGAGGCTCCGCAGGCACTAATCGCGGTGGTCGGGCCGCAGGCGCCGCCGCTGGGATTGAACGCGTACAGCCTGACATCGGGTGGATCGCCGCTGTCGCGGGGCGTCAACCCCGCGGCGCACGAAGTGACGGACATTGTGCAGCAGCTCAATCCGGCGGCATTGCCTGACCGCTGGACGGGGCTGGAGTCGTTCGACGCGGTCGTGTGGGCCCAGGGCGACCCGGTGCAGCTCGATGAGCCGCGGAGCAACGCCCTGCGGGAGTACGTGCTGCACGGCGGGCACCTGGTCATTATCCTGCCCTCGGTCAACCAGACGTGGACCGACGAGCGGTCGAACAAGCTGCTGGACGTAATGCCCGCGGTCTCGCTGGCGCAGAAGGACGTCGAGGACTTCGACCGGTACCGGCCGCTGCTGGCGCGTCAGCCTCTGCCCGGGGCAACGCCGCCCACGCAGGCGTTCCCGCGTCGGATGCCCGTGTACACGTTCACGCCGCGCCAGGGGGCGGAAGTGGGCGAGGCGGTGCGGGTGCTGAACGGGCCCGACGGGGATTGCGTCGTCGTGCGGCGGCTGGTTGGATCCGGCGCCATCACACTGGTGGGCCTGGACCTCAACAACCAGTCGCTGTGGAAACCCGGGTACATCGACGCGGACATGTTCTGGCACCGCGTGCTTGGGCGGCGTGGTGATTACAGCCCCAGGCCGCAACAGGGCGGGGGGATTTTCGGCGGGCAGCGGAAGATCTGGATGCTGGACGAGGGCATCGCGGGCGAGATCGCCAAGCAGGGCGACGCGGCGGCGGGCGTGCTGGTGGGGTTCGTCGTGTTCCTGCTGTACTGGCTGGTTGCGGCGCCGGTCGGGTTCTTCCTGCTTAAGCGGTTCAACAAGACGCAGCACGCGTGGGTGGCGTTCGTGGCGACCACAGCGGTGTTCACGGTGATCTCGTGGACGGGCGCGAAGTTTCTGCGCGACTCGACGGTGGGGGCCAGCCATCTGACGGTGCTCGATCACGTGTACGGCCAGCCCTATCAGCGGGCCAAGATGTGGTCCAGTGTGTCGATCCCGCGCTACGGCACGGCCACCATCAGCGTGGGCGAGCAGGACACCGGCGACGCGCCTCCGATCAACAACCTGATTGCGTCGTGGGACACCCCCGCCGACACGGCGTGGGGCGGCTTCCCCGACGTGCGCGGGTATGTGGTGGACACGCGCAGCCCGGACACCATCCGCGTGCCGGTGCGCTCGACGGTGAAGCAGGTGGAGGTGGTGTGGGCGGGCGGACCGCAGTGGCAGATGCCGCGCCCGATGCGCCCGGAAGAGGGCGGGACGGGGACATTGCGGCTGCAGGACCGCGGGATCGATGCGAGCGGCATGCCGACCGCGTCGGCCGTGGGCAAGATCGTGCACAGCATGCCCGGGCCGCTGGAAGAGGGGCTGCTGGTCATCGTGCGACGGCAGCGGAACATCGCGCGGTTCTCTTCGGATTGGCCGGTGTGCGTGGGCGAGGTGTTCAAGATCAACTACGCCTGGCAGCCGGGCTCGCCCCTTGATCTGGACCTGCTCACG
The DNA here is from genome assembly GCA_035627955.1 of Phycisphaerales bacterium. Taxonomy (NCBI): domain Bacteria; kingdom Pseudomonadati; phylum Planctomycetota; class Phycisphaerae; order Phycisphaerales; species Phycisphaerales bacterium. Next base: position 139,707 of record DASPKU010000006.1, read on the forward strand.
AAGTCGGTGCTCCCCAAGGACAGCGACTTGCGAGCGGTCACCAACACCATGTTCCGTGTCGGCGAGGGCGGCGGCGCCGCCACCGACATGGATCGTCGTTTCGCTGCCCTGGCCTTCTTCAACCAACTCCCGCCCAACGAGCCGGGGCTGGAGAACGCCGCGGCCCAGCGGACCTCGACGCACGGGTGGGACCTGGGGCACTGGTTCACGCAGCCGTGCATCATGATCATCGGGCGGGTGGGCAGCGACCGCGCGGGCGTGGCGTCGCCGGTGCCGCTGATGGTGGACGGCGAGGCGGTGCCGAACACGGGGCAGACGATGGTGCGGTGGATTTACCCGCTGCCGGACGACCCGCCGCCGTTCCCGCAATCGAGCGACGCGCCGACGGCGCCGGTGAACGACGCGCCGGCAGTTGAGGGTGGCGAGGGCTGAAGGCACGACAGGCTGAACGTACGAGAGACCGACACACATGCCGATGATCGAGACCATCAATCTGACCAAGCGCTACGGCGAGCTCGTGGCGCTGAACAACCTGAACCTCACCATCAACGAGGGTGACTGCTTCGGGTTCATCGGCCCCAACGGCGCGGGCAAGACGACCACGATCAAGATCCTGGCGACGCTGCTCAAGCCCAGCAGCGGGCAGGCGAACATCGCGGGCCTGACGATCGGCTACCAGAACCGCCAGATTCGGCCGCTCATCGGCTACGTGCCCGACTTCATGGGCGCGTACGAGGACATGGTGGTCACCGAGTACCTGGAGTTCTTCGCCGCGGCGTACAACATCCACGGCCAGCAGCGCAAGAAGGTGATCGCCGACGTGCTGGAGCTGACGGACCTGGGGTACAAGGCGACGGCCGAGGTGAACTCGCTGTCGCGGGGCATGCAGCAGCGGCTGGCGGTGGCGCGGGTGCTGCTGCACGACCCCAAGGTGCTGCTGATGGACGAGCCCGCCAGCGGCCTAGACCCCCGCGCCCGCATCGAGATGCGCGAGCTGCTCAAGGAGCTGCGGCGGATGGGCAAGACCATCCTCATCTCCAGCCACATCCTGCCCGAGCTCGCGGAGCTGTGCAACGTGGTGGGGATCATCGAGCGCGGGCAGCTGCTGTTCAATGGAACAGTGGACGAGATCCTGCGGCGGGCGAAGGTGGGCCACATCCTGCACGTGGGCGTGACCGACCGATTCGAAGAGGCGGGCAACCTGCTGGCGAAGGTGCCGGGGGTGAAGAAGGTGGCGGTCGCGAATGACGATTCGGGCAGCGGCAAGCTCGGCAAGGTGCTGCACGTCAACTACGACGACACGGCCGGGCAGAGCGTGACTGATCTGCCGAACATCCTCGTGAACAGCGGGTTCCGCCTGACGAAGTTCACGGAGGAGCCTGTGAACCTGGAGACGGCCTTCATGCGGCTGACGAAGGGGCTGGTGCAGTAGACGCCGCCGCGGCCGAACGGTCTGGAGCAAAAAGCAGGGGGCCGCGATCTTCATCGCGGCCCCGCGTTACGTTCTGGTCTATTCGAGCGCGCCGATCACCAGCGCCGCACCGGCTCGCCGACGTAACGGGAGAGCGGGCGGATGATGCGGTTGTTCGCGTGCTGCTCCATGATGTGGGCGCACCAGCCGCTCACGCGGGCGGCGACGAAGATGGGCGTGTACTGCGGGACGGGGATGCCCATCACGTAGTACGTCATGCCGCACGGGAAGTCGACGTTGGGGTGGATCTTCTTGTCGCGGAGCATGATCTTCTCGACCTCGTCGCCGATCTCGAACCACTTGAGCTGCGAGGGCCCCTGCTTCTGGGCGATGGCGCGGCCGAGCTTGTTGAGGATGGGGGCGCGGTGGTCGCCGTTCTTGTAGACGCGGTGGCCGAAGCCCATGAGCTTGCGCTTGGTGGCGAACGCGTTCTGCATGAAGTCGTTAACGGTGCCCTTGCCGGACTCGATGAAGGTGCGGATTTCCTTGAGCATCTCCATCGCCATCTCGTTGGCGCCGCCGTGGAGCGGGCCCTTGAGCGCGGCGATGCCGCCGCAGACGGCGCCGTGCATGTCGGAGAGGGTGCCGGCGATGACGCGGCTGGCGAAGGTGCTGGCGTTGAAGTCGTGCTCGGCGTAGAGGATGAGCGAGATGTCGATGCAGCGGGCGTACTCGGCGGGCTGCTTCGTGCCGGTCATCAGGTAGAGCAGGTTCGCGGCGTGATCGAGGCTGGGGTCGCCGCCCTTCTCGACGCCGATCAGCGGCTTGCCGTCGATCACGTTCTGCATGTGGCCGATGATGGTCGGCACCTTGGCGAGCAGGCGCTTGCTCTTGCGGAGATTGGCCTCGGCGGAGTTGTCCTGGCAGTCCTTGTCGAGGTGGCCGAGGATGCTGACGGCGGTGCGGACGACGTCCATGGGGACGGCGGTGCCGGCCTTGAGCGCGGGGCCGGCGTCCTTGAGGAACTGGATGACGAGCGGCGGCAGGGCGCGCTCGGCGACGATCTCGCCCTTGAACCGCTTGAGCTCATCAGGACCAGGCTTGTGGCCCTCGAGGAGGAGGAACGCGACCTCCTCGAAGGTGGCGTTCTGTGCGAGGTCGTGGATCTCGTAGCCGCGGTAGAAGAGGCCGCCCTGCTCGATGGAGCAGATGGTGGTCTCACCGGCGATGACACCTTCCAGGCCGCGAGAGAACGCGGCTTCGGCAGCGGACGGGGCGGCGGGCGCGGTCGTCATAAGCCTTCAAACTCCGTGGAAAAGTAAGGGTGAATCCGTGTTTTCGAGTGTAGGCGGGGCGGCCGGGGGCGCGACATCCCACGGTAAAGGGCCGGCGGTGGCCGGCCCTGTGTGGGGTGCAGGTGGCTGGTTGCAAGTGCCTGTCGCGTCACTTCTTGGCGGGGGCGGCCGTCGGCTGGTCGCTCCTCGAGCGCTGGGGGGTGGTGGCGGTCGGTGCTGCCTGGCCGCTCTGGATGGTGGTCTCCAGCTTGATGGAGCGCTTCATCTCCTCGGGCGGGCTCTGTGGGGGGGTGGCCCGCACCTGCTCGCTCGAGGTCAGGGTCATCTTCGAGTCCACGGGCGCCATGGCAAGGGTTGAGCCGCGGTAGGTGCCGCTGCCGGCGCCGGTGAGACTCACGAGCTCGAGCTTGTAGCCGGGCGGCAGGTTCGGGAGCGCCATTTCCTGCGGCTCGGCCCTCTGTGTCACGGCGGTGTCGAGGGTGAAGGTTGCGTCCTTCGTCTCCTGAAGTGTCGCGGTCGTGGTCTGGGACATCGAAAGGCCGAGGTTGTCGACGACAGCGCTGACTTCCCACTTGGCGCCCTTGCCGACTGATTCGACGGGGAGTGGCGTGACGAGCTGGTTGAGCATCGTGCGGATCTTGTCCACCATCTCGGGCGCCGCGGCCGCGGCGGTCTCGGGGAGCTTGAAGTCGGCACTACGGGTCTCGCCACGGCTGGAGACCACGACGCGGGCGGTCATGCCCTGCATGGCGTTGAGGGCGTCCTTGATGAGCTGGGCTTCCATCGGGTTGGTGCCAGCGCCGTCGGTGGTCATGGTCGTGAAGGTTGCGTCGTAGGTGATGTCGCCGCCGGGCGCGACCTCCTTCACGGCCTGGTCCATGCGGATCACGACCGAAGGGGTCGACATCTGCATGACCTTGCCCGCGAAGTCGGCCTGCGAGGACATGGACATGCGGATGTTGACGGTGTTGGTGCTTCCAACCGCGGGGGCGTAGCGGAGCTGCACGCGGGGCTCGGCGCCGGCGTCGATGAGCTTGATGACGGGGGTAGAAACGGTGAGGGCGGGATTCTTGGGCTGGTCCTGCTTCGGCGCTGGCTGAGCGGGGCTTGAGGGTTGGGTGGGGCGGGGCTGGGTCGGCTGGTTTGCTGGTGTGGGCTGTGCGTGCGTGACAGCGCTGGCGGCTGCCACGGTGATTCCAAGCCACATGAGACGGCGCGTGGGCATACGGGACTCCTTGGTGCACAAGGGTACGGTGCTCAGGCGAGCGGGCGCAGCACGGCCCGCACGGGGCTCCCGTCGAAGCCCATGAGCTTGAGCGGCGCGGCGATCAGCTCGTACTCCCCGGGGGCGACGCTCTGGAGGTCGAGCCCTTCGAGGATTGCGATGCCCTGCTTGAGAATGGCCTTGTGGGCGGGCAGGTCCTTGGAGTCCTGAAGGTCGACGCTGGGGGTGTCGATGCCGATGGTGCGGACGCCTTTCGCCGCGAGGGCCTCGACGAGCTCGACCGAGAGGGCCGCGAAGTCGGAGTTCCAGGACTCGAAGCTCGGAAAGGTGCCGGTGCGGATGAGCACGCGCGGGTGGCGGATGGCATCGAGGCCGGTGCAGTGCTGGGGTAGGACGCGCTGGGCGCTGGGTGTGGTCGCGGCAATGACGTGACAGGGGCCGATGTAGTGGTCCAGCGGCATCTCGCCGACGCTGGGAGCCTTGTCGCCGTAGTGGTTGGGACCGTCCGCGTGAGCGCCGAGGTGAACGGTGGTGCGGAGCGTGGAGAGCGTGATGTTGTCGCCGCGCGAGATGTCGCAGAGGACCTCGCGCGAGGGGCAGGTGTCGCCGGGCCAGACGTTGGTGGTCGGGGTGATGGCGGGGGTGATGTCGATGAGCCGCTTGTCGCCGCTGGATGAGCCGCCGCCTGCGAGCACGCGCCCGGCCACCTCGGCGACGCGTGACCGCCAGTTCGCGTCGCCGAGCGTTTCGATCGAGCCGCGCGGCACCTCACGGATGACGGCGTCCAGCACCCGGTCGAGCTCGCGACCGCGCTGGCGGGCCTGCGCGTAGGGCACGGTCGAGAAGCTCACGAGGTTGTACTGCGGCGTGACGGTGCCCAGGTGCGCGTGGTGCACGGCCTGCTCCACCTTCTTGCGGTAGACGAAGTCGGGCTGCCCGGTCTTGTCTCGCATCTCGACGAAGTTCTCGACCGCCATGTCGGCGATGGCGTCGGCGTTGGGCTTGCGATCCGCCTGGTACGCGCTGAGCGCGCCGGTGAAGTCCCAGCGGTTGCCGCTTCGCTCGGGCGGGTGCTCGCGCAAACAGCGGGAGAGCGCGGTGCAGTCCTCGAACGCGGCGTTCATGCCCTGGCCGTAGAAGGGCACGATGGCGTGCGCGGCGTCCCCGAGCAGCGCCACCCGGCCTCCGTGCTGCCAGGGCCAGCAGCGGACGGTGACGAGCGAACTCGTCGGGTTGCGGGTGTAGTCCTCAACGAGCGTTGGCATCAGCGGCACGGCGTCGGGGTAGTGCTCGCGGAAGTGCCGCTCGATGTCGGGGGGGGTCCGCAGGTTCTCGAAGGAGTGGGGGCCCTTGAAGGGCCAGAAGAGCGTGCAGGTGAAGGAGCCGTCGCGGTTTGGGAGCGCGATCATCATGGACTGGCCGCGGGGCCAGATGTGGAGGGCGTGGGGTTCCATGGCGAAGGAGGAAGACTCCACCGCGGAGTTGGCGGAGGGGGCGGAGGTGCGCGGAGCGGAGTTTGGAGCGGGCGGGATGTGGAGTTCTTTGTAGCCGTGCTCGAGGTAGGACTGGCTGTACTCGAAGCGGTCGGTCTTCTGGAGCCGGCCGCGGACCCCACTGAAGGCGCCGTCGGCGCCGATGATCAGGTCGGCCTCAACGCGCGTGATCGAACCGTCGGGCTTCTGGAAGATGGCCGCAGGCGCGGGCGAGTCCAGGTCCACGTCGATGCAGAAGTGGTCGAACGTGAGCGACACGCTGCGGTGCTCGGCCGCGGCCTTGATGAGGGTCAGGTTCAGCCCGCCGCGGGAGACGGAGTTGATGGCGTCCTTGGGATCGTGCGAGTAGGGCAGGAAGTAGGTGGGGGTGGTGCTGTTGGGCGGGCCGGGCGGGTGGATCATGCGGCCGGGCATGCGGATGGCGTCGCTGCGCATCACCCGCTCGTCGAGCCCGGCGCCCGCCAGGCCGGCGATGCCGCGGGCAGAGAGGGCGAGGTTGATGGACCGGCCGCCGGCGTAGCCGTGGGCGCGCGGGTCGGAGCGGCGCTCGAACAGCGACACGCGATAGCCCTCGCGGGCGAGGTAGCAGGCCATGAGCGCGCCGGCGAGACCCGCGCCGGCGATGAGCACGTGGATGTCGGCGTTTGAGCGACCCATGGGTGGATTGTTGCCGCGCCGCGGGGCGGCGCTCACCTACCGCACGCGGACGATCTCGACGGTCTCGGCGCCCGGGTTCCAGAGTGCGTAGCGGGGCTCGTCGATGCCGTCGCGCCCCCGCCCGACCGCGCCGACGCAGATGGCGTACCGGCGTGCCGCGTCGAGCGTGACGGGCTCGCCGTACTCGAACGGGACGACGAGCGCCTCGTCGCCATCGCTGGCGAAGATCGCCGGGATGTGGATGTGACCAACGAAGCACAGGCGCTGGCGCGTGCCGCGGAAGAGCTGCGCGGCGTCGCGCAGGTCGCGCACGCCGCGTGCCCCCGCCACCGGCGAGATATGGGTGAACAGCACGTCGCCCTCGCGGAGCTCGCGGGGCATGCTGCGCAGGAACTGGTCCTCGGGCGAGCCCTCGGGCAGGTCGCACATCAGGTCGCAGTTGCCTAGCACGCTGGGCACGCCCCTCCGCAGCAGCTCCGTCAGCACGGGAGCGCCGCCGCGCCAATCGTCCACGTTGTCGCCGAGGCTGATGATGCGGCTGATGCCGCGGCGGTCGATGTCGGCGAGCACGGCCTGGAGCCGGGGAAGGTCGCCGTGCGCGTCGGAAATGATGGCGGTGGGGGTGTTATTGATCGGAGGCGTCACAGCACCCTCTTCAGCACCTGCACGAGCTCCCAGCAGTCACGGTAACTGACGTAGAGCGGGGCGGGGGCGACGCGGACCACGTTCGGCTCGCGGAAGTCGACGACAACGCCCTGGGCGTGCATGCGCTTCTCGAAGTCGCGGGTGGCGCCGCTGACGGCGAGCGAGAGCTGCGCCCCGCGCTGCTCCCTCTCCCGCGGCGTGATGATCTGCACCTTGCCGGGCAGCTCGCGTGTGATGAGCCACTCGAGGTAGCCGGTGATCTTCTCGCTCTTCTCGCGGAGGGCACCCATGCCGACGCGGTCGAAGATCTGCATGGACGCCTTCACGGGGGCGAGGGCCATGATGGGCGGGTTGCTGAGCTGCCAGGCCTCGGCGCTCTGCATGGGCTCGATGGTGGGCCTCATCTGGAAGCGGGTGGCGGGCTGTGTGCCCCACCAGCCTTCGAATCGGGGGAGCGAAGAGCCGCCGCGGAGCGGCGGGGTACCCGGTACCTTGAAGTGACGTTCGTGGACGAATGCGCCCGCTACGGCACCGGGGCCGCTGTTGAGGTACTTGTACGTGCACCACGCGGCGAAGTCGACGCCCCAGTCGTGCAGCTTCATAGGCACATTGCCCGCGGCGTGGGCGAGGTCCCAGCCGACGGTGCAGCCGCGCTCTTTCGCGGCCGCGGTGATCCGCTGCATGTCGAACCACTGGCCCGTCAGGTAGTTCACGGCGCCCAGCATCACCAGCGCGACCTGCTGCCCCTGCTCCCACAGGAAGGCCTCGATGTCGCTGGTGCGGAGGGTGTGCTCGCCGTCTCGCGGACGCAGGCGGATCAGACCGTCCTTAGGGTCGATGCCGTGGAACCGCAGCTGGCTTGCGACCGCGTAGCTGTCGGAGGGGAACGCGGTGTCCTCGATCACGATTTTGTAGCGTTCGCTGGTGGGCCTGAAGAACGACACCATCAGGAGGTGCAGGTTGGTGGTGAGACTGTTCATCATCACGCACTCACCGGGCACGCCGCCGACGAGCCTGGCCGCGGGCTCGCGGAACCATTCGTGGTAGGGCAGCCACGGGTCGCGCCCGTGCAGGTGGGCCCCCACGCCCAGCCGAGCCCAGTCCTCGAGTTCCTGCTCGAGCAGTGCACGCGTCGCCATGGGCTGGCACCCCAGCGAGTTGCCCGTCATGTAGACGCACGGACGCGACGGGTCCTTGGCGCTGGGCGGGATGTGGAAGAGCCCGCGGCACTCCTGCAGCGGATCGGCGGCGTCGAGTGAGGAGGCGAAGGCTTCGTCGGAGCGAAATTCCATGGGTGCAGGATAAGGCACACGGCCTTGAAGCGAGGCCGTCAGCAGTCCCGCAGGTCCTGCTACACCCGGCTAGCAGTCTCCGCCGCCCAGGACTCGGAAGAAGGCCTCGATGTCCTGGTCGGTCCCGGCATCGCCGTCGCCGTTGAAGTCGGCGCCGCCCCGCCAGCACGCGGCACAGCAGTTCCCGCCGAGACAGGCGAAGAACGCCTCGATGTCCTGATCGGTGCCGCCGTCGCCGTCGCCGTTGAAGTCCTGCGGCCCGCAGGGGGGTGGCGGCGGAGTCAGGTCGAGCAGGTCGATGTAGCGGCCGCTCCCGGCGTAGATGAGCTCGTCAACCCCGGTGCCGGGGTCGTAGCGGTGGATGCCGGCGCTGTTGGTCCACACGACGCTCCCGTCGCGCAGCTGGTGCACGCCCCGGGCCTCAAAGGCCGGGAACGAGGACAGGATCTGCCCGGTGTCCTTGTGCAGGGTGGCGATCCGGGCATCGGTGAACGAGGCGGCGAGAACGTGGCCGTCGAGGTCATGCCCGAGCTGCTCGACGAACCGGACGCCGATGCCGTTGTTGAAGGTGCCCAGTGAAACACCGCCATAGGTGTAGCGGTGCACTTCATCGAATGTGGTGACGCTCGCGCCAACGAGCAGAGCGCCCTGGTGCTCGAGGACCGAGAACGGGCTTGAAGCCTGCCCGGAGGTGGAGAACCGAAACACGAATGCGCCGTTGGTATCGAAAACCTCGATCGAGTTGGCGTTGCGGGACACGTACACCCGACCGTCCGCGTATTCCATGCCGCGGACGTTGTCCATTGTCTGAGGCGGGTTGCCCTCTACGGCGCCCAGGTACTCGCCGGTCAGGCTCCAGCGGGAAACCCGGTCAGCGTTCTGTTCTGAGACCCAGATCTCCTGCCCCACCTGCATGGCGTGGAACGGCAGTCCGCCGGCCAGCGTGAAGTACGCGTCGTTCTCCACCGCTCCGGTCTCCGGGTTCAGGAGCACCAGCCGGTTGGCGGCCGAGTCGGGCATCATCAGGTACTGCTGCCCCAGCGCGGGGAGGGCAAGCAGCATGGCGGTGATCAGGGCGAACCCTCGGGGCATTCCGGCGAAACTCCTCGGCGGGCGTGGACCAGGGCAGCGCCACCCGCGCGGAATCTGCTGGGGGGCGGTGAGAGACAGCCCATCCGTCGCAGATGGCCGATGGGATGCGTCGAACCGGGGATTCCGTCTGTGGGTCGCTGCACCCACCGGGCTCCCACGGGTGGTGGGCCCGAACAGGGGCCCGGATCGGTGCCGAAAAGGCGTTATCTGGAGAGGGTGAAGGCCCACGCGATAAGGTGGGAAGCGGTTATCAGTAGGGTGACCAGGACAAAGGGCAGCTTCCGGTTCTTGTGCGTGACGATCAGCATGGCCGCGATCGCACCCGGGAACCCGCCGAGCAGCTCCGCCAAGTGAAGCGAGGATTCGGGTATGCGGCGGCGACCGGCTACGGCGGCGCGTTTGTCGCGGGCGAACGCCGCAAACGTGACCAGTGAGGCGATGGCGTACCAGCCGGCCGTCAGGATGAGGGTGAGCTCGGGGTGGGATGGCATCACAGGCCGAGCCGCGCCTTATCGCCCGGACACCGTCAACGGCGTGAGGCCGCCGGTGGCCACTTTGGCGTAGCCGCTGCCCAGCTCGCCGATGGGGTCCGGGGGCACGATTTCCACCTTCTTCTCGCCCAGCTTGGCCTCGCCGCGGAGCACCTTGTCCTGGAATGCCAGGCACTCCGCCAGCAGGCGGGGCAGGATTTCCGGCTCAGGTACGTTTGCGACCCGCTCGCCCTGCACGTAGATGATGCCGCGACGGTCTCCCGCGAACACGGCCACGTCCGCCCCCTCCGCCTCGCCCGGCCCGTTCACGATGCACCCCATCACCGCCACCTTCATTGGCACAGTGACCTTCTCCGCAAGGGCCTTGCGGACATCCTGAATGAGCGTGAAGAGGTCGACTTGGATGCGGCCGCACGTGGGGCAGGCGATGAGGTCGACACCCACACGCTGCCGCAGGCCGAGGGAGTACAGCAGCTCCAGCCCGTCCTGCACCTCGTAGATGGGGTCGTTGGCGTAGCTGATGCGGATGGTGTCCCCGATGCCGTTAATGAGCAGACCCGCCAGCGCCGCCACCGACCGAATGCAGCCCGTCTCCTTAGGCCCGGCGTGCGTCACTCCCAGGTGCAGCGGGTGGTCGAAACGCTTGCTGATCTCGGTGTAGGCGTCCACCACGATCTGCGCATCCATCGACTTGGCGCTGATGGCGATGTCGTAGAAGTCGCGCTCGTAGAAGATGTCGAGGTACTCCTCGAGCTTGGCGATCATGATCGCCAGCAGGTAGCCGTGCTTCTGGTCCGAGAACACGGCCCCCAGCTCCTTCATCCGCTTCTGCTTGTCCTTGCGCTCGATGATCGAGCCCTCGTTGACGCCCACGCGGATGGGGATGCCCCTGCCGCCGTTGGCCGCCTTGCACGCGTCGATCACCGCGTTCACCTGCGCCCGGTCCTGAATGTTCCCGGGGTTAAGGCGGATCTTGTGCACGCCCGCCTCCACCGCCTCGAGGGCGCGCTGGAAGTGGAAGTGCACGTCCGCGACGATCGGAACCTTCACCTGCGGGATGATGTGGCGGAGGGCCTCGGTATCTTTCTTTTCCGGCACGGCCACGCGGACGATGTCGGCCCCCGCCGCCGCGAGCTTGTTGATCTCCCGCACGCACCCGTCGATGTCATGGGTGTACCCGGCGGTCATGGTCTGCACCGAGACAGGGGCGTCGCCGCCGATCTTGACGATGCCGACGCGCTCGTCGCCGACCTGGATTTGACGGGTCTTCTTGCGTGGGGTCATGTGCGGGGATGGTAGGAAACCGGGAGTGGCACTGGGCGCGTGCGTGCGCCCGCAAGGCTGGGGATTGGTCGTCAGGCGCCCTGCGGCTGAGCAGCGGGTGTAGTACTGCTCGGGGCCTTCCCCGGTTCGGAGGCGTAGCGGCAGACCTTGACGCCGATGTGATGCAGCCAGGCGACGTACATGGTGGCCAGGAGGAACACGGCGGTGCCCATGGACTGGAGAAGGACCGCGAGGTTCAGGTTGTTGATGCGGGAGGCGTAGCGGAGCAGGGCGGGCTCGACATTGGAGAGGACCGCGAAGGCCAGCCCGAAGCCGAGCCACGCGAACGACGCATGCCCGCGGACCGCGCGGTAGCAGGTGCTGGAGACGGGCCACTTGTACAGGGCGCGGTAGAGCGCCGGGCTGAGGCGGGCATCGATCAGCATCACCAGCCACGGCGCGAAGGCGAAGAGGATCGAATGCACCAGCCCCAGGGGGCGCAGGATGGTGATGGTGGCTCCGGAGCGGAACTGGACGCCGCCCTGGGTCATGCGGCCCGCGGCCATTGACACGAGGGCGGTCGCAAGGAGCCCGCCAACGAGGATGATGACGGAGGCGGTGCTCGCGTTGCGGCGTGCGAGTGCATCGGCCGCACGGGACTCGATCCGGATCCCTTGGAACAGCAGGCGCGGGCTACGGAGGAAGGCGATGTACGTGCCCCACCAGTCGCGGGCGACCTGCCAGGGCGACCCCGGCCGGTGCTCGGGAAGCGAGTGCGCGATGGCACGCCCGCACTCCGGGCACGACCCCTCGATGGGCAGGTCGGCAAGTGGATACCCGCAGGACTCGCACAGAATGCCTTGCGCAGCAAGCATTCGCAATGGTAGAACGCAGGCGTGCGTACGAGCCCGGAACGCAGTGACGGGTCCCCCGAGGAACCCGCGACGAAGGCAGCACCGCCCGCTCACTCCGTTCGGGGCTCGTTTCGAACGTCCCTTGTGTTGAATGAGGCTTGTTCCACTCGGTAGGCTGGTGCGATGGCCGACGTCAGCCGTTGCCCAGAGTGCGGGAGCGATCCCTCGGTCCCCGGGCCTCTGCCATGGTGGGGGCGGCTCACAGGCCTCCCGCTCGTCATCGCTACTTGCCTGCTGGGCTTCTGCGTGCTCATGGCGGCGGTGCGGATGCAGAAGGGCACGTCCACGATCGGTGGGGCGAAGGCGACCGGCCTGGGAATGACGGTCGGCGAGGTGCGGGACGCCGCCGCGGGCGAGCTCGGCCTTCAGCGGCGGCTCGCGGACGCGATCCTGAAACCCGCCGAGGACTTCATGTTCACAGGCAGTGCGGAGTGGGAGGTGGGCTGCGGGCCGGGGCCGGTCCAGAGGGTTGACCAGTGGGCCATCGGGTTCCCCGTGCAGTGGGTGACGTGGAGCAGCTTCACTCAACTGCGGAAAGGGCCTGCGCTCGCGCCCATGGACGAGTGGAGGTGGTTCGGGCTGACGCTCCGATGGACCACGCGCGCAGCTACGGGGCCAACGAGCACGCTCCTGATCGACCTGCCGGGGCTGGCCCTCGTGCTGCTGTGCGTGCTAGTGATCGCGGCCGTGCTGCAGCGCATCGCGAGCTGCCGTTCAAGGCGCGTGAAGGGGTCGGCGTGGGCGTGTGGGGTCATTGCTCTGGTGCTGCTGCTGTTGTGGCCGGCTCATACCACCGAGCAGCGCTACGGATCGGGCGGCATGCCGCGGGGAGTTTCCCGGAACCGAACGCGAATCCTCGCAAAGGACGCCGAAGGACTCGCCTCGATCGCCGTCACCGCCGCGGCTCAGCTGGCGCAGCGAGATCCGCTTGAAGCCGCCGTGGTCGAATGGCAGATGCCGCAGAATGGCAAGATGGAGTACACGGAAGTGGGCTGGCCGCGCGCCTGGGGCGGCATCGGTGTGTATGCCGCCGTGCCACCAGATGAGCACGCGGGGGAGGACCTTGGGCTGCGTGTGCAACAAGGCATCTTCCGCTGGCGGTGGTTCGGTGACGACGGGCGACTGCGGTCGTTCGCGATTCCTGCGAAGTCGGTGGCGACGACGCTCACGCCCGTGCTGCTGCTGTCGCTGGGTGTGCACTGGACGGCGGTGAGGTTGCAGGGCCGGCGCGAGCGACGACTCGCGAAGGAGAACTGCTGCCTCGGTTGCGGGTACAACGTGACCTGAGCGGCGTCACGCCGGCTGCGTCGCCCGCGGCTTATGTGCGGCCGCGGTCAGCCCCCGCCAGAAGCCGGGCACGCGGTCGTACCCCGGGTCGCCGGGCTTGAGGCCGTCGACCTCCGGCGTTCGGTAGGTCATCATCACCCATCCGGCGACGATCAGCATGACCGCGCAGGCGCCCACGCCGATCTGCACCGAGAGCCCCTCGGCGTCCTCGACCATGGAAGGGCTGACGCGCCGGACCACCTCCGTCCCCGCGTGCCCGATCGCCGACGCGGCGAAGTACCCCGCGGGCATGAGCCCCAGCGCCACGGTGTTGCACACCGCGAGCGCCCGCCCGCGCATGGAGTCATCCACCAGCATCTGCAGGCTGGACATCGCGCTATTGAAGCTCCACATCCAGAACCAGCCGACGAAGAACATCACCGCGCCCGCGATCCAAACGTTGGTCGCAATCGAGAACAGCAGGATCCAAACGCCTCCCAGCAGCACTGACAGCGGGATGAAGTGGTGGCGCGGGTACCACGCGGGCACCAGCTTCATCGCCAGGCCGCCCACCACCGCGCCGACGCCCATGACCCCCGTCAGCACGCCGAAGGTCTTCTCCTGCAGGTGGTAGACGTTGCTCACGAACAGCGACAGGAATCGAAGGATGGGCGTCGCGAACACGCCGAACACCACGCAGGCCAGGAACGCGGCGCGGGGGCCGGGGCGGTGCCAGACGAACGACGCCGCGGCCTTGGTGTCCTCCCACACCTTGCGCCACCAGTTGGGCTCGGGCGCGGGGGCGGGTGCGTCGGGGGTGGTCATCACCGCGAACATCACGCCCACGAAGCTCACGGCGTTGATGACGAACAGCGCCATCGGGCTCCACGCCCCCATGATCAGCCCGCCCACGGCCGGGCCGATGGCGCGGGCCGCGTTGAAGCTGATCCCCTGCAGCGTGATGGCCCGGATCAGTTCATCCCGCGGCACCAGGCGGGGCACCAGGACCTGCCACGCCGGATTGTTGAACGCGATCGCGATACCCTGCGCGGTGCACAGCACCACCAGCCAGTACAGCAGCGGCTTCACTTCCTCCGGGGGCGTGGTCGATCCCTTGGGCGCGTCGGGCAGGTCGCGGTATACGTGCACCACCACCGCGAAGCCCACCGCGATGAGCATCATGGCCACCTGCGTCACCAGCAGGAGCTTCTTGCGGTTCATGCGGTCGGCGACGATCCCGCCGAGCAGGCCGAGCACGAAGGTGGGCACGAGCTGGGCCGCGCCCAGGATGCTCATCCACTCCATGCTTCCGGTCTTGGCGGTGACGACCCACTGCGTGCCGACGAACTCGAACCAGTTGCCGACGAAGGAGAAGAACGCCGCGATCCAGACAGTGCGGAAGTGGGAGTGGCGGAGCACGCCAAGGCGGCTGGTTCCCGGCGGTGCGGCGGGGGCTGGTGCGGGCTGAGGCTCTGTGGCGTGCGACTTCAGTGGCGTTGTGACCGGCGAAACATCATCCGTCGCGGCGTGCGATGACGCGATCGCCGCCTCGCCCTCCACGTCGAGCGCAACCGGCACCTGCGGCGCCCGCTCGGGGCGCGCGACGTCGGTGTCAGTTGGACCATCCATGCTCCGGCCTCGTACGTGGGGGTGGGGTCGACGCCGTCACTCATCTCGGCGGGCGTCTTGGGGCGGGCATGCTAGGCGGCAGTGGGGGATGGGCGGGCCCCCGGCGGATTAGCGAACCTGCAAGTCCTTGCCCCCTTGAGGGCTATGAGCTCGAACGCGACGAGTCCACAGAGGTAGCCGGCGATCGGCAGGCCAATCCCCAGCACCGTCTGCCACGACCACGCCGGCGCCCCCGCGGCCCGTGTCACCGGCCCGGTGAAGTCCATCTTCAGCAGCGTGCCGAGGATGTAGTAGGCCGCCATGAACAGCAGCGGGAGGATGGCCGCGACGAGCCAGCCCGCGCTGGCGTGGGCGCAGATGATCCATGCCGTGCGTGCGGAGAGCCGCCAGCCTTTCACCCTCCCCAGCAGCGTGATGCCATAGACATCGAAGACAGTGAAGGCCAGCAGCACCGACGCCGCCACGCCCGTCCACGCTGAGAACGAGGAAAGTAACGACAGCACCTCACCCAGGCCGCCGGTCCCGCGAGCACTCCGCGCCCAGTCGCCAATGAACACGCCCGGGAACGGCGCGACGAGGAGCGCGCTCGCGACCAGCACGTTGGTGATCAGCAGCCCCTTGGGCATGCTCTCCGTGCTCATCGCGCGGAAGAGCTCGCCGGGCCGGAACAGCGCCATCCAGTTCGTCCGCACCCACGAGTACGCGTGCGAGTCGCTCTGCCAGGGGGTGCCGGGGTGCGACTCCGGAAGCGAGTCACGCACCGCCCGCCCGCATTCAGGACAGCGGGAGTCCTCCTCCGAGCTGGACAGGTTGTACCCGCAAGATTCGCACAGGAACTCGCTCACGACACCAACGGTACCGGCTCAAGTAGGGCGAAGTTCCAGTCGACCCGGAGAGGTGAGGGGGGAATGATCAAGGGACTCATGGGCCCCACCCTCGACGAAGTCCGCGAGCTCTTCCAGCTGCACCAGCTGCGGTGCACGCGCCAGCGCGAAGTGGTCTACGCCGCGCTCGCGGGCACCACGGGCCACCCCACGGCCGAGGAGCTCCACTCGCTGGTCCACGCCATCGAGCCGGGCCTGAGCCTCGCCACCGTGTACAACACGCTGGAAGCCCTGACCGAGTGCGGCCTGGCCCGCAAGCTGCCCGGCTCGGGCGGGTGCTGCCGGTTCGACGCGGTGGTCTCGCCCCACGTCCACGTCACTACCCGTGACGGTCGATTGATGGATGTGCCGCAGGACCTCTCGCAGCGGCTGATGGCCGGGCTCTCGCCCGAGCTGCTCAGGGAACTCGAGCAGCGGATGGGGGTTGCAATCGAGCACCTGAACGTGCAGGTCGTAGCCAAGTCCCATAACTAGCCCCGGCTGAGGTCAAAGAGTCCCCGATTTGCACTGAACTCACAGCGGGGGCAGCCCGATAGTGCTTGTAAGCACAGAGAGGGCCATCA
The DNA here is from genome assembly GCA_035627955.1 of Phycisphaerales bacterium. NCBI lineage: Bacteria > Pseudomonadati > Planctomycetota > Phycisphaerae > Phycisphaerales > Phycisphaerales bacterium. The sequence continues at coordinate 155,827 of DASPKU010000006.1, forward strand.
CCGATGCCGCTGAACCTTCACAACCGTCGCCAGCATGAGCGTGTCAACGTCGCCCCCATGTACACGCACGTGGGCGTGACCATTCCCTCAACCGGCGAAGTGCTCGACGGCCACAGCTACGACGTCAGCGAGGGCGGCGTGCAGATCGAGCTCGATGATGCGATCGAGCCGGGCACGCAGGTCTCCATGGAACTCGTCCTGCCCCTCGTTGGGCGCATCCGCCTAGCGGATGAGGACCGGATCGTTCGCGTCACCGGCAACGTGGCGTGGGTTGACGACAGCGAACCGGGCCCGGTGCGGCTGGCGATCGCGTTCACGCGCTTCGCGAGCGAGGCGGACCGGGCACGGCTGGTTGAGCAGATCGCGCCGCGTCAGCGTCGTGCGGCCTGAGTCGGCCTGGATACCCCGCCGCTCCGCGGCGGTTTTCGTTTGACATGCTGCGACTAGTGCACGCGCCCATTTCCGTTCGCGTGCCCGTTGCCATTCGCGCCAGCGTGTACCGGCTCCAGCATGCGGGTCGTCGCCGCCGCGTCCTCGGCCTCGATGCGGGCGCGCCGCTTGTCGAACCGCGCCTGGATCTTGTCAAGGTAGATGTAGAACACGGGCGTGGCATACAGCGTCACCAACTGGCTGAAGAGCAGGCCGCCCACGACCGCCAGCCCGAGCGGGCGGCGTGACTCCGCGCCGGCGCCGTGCCCCAGGGCGATGGGCAGCGTGCCCAGCAGCGCGGCCATGGTCGTCATCATGATGGGCCGGAAGCGGACCACGCACGCGTCGAAGATCGCCTTCTCGGCGCTGATCGACGGATTGCGCCGCCGCTCCTCCACCGCGAAGTCCACCATCATGATGCCGTTCTTCTTGACCAGGCCGATGAGCATGATCACGCCCACGAAGCCGTAGATCGAGAGCTCGACGTTGAACAGGTAGAGCGTGGCCAGCGCGCCGAACCCCGCAAAGGGCAGGGCCGAGAGGATGGTGATGGGGTGAATGAAGGACTCGTAGAGCACGCCCAGTATCACGTACATCACCAGTGTCGCGATGATCAGCAGCATGCCCAGGCCCTGCACTGAGGACTGGAACACCTGGGCCGTGCCCTGGAATGACGTGGTGATCGTGGCCGGCAGCGTCTCGCGTGCGAGGCGATCGACCTCCGCGACGGCGGGGCCGAGCGACGCGCCGGGAGCGAGGTTGAACGAGATCGTCACTGCGGGCAGCTGCCCGGCGTGGTTGACGCTCAGCGGCCCCACGTCGCGCTCCAGGGTTGCGACCGATGTGAGACGCACGAGGTTGCCGTTGCTGGAGCGCACGTAGAGCGTGTCCAGCCACTTGGGGTCGGTCTGGAACTCGGGCAGCAGCTCGAGGATGACCTGGTAGGAGTTCGTGGCCGCGTAGATGGTCGAGACTTGGCGCGTGCCGTAGGCGCTGCTGAGGGCGAGCTCGATCTGTTCGGGCGTGACGCCCAGCACCGCGGCCTTGTCGCGGTCGATGTCGATCCGCAACTGCGGGTTGCTCAGCTGCGCGTCCGTCGTCACGTCCTGCACGCCGGGGATGGTCTTGACCTTGTCCGCCAGTGCGTTGGCCGCGCGGTACATCTCGTCGGTGTCGGGCCCCTGCAGCGTGTACTGGTACAGGCTCTTGGTCAGCTGCCCGCCGATGCGGATAGTGGGGGGGTTCTGGAGGAATACCCGCGCGCCCGGCACCGCCGCCAGCTCCTTGCGCAGCTCCTGGATCACCTCATCCACCGACTTCTTCCGTTCGGGCTTGTCCCGCAGCCGCATGAAGATGGTGCCGGTGTTCGTCCCTGTCGACTGCGAACCACGGGCACCAACCGACGACATGAAGGAGTACACGTCCGGGTGCTTCGCGACGATGCTCGCCAGCTGCTGCTGATACCCCAGCATCGCATCGAAGCTCGTGCCCTCCGCGGCCTCGGTCTGCGCGAAGATGCGCCCCGTGTCCTCCGCGGGCAGGAACCCCTTGGGCACGATCTGGAACAGGTACACGGTGGCCGCGAGGATCCCCGCCGAGAACAGCATCATCAGCGGCTTGGCCTTGAGCGTCCAGCCGAGCGTCTTCTCGTAGACCCACAGGCTGCCCGTGAACACCTTCTCCACGGCGTTGTAGATCGCCCCGTGCTTCGGGCGGCCCTGCGCGTCGTGCTTCACGGGCTTCAGCATGGCGGCGGACATCATGGGCGTGAGCGTTAGCGACACCACGCCGGAGATGAGGATCGCCACCGCGATCACCACCGCGAACTCATGCAGCAGCCGCCCCAGCAGCCCGCCCATGAACAGCACTGGGATGAACACCGCGACGAGAGAGATGGTCATCGACAGCACGGTGAAGCCGATCTCGCGGCTGCCGTCGAACGCCGCCTGCCGCGGCTTCTTGCCCATCTCGATGTGCCGCACGATGTTTTCGAGCACCACGATGGCGTCGTCGACCACGAACCCCACGCAAAGCGTGAGGGCCATCAGCGACAGGTTGTCGAGGCTGAACTCCATCCACCACATCACCGCGAACGTCGCCACGATCGACAGCGTCATCGCGACCGTTGGAATCACCGTCGCCCGCAGGTTCCGCAGGAAGATGAAGATCACCATGACCACCAGCGCGATCGCCAGCACCAGGGTGAACTTCACGTCCGCTACTGACTCGCGGATCGAAGCCGAGCGATCGTTGAGGATCTCGATCGTGACCGACGCCGGCAGCTGCGCCTGGAAACGGGGGATCAGCTTCAGCACGTTCTGCACGACCTCGACCGTGTTGGTCCCCGGCTGCCGCTGCACCGCCAGGATGATCGCTCGGCTGGGCACGCCGTCCTTGTAGTACCACGCCGCGTTGCGGTTGTTCTCGACGCTGTCGGCCGCGATACCCAGCTGGTTCAGGTAAATCGGGTTGCCCGAGCGGTACGCCACGATGGCGTCGTTGAACGGCTCGGCCGACATGAGCTGCCCGCTGCTCTGGAGCGTCAGGGCCTGCTCGGGCCCTTGCAGCACGCCAACGGGCAGGTTCGTGTTGCGCTCCTGGATCGCGCGCGCGACCTCGTCGATACCGATGCCCTTGGCCGCGAGCTTCTCCGGGTCCACCTGCACGCGCACGGCGTACTTCTGGCTGCCGAAGACCTGCACCTGGGCGACGCCCGCAACCATTGAGATCCGCTGCCCCATCACCGTCTCTGCGTATTCGTTGAGCTGGTGCAGCGGCAGCGTGTCGGACCGGATCGCCATGTAGATCACCGGCTGGTCCGCGGGGTTCACCTTGCGGTAGCTCGGCGGCGTCGTCATCGTGCGCGGCAGGCGGTTGCCCGCCCGCGAGATGGCCGCCTGCACGTCCTGGGCCGCGGCGTCGATGTTCCGGGACAGATTGAACTGGAGCGTGATCGAGCTGCTCCCCTGCATCGACACCGACGACATGGAGTCGATGCCTGCAATCGTCGAGAACTCCTGCTCGAGCGGCGTGGCCACCGACGACGCCATCGTCTCGGGCGAAGCGCCCGGCAGCGACGCCGACACCTGGATCGTGGGGAAGTCCACCGGCGGCAGGTCCGAGACAGGCAGCTGGCGGTACGCCATCACACCGAAGATGGCGAGGGCCGCCATCAGCAGGATCGTCATCACGGGCCGGCGGATGAAGGGTCCTGAGAGGTTCACGTCCCGCCTCCGGCCACGGGCTGCACCTTGGCGGCGTCAGTGGTCGGCTCAGCCGCAGGCGCGTCGGCCTGGCGAGCCGCGACCTTCGCGCCCGCGGTCAGCCGCAGCTGACCGTCCACCACCACCGTCTCACCGGGCTGTACGCCCGATTCGATGACGGTGGTTCCGTCGGTCGCTCGCCGCACCTTCACCTTCCGCAGCTCGGCCGTGCCGTCCTGCTTGATGACGAACACCGCCCGCCCGCGCTGTGACGCCTGCACGGCCGTCGAAGGCACCACCACCGCGCCCTTGTCCACGCCCAGGGTGATCACCGCGTTGACGAACTCTCCGGGCCAGAGCCGCCGATCCGCGTTCTCAAACCGTGCCTTCAGCCGCACCGCGCCCGTCGTCGCGTCCACGCGGTTATCAAGGAAGCTCAGCTTCCCTTCCACAGGCGTTGGCTCGCCCGCGATGGTGACAACCACCGGCACCGTCCCGGCGCCCATGGCAGCGCGCACACCCGGCAGGTCCTGCTCACGTACGGAGAACGCCACGTCAATCGGCGCGAGCTGCGTCAGGTCCACCAGGTCCGTTTCGTTGGCTTTGACAATTGCCCCCGGCTTCACCCTGAACGCCCCCAGCCGCCCGGGGAAGGGCGCGGCGATCGTGCAGTACGAGAGCTGCAGCTTCGCGGTCTCGAGCGCCGCCTGGTCCTGCAGCACCTGCGCCTCCGCAGATGTGGCCTTGGCCTCCGCCGCCTCCACCTCGCGGATCGACACGGCCCGTCCGTTCAGTGCCGATCGCAGCTGCTCGGCCGCGCGGCGCTCGTCGGAAGCCAGCGCCTGGTTCTTCGCGAGCGTCGCCTCGACTTCGCGCACCGCAGCCTGGAAGGGGCGCGGATCGATGCGGGCGATCACATCACCCGCGTTCACGTCCGTTCCTTCGGCAACCGGCGTCTCCATCAGCTGCCCCGCCACCTGCGGGCGCAGCGTCACCGCCGCGATCGACTCGACATTCCCAACCGACCGCAGCTGGATAGGCATGTCCCGCTGCTCCGCCTTGGCCACCACCACGGGCACCGGCGGGGGCGCGGCCGGCGCTTTCGCCTGCTCCTGCTTCTTGCACGCGGCCACGCCTACCAGCACCGCCACCGCACCGACGATCGCTCGAACTGCCTTTGCTGCGGACAGGCTCACTCAGCACTCTCCTTGCTGCCGTTGCGATGGATTCGAGCCATCCGCCTTGTGGATTCCTCGGGCGTCAGCAGGCCGTGCAGGGCGACCTCAAGGATGTCCTCCGCCTGCTGCGCGAGCGACTTCTCGTGCCCCGCGAAGTAGTTGGTGCACATCGTGCCGTACACCGCGCTGCTGAGCACGTCGGTGATGCGCTCCACCGGCAATCGGTCGCGGAGGCGCCCGGCCGCGATCAACCCCCGGTAGAAGTCGTGCCACCGCCCGATCGCCGCCTCACGGTGCTCGAAGTACGTCGACCTCTTCTTGTCGCGGAACTCGGCCCGTTCCTGCATGATCAGCTCCACGTACTCGGGGTGCTCGTCGAAGTACGACAGGTACGCACGGATCGCGGCGTACAGCTGGTCGAGCGGGTCGGTCTCCTGCGCCACGGCCGCATCCACCGCCTCACGCATGCCGGTCAGCACGCGGGTGAGGGCCGCCTGGAACAGGTCCTTCTTCGACGGGAAGTACCGGTACAGCGTCCCCTTGCCGACCCCGAGCTTGTCGGCGACAACCTGAAGGTCGGTGCACGAGTAGCCGTTTCGGGCGAACAGGTTGATAGCGACCGGCAGAATCTCGTCGGCACGGCGCTCGGCCAGCCCTTCGATCCGAGGGCGCCCGCGTTTACGCTTGGGGGGAGTCGGAGCAGTAGACATCGGCTGATCATTCCTCGACGGACTCGTCCGTCAAGTAAATGAACGCCCCCGGCTGAGAGGTATTGCAGACGGCCCGGTCAGCCCGTCCTGATCGCCCGCAAGGCCAGGAACATCGGGATCTCGCGCCTGGCCCGGTTCTCCTCGGCGGCGCGGGGGCCGGGCTGGCTGGAGCGCACACTGGGCCACTCTTCCATCGCGTCCACCAGCAGGCCGGCCGCGGCCAGCGCGTTGACGTAGGTCTGGATGGGCCGGTGGAACGTGACGGTGGTCACGGGCTTCTCGCCCTTGGAGACGGCGCCGGGGTTCATCACGATGGGCGAGACGCCTGGCGAGAGGTACCCATCAACCCGCCGGTATTGCCGGAACTCGCGCCCACGCGTCTTGTGCTTCGTCGGCGCGGGCTCGTCGAAACCCCACGAGGTCTGCCCCGGTGCGCGGAAGGCAGGGTGCAGGATGACGGCGACGAAGCGGCCGCCCGAACGGAGCTTGGCGGCGATGCCGGAGAGGACCGGCGCGAGCGGGTCGATGTTCATCAGCGCCATGACGCAGGCGCTCGCGTCAAAGGGCGCGCCCAGGTCCATCGAGCCGACCGCGCGCGCGTCGCCCACCTGGAACTGTTCCGCTGGGGAGGCGCCCCGCTGCGCGGCCTCTATCAGGCGCGGGGCCGCATCCACGCCAACTACGTTGGCACCGAGGGACGCGAGCCGGTGAGCGAGGATGCCCTGGCCGCAGGCGACATCGAGCACCCGCTGACCACGCGTCAGCGCGAGCAGCCGCGTGACGCCGGGCAGGATGACGAGCTCGTGATGGTCCGAGCGGCGCTCCTCGATCAGGTCGGAGTACCAGTCGGCGACGTGGTCCCAGTCGGTCGCGCTGGTGCGCGGTGCCGCGGAGGGCTGGTCGCCCTTTGCGCGAGCGCTGGGTACCTCGGCAGCAGCAGGAGTGTGACTCGCGCCAGCCGCGTCGATGCGTGCACGTGCTTCGGACGTGGGAGGGAACTCGATCGCCTGCGCGAACGGCTCTTGATCATCATCCGGCTTCGAACGGCCGATCAGTGAGTGGAACGGCCCCGGTGTGACGCTGCGGTAGCGCACCGTCTGCCCCGTTGCCGGGTGCGTGAAGCCTAGTTCCATTGCGTGCAGGCACACGCGCCCGATCGGGTCGGTGGCCGCGCCGTAGCGGCGGTCGCCAACGATCGGGTGCTGGATGTCCTTCATGTGCACGCGGATCTGGTTCTTGCGCCCGGTCTCCAGCCGCACCTGGAGCAGCGACCGCCCCAGCGCCGCCTCGATCACCCGCCAGTGCGTCACCGCCAGCTTCGCGTGATCGCCGTGCCCGTCGCTGTCGCTGACGCGGAAACCGGGCTGCTTGGCGGCCCGTGTCGCCTCGGTGGGCGTCTTGAACGAGTGCACGATGCCCTTCTCGTCCTCCATGAGGTACGACTGCACCGTGCCGCTCGCGGGCTGCGCGATCCGCCGCTCGCCCACCACCTTGGTCGAGTCGCTCGCGATCTCGCCCTCAACTACCGCCGAGTAGAGGCGGTGGGGGCGCTTGGCACGGAACTCCTCCTTGAGGAACTCAAAGGCCCGCTCGCTCTTTGCGAACACCAGCAGCCCCGAGGCCTCCTTGTCGAGGCGATGGATGATCCACACCTTGGTGCCGCGCCGGCGGTGCTGGTCCTTGATGTAGACCTTCAGCGAGCGGAACACGGACTCCACATCCTCACCGGGCATGCCCGCGGTGAGCAGCCCGCTGGGCTTATCGATCACGATGAGGTCATCGTCCTCGTGCACGATGTTGATGCCGCCGGGCAGCGAGTCGCGCCGCGCCGCCCCCTTGGGGCTGGCCTTTAGGGGGCCGCGGGGGCCGCTGCGCTTGGGGGCGCGTCGCCGGTCCTCCCCGCGCCGGGGGGGCGGACGTCGATTGTCGTTGGGGTTGGGCATGGTTCTCGCCGGGGTTTACCGCAGGGCACGGTACGCCGCGTCGATGTGGTCCAGCAGCCAGGGGGCGAAGTCGGGCTTGGTGAGGGTGCCGGGCGTGCGGACCTCGGAGCCATCCTTATTGATGACGATCGCCTCGACAGTGTCGCTGTCCATGGTCTCCAGCGGGTTGCCTACGACCATGTCCACCTTCTTGCGGGTGAGCTTGGCCCGCGCGGACGCCAGCAGTTCATCCCGCGGCTCGAGCGCGAACCCCACCATGAGCTGCTCGGGCCGGCGGGCCGCGGCGACCTCCGCCAACAGGTCGGGCGTGGGCTCCAAGGTCAGGCTCAGCTCCTCGTTCTTCCGGCGAAACTTGCCTCCGAAGAACTGCGGGTCCACCTTCGGGCGGTAGTCCGCCACCGCCGCGGCCATGACCAGGGCGTCCGCGTGGGGGACGTGCTGCCGCAGCAGTGCCTGGAGGTCGGCACACGTTCGGAACCTGTGGATGCGGACCCGCGAATCTGTTGGGAGTACCGCGGCGGGTCCCATCAGCAGGGTCACTTCCCATCCACGCTTCGCTGCCTCCTGGGCCAGCGCGCTGCCCATCCGCCCGGATGAGCGGTTGCCGATGAAGCGGACAGCGTCGATGGGCTCGTGAGTGGGGCCGGCGGTGATGAGCATCCGGCGTGTGGGGTGTGCGTTGGTAGTTTGGTTGGACAAACAGACCTCTCGGGAGCGCGTGACTGGTTTCGGCGCACAGGATGCCCGGAACAGGTCATCACGCGGGGTGCGATCAATTGATAGCATGCCCGCTGGAGAGCATAATGGCCGTTCACCCGGCGCTGAAGCGTCGGGCCGGTCGGGGTTTGGTCGTTCTGGCGCGCCGGTCATCGGCGCGCGCGGTGGGTGTTTCACTCAAGGCGAGATCCGCCCGGGTTGCGCCGCTTCGTTTAGCGTCTCCGGGCTCGATTCAAGTGGGCGGGACTGAAGGCACTTATGGCGAGACTACGGAAAAAGCTCGGCGAGATCCTGGTGGGCTGGGGCGCGATCACCAACGACCAGGCGGAGAAGGCCGCGCAGCTGGCCAAGGCCTCGGGCAAGCGCCTCGGTGAGGCGATCGTCGAGGCCGGCTTTGCCAAGGAAGACCAGGTCGCCAAAGCCCTCGCCACCCAGTTCGGGATGGAGTACGTCGATCTCAACGCCCCGGGCGTGTCGGAGAAGATGCAGCCCAAGCTCATCCCCGACGACCTGATCAAGAAGTACCTCATCCTCCCCATGACCAAGAGCGGCAACCGCTTGCAGCTCCTGATCCATGACCCCATGGACCTCGAGCTGTTCGACATGCTGCGCTTCCGCCTCAACGTCGAGCTGGATCTGCGCCTCACCAGCAAGAGCGCGATCAAGAAGTACCTCGACGCCGCGGCTCAGGGCACCGCCCGCAAGTTCGAGGCCGGCCAGTCGCTGGTCACCGAGTCGATCGACAAGACCATCGACCGCACCATCGACAAGTCGGTGGACCGCTCGCTGGACAAGTCGATCGACGTCAGCGAGGAAGAGGCCCCGATCGTCAAGCTGGCCAACCGCATCATCGCCGAGGCGGTGCGCATGCGGGCCAGCGATATTCACATCGAGCCGATGCACGACCGCGTGCGTCTGCGCTACCGCATCGACGGCGTGTGCATGGAGCGCGACAACCTGCCCAAGCGCATGCAGAACGCCCTGCTCTCGCGCGTGAAGCTGATGTCAGGCGTGAACATCGCCGAGAAGCGCATCCCGCAGGACGGCCGCATCAAGCTGCAGGTCGACGAGGCCCTCGTTGACTTCCGTGTGTCGTCCTGCCCCGCCTACCACGGCGAGTCGGTGGTGCTCCGTATTCTGCGCCCCGACAGCGTCCGTATCGGCCTTGCCAATCTTGGCTTCGAGGCCGACAACCTCGCGATCTTCAACAAGATCATCCGCCGCCCCAACGGCATCTTCCTCGTGACCGGCCCCACTGGTAGCGGCAAGACCACCACGCTGTACTCGGCGCTGGACGTGCTCAACCGCCCCGACAAGAAGATCATCACCGCCGAGGACCCCGTCGAATACAACTTCGAGGGCATCAACCAGTGCCAGGTGCGCGAGCACATCGGGCTGGGCTTCCCGCAGATTCTGCGGTCGATGCTGCGTCAGGCCCCCAACATCATCCTGGTGGGCGAAATCCGCGATAAGGAAGTGGCCGAGATCGCCATCCAGGCCGCGCTGACCGGCCACCTGGTGTTCTCGACCCTGCACACCAACGACGCCCCGTCGGCAATCACGCGTCTCATCGACATGGGCGTGAAGCCGTTCCTCGTGGCGTCGTCAATCCAGGCGGTCATGGCCCAGCGGCTCATCCGCGTGCTGTGCAAGGAGTGCAAGAAAGTCGCCGGGGCCGAGGACCTGGACCCCAAGCACCTCAAGCTCACCGGCCTCACCCTCGAGGAGGCACTCGGCAAGGCCCACAAGAACGTCGGCTGCGCCAACTGCGTGCAGACCGGCTACCGCGGCCGGAAGGCCATCTTCGAAATGATGCTGATGAACACCCAGATCCGCGAGCTGGCCTTCAAGCTCGCGCCCATCAGCGAGCTCCGGCGTGCCGCCCTCAACAACGGCATGCGCCCCCTCGTCGGCGACGGCAAGCTCAAGATCCTCAGCGGCACCACCACCGCCGCCGAAGTCGCCTCCACGACGCAGGTCGACCTCGACAACATCCCGGCCCACTGACCGACCACTGATCCTCTTCCAGTCCGCGCAAACCTCTCACCGCCCCGTCTGAAGCACCAGGAACCCGACCATGTCCACGATGCAGATCGACCGCCTGCTCGACACCGTCGTCAAGCTCGGCGCCTCCGACCTCCACCTCACCGTCGGCCGTCAGCCCACCATCCGCCTTCACGGCGGTCTTCGGAACCTCCAGACCAAGGTCCTGGAGTCCGACGACATGGTGTCCCTGATGAAGTCCATCACCCCGGAGCGCAACCAGCAGGAGCTTCAGGAAGAGGGCGGCACCGACTTCGGCTTCGCCTACGGCGACGCGGCCCGCTTCCGCGTGTCGGTCTTCCGCCAGCGCGGCGACCTCGCCATCGTGCTCCGGCTCATCCCCAGCAAGCTGCTGACCTTCGAGCAGATCGGCCTCCCCGAGGTCTGCAAAGAGCTGATCCGGCGCCCCCGTGGGTTATTCCTGATCACGGGCCCCACCGGCTCGGGCAAGACGACCACCCTGGCCACGATGATCGACTTCATCAACATGACGATGGACCGCCACATCATCACGATGGAAGACCCGATCGAGTACTACCACAACCACAAGAAGTCGATCGTCAACCAGCGCGAGGTGGGTAACGACGTCCCAACGTTCGCCGAATCTCTCCGGCGTGCCCTCCGCCAGGACCCGGACGTGATCCTGGTGGGTGAAATGCGAGACCTGGAGACGATCGAGGCGGCCGTGCGTGCCGCCGAGACGGGCCACCTGGTGTTCGGAACCCTGCACACCACCGGCGCCGCCAAGACGATCGACCGCGTGGTGGACGCTTTCCCGGTCACCCAACAGAACCAGATCCGCGTCCAGCTCTCGACCGCTCTGCTGTGCATCCTCAGCCAGGCGCTGCTGAGCCGGGTGGACACTTCGGGCATGGTCGCCGCTTACGAGTTCCTGGTGGTCACCCCGGCCATCGCCAACCTCATCCGTGAAGCCAAGACCTTCCGCATCGACTCCGCCATCCAGACCGGCAAGAAGTTTGGCATGCAGCTGCTGGACGACCACCTCTGGAGCCTGTACAGCAAGGGGATGATCTCCGCCGAGGAGATGATCGACGTGAGCAAAAATCCACAAGAGCTGACGGCCCGCATCCACCGACTGGGTCGGACGGTCGGCCGGATGGAATGGGACGAGGAGACCGAGGAAGCCAAGAGCTGACCGGAAACGCGTCAAAATCTAAGTGACATGACATTGTGAGCCAAGGATTCGGCTTGGAACGTTCAAACCGGTCCGGTATTCTGACCGAATGGGCATGGACGCGCCGACCAGGTGCCGTTCCCGCGGGAGTTCGCGGACGTGCAGTGGCGGCGGTGGCCCGTGGGGTTCGGGACTGCCGGCGGTAGGAAGTGCACTGACGTATGGCGATTGACCCCGCAGAACTCAAGGGACGCAAGCTCGGGCGCGTGCTGACCAAGCTCGGCAAGGTGAGCCGCGAGCAGGTCCACGAAGCCCTCACGATTCAGAAGACCCGGAAGTCGAAGCTGGGGGAACTCCTGGCTGAGCTCGGGTACTGCACCGCGACTGACGTGGCCGAGGGCCTCGCCGGTCAGGCGGGCATGAACTACATGAACCTCAAGGGGTACGACATCCCCGACGTCGCACGGGACGCGATTCCGGCGGAGAACGTCCGGATGTACGAGGTTGTCCCAGTCGAGTACAACCCAACGGCCAAGCGCCTCAAGATCGCGATGAAGAGCCCGGACAACTTCCGGGCCGTCGACGACCTGAAGATGCTGCTGTCGGCCAACGTTGATGCGGTGGTCGCCGACCCTGTGCTGATCGACGCCCTGATTAAGAAGCATTACTCGAAGACCGAGTCGATCACCGACGTCGTCAGCAACATTAAGCTGGACGACAAGCTCAAGGGCTTGGACGTCAAGGGCGACCAGTCCATCGACCTCGACGCCCTCGCCGGGGCCGCGAACGACAACCAGGTGGTCAAGCTGATCAACCTGGTGCTCCTCCAGGCGATCAAGGACCGCGCGTCGGACATCCACTTCGAGCCCTTCGAGAACGAGTTCAAGATGCGGTACCGCATCGACGGCGTTCTCTACGAGATGGTGCCCCCGCCCAAGCAGCTGGGCCCGGCGATCACCAGCCGCGTGAAGGTCATGGCCAACCTCGACATCGCCGAGCGGCGCCTGCCGCAGGACGGACGTATCGAGCTGACCGTGGGCGGCAAGCAGGTGGACCTGCGTATCGCCATCCTGCCGACGATCTACGGCGAGTCGTGCGTGATGCGCGTGCTCGACCGCAGCAACGTCGAGCTCGCGCTGGACCGCATCGGCCTGCGGCAGGACGACTTCGACACCTTCGACCGCCTGATCCACAAGCCCAACGGCATCGTGTGCGTCACCGGCCCCACCGGCTCGGGCAAGACCACCACTCTGTACTCGGCCCTGGCCCGCCTCAACGACATTGAGACCAAGATCCTCACGGTCGAGGACCCCGTCGAGTACGACATCGACGGCCTGCTCCAGTGCCAGGTGAACGAAGAAGCGGGCCTGACCTTCGCCAAGGCGCTCCGCAGCTTCCTTCGTCAGGACCCCGACATCATCCTGGTGGGTGAAATCCGCGACCTGGAGACGGCGCAGATCGCCGTGCAGGCGTCGCTGACGGGCCACCTGGTGCTCAGCACCCTGCACACCAACGACGCCCCGAGCTCGATCATCCGCCTGGTGGACCTGGGGATGGAGCCGTTCCTCCTCACCGCCACCATCGAGGGCATCGTTGCTCAGCGCCTCGTGCGCACGGTGTGCAAGCACTGCAAGGAGCAGTACGAGCCCAAGGAGGAGGAGCTCATGGAGCTCAACCTCCTGCCCGAGAACGTGCGCGGCAAGAAGTTCTTCCGCGGGCGCGGGTGCGACAACTGCAACAAGTCCGGCTACCGCGGGCGCATGGCGATCTTCGAGATCATGACCATGGACGACGAGATGCGCGAGCTCGTCATGCAGCAGGCCAACACCACCGCCCTGCGGGCACACGCCCGCCGGCGCGGCATGCGCTCGCTCCGCGAGTCGGGGCTCATGGGCATCTACGAAGGGCAGACCACGATCGACGAGGTCGTGCGCGAGACGATCGCCGAGGACGAGTGATCAGGGAAAGACCAGGAGCAGTGGGGGCCGCGGCAGCGCGGCCGGGAACGACAACCTGAGCCTTCACACCCCAGCGGGGCGGGGCTCGTAGCTGAGAAGGGCTGGATTCATGGCCACATTCGTGTACGAGGCTCTGAACGCCGCGGGCAAGCCGCAGAAGGGGACGGTCGACGCCGGCACGACCGAGGAAGCGATCCAGCGGATCAAGGCGCAGGGGTACTACCCGACGTCGGTGCGCGAGCAGCAGGCCAAAAAGGCGGACCAGGCCGCCGTGGCCGCGGGCGTCAAGAAGAAGAAGAAGGGCGGCGGCGGCATCGCCATCGGCGGTATCAACGCCAAGGTCATGACGACCTTCACCCGTCAGCTGTCGACCCTCCAGGACGCGGGCCTGCCGCTGCTGCGTTCGCTGCAGATCCTCGAGAGCCAGCAGAAGCCGGGCAAGATGAAGAACGTGCTGCTTGGCGTGTGCGAGGAGGTCGAGGGCGGCACCTCGCTCTCCGAGGCGATGAGCAAGTACCCCCGCGCCTTCAACCACCTGTACGTCAAGATGGTGGCGGCCGGTGAGGTCGGCGGCGTGCTCGACATCATCCTCCAGCGCCTCGCCGAGTTCATGGAGAAGAGCCAGCGCCTCAAGAGGAAGATCAAGGGCGCGATGGTGTACCCGATCGTGGTCATCGTCATCGCGGGCCTGATCCTCACGGGCATCATGGTGTTCATCATCCCGAAGTTCGAGGCGATCTTCACCGACTTCGGTGTGGCCCTCCCGGGCCTGACCCGCTGGCTGATGAAGACCAGCCGCTGGTTCGCCGGCACGCTGCCCGAGCAGGGGATCCCGGGCTGGATGATCGCGCTCCCCGCGCCCATCGCGGCGTTCATCATCTGGAAGCTGATCCGCCTCGCCGGTCCGGGACGTGCGGCCACCGACTACATGATCCTCTACATGCCGATCATCGGCCCGCTAATCCGCAAGTCCACCATCGCCCGCTTCACCCGCACGCTGGGCACCCTGGTCTCCGCGGGTGTGCCCATCCTCGAGGCGATCAAGATCACGAAGGAGACCTCGGGCAACTACGTGTTCGAGAAGGCGCTCCAGAAGGTGCACGACTCCATCCGCGAGGGTGAAGGCTTCGCGGGCCCCCTCCGCGAGAGCAAGACCTGCGACGCCATCGTCGTCAACATGATCGACGTGGGCGAGGAGACGGGCGAGATGGACGCCATGCTCATCAAGATCGCCAACAACTACGACGAAGAGGTGGACGTGGCCGTGGCCTCGCTGGTCTCGCTGCTCGAGCCCATGATGGTCGTGGTGCTCGGCGGCATCGTCGGCACGATCGTCGTGGCCATGTTCCTCCCGCTGGTGAAGATGATCGAGTCGCTCCAGGGCGGCGGCATCTGATGGGTCCTCGGCCCGCCCGGGCGCCGCAACGGCGCCCGGGCGACGGCCCTGCATGGAGTCGGGCGATGAACGCAGTGAACTCCCTTCGGAACTCGATGGACGCTCGCAGGCGCGGCATCACCGCCCGCTCAAGGGGCGGCTTCACGATGGTGGAGATCATGTTCTCCGTCCTCGTGGTGGGCATCCTGCTCGGGCTGCTGATCGTCGGCGCCCGCAGCGCCACCGCCTACGTCCGCAAGACCAGCGACCAGGCCGCGGTCCGCAACGTCGCGATGGCGATCAACGAGTTCAAGAAGCAGTTCGGGTTCTACCCGCCGCTGGTATGGGAGAAGACCACCGGGGGCGGCGGCGCTGAGGTCATCATGACCCCGACTCCACGCAAGGTCCGGGTCTACAGCCTGAGCACTCCCGCCGAGCTTGCATTTCTTGAGACGCTCCCCCCCTTGGACGCAACCAATCCGTTCTTCGATGAGCGCTTCAGCATCCGCTCCCTCCCCATCTATCTTGTCGGTGGCCTCAACCTGGGGATCGACGCGGCGCACAACGATCCCGCGGCGAACAACTTCGTGCCCATCGATGGAGTGCCGGGCCCGGGCTTCTGCAAGCCGCGCCAGGACGGCTCCTTTGAAGTGCCGCCCGAGAGCCTGATGACCGGCGGCACCAAGACGAGCAAACGCAGCAACAGCTACGAGCCGATTCTGAACCTGGGCGGGTCCAGCCTCAAGCTGTTCGTTGATCCGACTGACACTGACCGTAGCCGGATCAGCATCCTGGACCGAAACGGGATTGCAATCCGCTATTACCGCTGGGAACCTGCGAACTCCGCGAGCGCGACGTTGCTGCAGAACCTCAGCGTGCCGAGGATCGTCGGTCGTGAGACGCCGGGGTTCCTGAAGACTCCGCGCGAGCGGGACCTGTCGGAGAACTCCGCACTCAAGGGCGCTCGCTGGGCGGTGGTGGGAGCGGGCCCCAACAAGGTCTTTGGCGATGAGGAGATCGGAACCCTGCGTCGCGAACTCGGCGCCTCCGCCGGCGACACCGACGAGCAGGTCCGTGCCGAGGCCGAAGAGGACAACATCGTGGAGGTCGGCCAGTGATGACACGCATCATCCGTCGCGCGTTCACGATGACCGAACTGCTGGTGGTCATCGCCATCGTCGTGCTGCTCATGGCGATCGCCGTGCCCGCGTTCTCCAGCCTGATGAGCTCCTCCGAGCGCTCGCTGGCGGAGAACCAGCTGAAGGCGGCCCTCGCCGGCGCCCGGGACGTCGCCATTCAGAGCGAGACCGGCGACTCCGTGGCCGCGTTCTTCTTCACACCCGGCGGGCGCGTCAGCATCGTCGCCTGTGTGAGCGTGGGTCGTCTCCCCGTCCAGGACGTGGACCAGGACCCCACCGCCCCGCCGCGTGAGGTCTTTGTCCCCGTCAACACCTCCGAACCGTTCCAGATGCCCCGCGGCTGGAGCGTGCGCGGGCTCGCCGCCGAGGGCACCGTCTTCAACCCCACCGCCGGCACCGGCATCACGCAGCGCGAGCTGTGGTACCGGAGCCACTACGGAGCAACCCCCGACAACGCCGCGGTAGGCGACACCGGTTGGGTGTTCCCCGAGAACGCGATGTTCAACCAGGGCGTCGCGGCCAACATGCTGACGGCCGACTGGAATGCTCTTTCCACCGCAACCCCCAACCTGGCAACCAATCTTGTCGGGCCCGGCCGCCGCACGTTTGTCGTGCGGTTCAAGATGGGCACGGGGGAAGTCGACCTGAGCAACTCCGCCACCGTCCTGATCTTCGACCCCGTTCTGCGGAGCGACTTCAGGGCGACCAGGGCTCCATACGACTACTTCCGCTCCGATCAGCTCCGCATCAACGGCGTGCCCTCCTCCAGCGCGGTGTCATACGTGCGCCGTGTGCTTGCCGACCCATTTCTGACGAACTACTCCACCGGCGGCGGCATCCGCCGCACCACCGGCTTCTCACGCGCGCTCCTCGGCGTTGCATCCCCAGACACCATCCTCGCCCGCCCCGTGAGCGAGCTGGCCCTCTACAAGGAAGCCAACCTGATCGCCGGCATCGGCGGGCGCGGCCCCAACGCCGTGACCGGCACCTACTGGAGTCCCGACGGTGGGACGCACTTTGAGATTGATTCCAACGCGCTCCCCGCCAGCGTTACCAGCATGCAGGCAGTTTCCGTCGCGGTCCGCAACTGGATCGAGGGCGGGCGCCAGGACAGCGATGCCGATCGTGAACGCCGGACGTACGACGCACGCATCTTCACCCTGACCCGGTACCTGGGCCAGACAGAGGAGGTCGAGCCATGAGCCTGATTCAACCCCAGGATGGTCGGCGCGGGTTCTCTCTGATTGAGGTGCTGATCGCCATCGTGGTGCTCGCGCTGGGTCTGCTGGGCATCGCCGCGGTGTTCCCGGCGGTGGTCACCCAGCAGCGGGCGACCACCGACGCGGTGCAGGGCGGCGCCCTGGCCAAGTCCGTAGAGGCCGTGCTCAAGTCCCACTACGGCGCCAACCGCCAGAGCCCGCGCCCCGGGCCCGGCGGCATCGTCTCCCGCGGCGCAATGCGCGGCTGGTTCTCGCTCGTGGGGCTGCCAACCTGGTCGCCGCCTGTTGCCGCCCGCATGAACCCAGCCCCAGGGAGCGGCTCCGCTCCTAACTTCGACGGCAACTGGGACCTGCCCCGACCGGGCGCAATGCCCCCCGGCATCCGCCTGGATGCCGCCAACGGCAACTACCTGGTGATGGGGACAACGGCCAACGTGCGTCTGGGGCGTGACCCCCGCGACCCCTCTTCAGAGCCCTATGGCTACGCAATGCCCGGCTTCCTGCTTGACGCCAACGAGCGTCGCTTCGGGGGCGAGTATGTGTTCGACTTCGCCGCACGCCGCATCGGCGCGGGCCGCCCATTCGTGAACGCCACGGGGTGGGCGGACCTCACCTGCCAGGACGACATGCTCCAGCTCGCGGTATTCATCCGGCGTGTGGAGCGATCCACCGGCGCGCCCCTGGTCGGTATGGACGCCACCACCGAGCGGCCCACGTTCAACGGCTCGGGTGTGTACTCGACCATCAAGTCGGCGGGCTACACCATCCCGATGCTCGACATGGCGGACCCTGACAACAACAGCAGCAGCGGTTCGGTCGTCGAGCTCGACAGCACCCAACTCAACTACATGCGTCAGGTCGGGCAGAAGTTCGTGACCCAGTGGGGGACTGTTCACACCGTCTCCCGCCTCCGGGACGACCCCGAGCAAGTCGTCATCAAGCCGGCGCTCGATGCACGCAAGGTCGCGTTCTATCAGGCGACGACAACTCCTGCCCCTCAGCTCTCGTTCCTTTACACCCCCCAGATCCCCGTCAACGTGCACATCGTGGACATCGAGCCCTCCGTGGTCGATCTGCAATAGGGAGCGGCGCATGCGACGCAAGACACTCAGCCCCCGCACCCTCACCCGCGCCAGCGGGCGCGCCTTCACACTCATGGAGATGATGGTCGGCGTCGGGGCCGTGGCGATCATCGCGGTGGGCCTCGCCGCCATCTTCGATTCGGTGGGCAAGACGGTCGCCGGCGGCCGTCGCGTCAGCGTGATGAACACCTACGCCTCGCTCATGGAGTCGCAGATGCGCCGCGACTTCGAGAACATGGCGCGCGACGGGTTCCTGGTGATCCGTCACCAGTGGGTAGACATCGATGGGAACGGCATCGCCTCGCTGCCGGCCGAGCCCGCCACCAGCCCCGATGACGTGCCGCTGTTCGCCAACCAGCGCGCCACCGACCAGAAGCCCCGCCGCATCGACGAGATCCAGTTCGGCGTCGTTGGGCGCTACGAGACCGCCCGTCAGCCGCTGATCCCCGGTGTGCGGGCCGAATCGCACGAGGCCCTCGTGTACTACGGGCATGGCCAGCGCGCCCGCTTGAACACCGCACTTACCGCTGAGAACTACAAGAAGAGCAAGCCCTTCCTCTCGGACCCCAACATCGATCAGGAAGCCCGGCTCGGCTTTGCGGCAGGCACCGGCACACCCAACCCCAACCAGTACCCCAGCGATTGGACACTGCTCCGGCATGTGACGCTGCTGGTGAACCCCGACGCGGCCCAGACGCAGCCCGTGCCGCTCGCCGCAGGCGGTAGCGTGTTCGGTGTGCCCAACAACCCGGCGTCGCTGCCATTCTTCCGGAACCGGCCGACGCAGTACTTCCTCCAGCCGGCGCAGAGTTCGCTCTTCCGTTCCGTCGCGTGGGCGTTCCCCGTCCAGAGCGGGGCCGGCTCGGGCCCCGAATCCCCCGCCTTCGCCTTCCGCACGCGCTGGGGCGCCCCCGGCACCAACGACGCGTACCCGCTGCGCTCAAGCGGCATCGTTGACATCGCTTCCAGCAGTTTCGCCGACATCCGCATGATGGTGACCACGTGCGATGTCTGGCCGGATCAGGTCGGCGTGGGGACCCCTCCACGCGAGGCGATACCTGATGGGCGGCTCGTCCCCGTCCCCCTCTCGGGCGGGACGGCGCTCGACCTCATGCACGCCTGGATGAACGACTCCATGCCGACCGACTCGCGCAACCGCCAGGCGGTGGCGAACCGGATTGCGGCGGGCTCGGGCGAGCCGCCGCTCCCGGCAACGTTCCAACCGGCCCGTATCCGCTACGAGCCCGGCCCCGACGACCTGCTCCCGGCGATCTCGATGCAGCCCACCACCGGCAACCCTCAGTTCGAGCGTGCCGTTGCCCGGGCTGATCAGCTGATGCTCTCGGCCTCAAACTTCGTCCCTCACTGCACGAACTTCATCGTCGAGTGGTCCTACGGCTCGATGGACGGCAACGGGCACGTGCGCTGGTACGGCCTCAATCCCGGCCCTTACACGCCGCCGGGCGCGCGGGTGCAGCCGTATGGAGTGGCAACGACTGCCGACCCTCTGGGCGAGGGAATCACCTACGTCACCTGGAATCTCGGCGATCCCAACGCGGTCCCGCCGCAGCCTCCTATTAACCACCCGATCACCTCGCGCCTGATCTACGGCATCCCGCCCGCGAACGGCCAGCCCGATGAGAACGCAGCGGAGCTCACGGCCTACTTCGGCTACACCGACCCGACCTTCGCGCCCGACGCCAGCACCATCCCAGTGCCGTTCCCGCACCGCACCACCAACGGGGTGATGGATTGGATGTGGCCCAAGATGGTCCGCATCCGCGTCACGCTCGCCGACCCCAACAACCTCGCAGACGAGCGAGAGTTCGTTTACGTGTTCAACGTGCCCGACGACCGGGCCGTGATGCGCCGCGACTGATGCACGACCGCCGAAACGATCGATCCGCGGAAGGACCCGCAGCCTTGTGTTTGCACCCGTCACCAGGAGTGACGGCCCATGATGGAAGGACTGGCCCATGACCACGAATGAGACCAAGCAGCCCATGATCCTGGCCCGGGCTGGCCGGGGCGTCGCCTCCCTGCTGCGCTCGCTCGCGGGCACGCCCGCCGGCTGGCAGTCCTCGCGCCGACGCGGCTCGTTCCTCATCATCGTGGTCGGAACCCTCGCCCTCCTCGCCGTGCTCGCCATTATCTACAGCAGCATCGGCAGCCACGACGTCCGCATGACCGCGGCCGTGAAGAAGCAGGAGCGGATCGAGACGATCCCCGATCAGGTCAAGGACTACCTCATCACCATCATCGGTGAGAGCACGCTGGGCACGTTCTACGACTCCAGGCGGTACGTCGCGGGCAACATCCCGCTCAGCCGCATGACGTTCGACTACCCCGCGACGAACTACGACGCGCGGTCGGATCAGCTCACGCCCACAGCGACCAACATGCCCTTCACGCCCACGGGCTCGGTGTCGGGGTTCATGGGCAGCTACAACTTCACCGACCAGGCCCGCCACCCGGTCAACATCATGCCGTTCGTGTGGGCGCCCTCCACGCCGTGGCTGGCCGATACCGAGCCGACGTACCTGGGCGATCCGCTCGACGCTTTGGCCGGTGAGCAGGACCGGCTGTACCAGTACCGTCGCGACTGGCGGAAGATCAGCAACATCGCGCCCGACGGCCGCTTCGTCAACCTTGCGAATCTCCGTCCCAACCGCCACGGGTGGAACGCCAACCACAAGCAGATGGCGGAGAACACCAACTACATCTACTCCGGGGACCCGGCGAACTTCGCGCAAGGGGCGACGGTCCGGAACACCGACTTCGTGTCGCCGATTGTGCCCATGGACCTCGACGTCCCTGCGCACTTTGACAGCCGCCAGATCTGGCTCTTCCGCCCTGCCCGTGCCAATGCTCTGCGTCAGCCGGGCGACTTCAACTATGACCTGAACCTGTTCGCCGACGCGGACGGCGACGGCATGTTCGACTCGCGCTGGCAGGAGCTCAGGGAACTGCGGGTCACTCCGGGCGGGACGGTCCAGAAGGACTACCTCGATATCGACGACAGTCTCCGCGTGTTCGTCGCCGTCCGCATCATCGACGCCAGCGCGATGATCAACGTTAACACCGCCACCGATCAGCGGGGCGCGCCAACCGCCCTCGCACCGCTCGGCCTCACGCCCGGCGACGTTGACCTCCGCAAGCTGCTGACCGGCTGGGATGCGCGCATCGCTTCCGAGACCGGCCCTGACCCGGCCAGCTTCGGGCGCGGCCACGAGTGGCTCCACCAGGAGTTCCCGTTCCCCGCCCCGAACACCGCTTCTGAATACAACCGCGACCCGTTCAACTACGAGGTCGGGGACGATAAAGCCGGGCGGGACCTCACGTTCACCAGCGGCATCTACGCCTACGACGCCCTCCGACTCTCGATCCTGACCGGCGTGACTCCTCAGCTGGGCCTCACCGGCGCGGATATCGGCACCACCTACGAGGCCACCTACTCCGTGCCGCATGACAGCTGGGACTACACCAACCAGCCGCTCTACAAGGCGGACCACTACCACCGCACGGCCGTGAGCCTCCAGGGCGCCATGCGCGAGATGAACCTCCCCACCGGCGCTCCCGCCAGTGTGCGCATGCTCGGTGGGTTCAACGCCGATGAAATGTTCGAGCTCTACGCCCGGCGCGTGGTGAACGATCCGACGATCACGTCGACGCTCGAACTGACGCTCGGTGGGCGTGCTGATGCGTCTTCGGCCCCACCCAACGAGACCCGGTTCAGCCCCCTGCGCAGCAACCGCCCGCTCGAGATCGAGCGTCGCAGCTTCAGCCAGTTCAGCGCGGTCCACGACGACGATTACGCCCGCACGATGCGCCTCTTCGAGCTCGATCAGCGCAGCCGCCTGACCACCATCAGCGGCGCACGCGAGCTCCGCTTCGCGCCCTCGACCATCAACAGCGGCGGGCTGCGCTCGATCGACCCCTATGAGCTCGGTCAGTCCGAGCTCCGCGTCGATGTGCGCCTGGCGATGGCCGACATCAACAATCAGATCGCCGACCCGATTCTCTCCGCCCAGGCGAAGGCCGCCGGCACCTACAGCATCTTCCGCAGCTACGTCGATGCGCTCGCCCCGAGGCTCGGCTTCGGCACCCCGTGGACAAGCCCCCAGCTCCAAGAGCGGGCGACCGAGTTCTACGGCCACCGCGGGCCCGAAATGGCTCTGCGTGTGGCGGCGCACATGGCGGTCAACTTCATCGACTGCTTCGACCGGGCCATTCCTGCGACCACAGGTGGCGCCCAGCCGCCCGAGCAGCCCACCATCCACACGCTGCTGGCCCGCCGTGACCTCACCGATGATCTCAATGCTCTGGTCATCACCACCCCCGAGGGGCTGGCTGTCAGCAGCTGGCTCGCCGGGCCGACGTTCCCGGTCCCGACTACGTCGGGGTCCATTGACGTCCGCCCGCTCGAGCTCATCCCGCCATCTGCATCCAACAGCGCCACCGAGCGCCTCGCCGCCAGCACCGACCCCGTTGTTGCGCCCGTGGTGAACGTCTATGGAATCGAAGCCCAGCCCTTCATCACGCAGGTGGCGAGCTTCACGGTCTATGCCGACAAGCACGGCACCAGCGACGGTGAGAGCGACGAAGCCAACATCCAGGGCGGCGAGCACTTCAGCAACCCCGACCTCATGTACCGCATGGTCGCGGTGCAGCTCCACAACCCGTTCCATGTGGACATCAAGCTGAGCCACCAGGATCCGACCCCCGGCGTCGAGACGCCCCTCGCGGTCGATGGCAGCTCCACCGACAGTTCCTATTACTACCTGCAGTTCGGGGACAAACAGTTCAAGCTCGCGCAGCTGGTGGAAGCGGTTGACCCGACCACCGGCAAGTACAGCGCCTCGCACCCGACCCCGCCCGAGACTACGGCCGAGCCGATCACGATCCCGGCGGGTGGGACGATCGTTGTGTACGCCCTGACGAAGAGCCCGTTCAACATCCTGCACGACATCGCCGAACTGCAGGACGGCAGCGGCTACCTCGACCAGGACTCGGGTTCGGGGCGCCTCCGAGATCTCCGCCGCACCGCCGAGCAGATACTCGAGACGAACCTGGGCGGCAACAACATCGGCACCAACGCCGGCCAGATTGCCGGCATCTACTGGATCCCCGAAATCAACAACGTCGGCCGTCTCTCGCCGACGACGCCCTCGGGCCTGTTCCCCACGGTGACCACGCTCACCGACCCACCCGTCACCATGCAGCTCTGGCGGACGATCCGTGTCGACAACGTGGACGAGGCGGGGCGCACCAACCTTACCGGCAACGATCAGCTCGTCGACCGCCTGCGCATCCTCGCGGAGGACTACGTCACGGACGCGGCCGGCAACGGCTTCAATCGCTTCCTCCCGGGGTCGGCGACCACCCCTCAGCAGCATGAGATCGACGGCAGCGACGCCGCCGACACCTCGAAGCTGTACATGGTCACCTTCTCGGCCACAGTGAGCCGCCCTGGGGACCCCGCGCCCGCCGCCCCTCCGCGTGGTTCGATCCCCGCGTACTGCCTGGAGCCCAAGTTCCAGGACTCAACCGCCCCCTGGAACGTTCTCGACGATGACGGCATGGACACCGACAGCCTGCCCGACTCGGACCCTCAATACTGGTCCGGTTCGAGCGACCCGAACTTCATCGGCCGGGCTGAATCCGTTCGCGCGTGGTACTCCAACATGACCGGCCCCGCGGGCACAGAGCTCGAGCGCCCCATCCACGAGCACCCAAACGAGCTCGACGCGCCCACGGGTGCGACTGCGTGGATGTCGGCCGACAGTGTGCAGCGGCCATACGACCGGCACCGCATCGAAGTCCCCATCCTCGACAACAACCTTCAGACCACCGGCACAGTTGCCGGCAACTCGGTCACCACGACCACCGTCCGGCCGGCGGACCTGCTGCTCCCGCTCGGTGTGGGCCCGGAGGAGATGCCGCTGGACTTCAGCAGCGGCACCCCCACGCTGATCACCGACCTCGAGCGCCGCTGGACGACGCTGGGCGAGGCGCTCGCGATGTCGCTGCTCTACCAGACGAACCCGTCGCCCGTTCCTGAGGACGTCAGCAGCATCTTCTACCCCGTGGCTGGCAGCTCCCTCGACCCGCTCTTCACCGACCGTGGCGGCCTGCGGCTCGACGCATTCCCGCCATTCATCGATGTCAACACGGACACTATCTTCGACCCTCTCGTGGACGAGCGCATCGGAACACAGGCGCCCCTCGCCCTGAGCATCCTCGACAACTTCACCACCAGCCCCGCCGACTTCATCATTGCCGATGACCCCGCGGACTTCGACCGCAACTACCGCTGGGACACGCTCAAGCGCGCCACCCCTGGCACGGTCAACTTCAACACGGCCGCGCTCAACACCCTCCGCGCTGGCTTCCCCACGCTGTGCCCGCCACCTGACACCGAGTTTGTCGGCGGTGCACCATGGTGGTGGTGGTCCGGTGGCGAGCTGAACCAGCGCAGCGACATCGCCGCGACCATCGTAAGCTACCGCGACAAGGTCGATCAGTACGTGCACGCCCTGGCGCAGGTCGCTGACATGGCCAACGCGCCCGGGAACGCGCCGCCGAACACGCCCGCGGGTCGGCAGGACCGCCTCGTCACCTTCGAGTTCAATACTTCGACACCCGCCGATCCCGACCGCGACGAGGGTCGCACCGGGGGGACCCGGATTATCGGCATCGGCGAGCGCGCCGGGTTCCGCACCCGCGGCGAGCTCCTCGCGGCCAACTTCCTCTACGGGAACGACCCGGCCAATCCCAATCTGTTCCGCGGCTGGCCCGGCAACATGACCTTCCTCGGCCACGACGTGAACGCCTCCGGCCAGGAGACGCCAACCGGCATCGAGGGCCTCGACACGCTGCTCCACCGCGACAGCACCGGCGCCATCATCCCCAACGAGATCCCCAACTCCTACAAGGAGCAGCTCGCAGTCATCAACAGCGTGGTCAACTCCGCCTCCACCCGCAGCGACTACTTCATCTGCTGGTTCCTGGTGCACGGGTACAAGAAGAGCGACGTCGAGAGCCTCACCGACGCCGACCCCATGGTCCCCACCATGGCCCGCCGCTTCCTGATGATCGTCGACCGCAGCAAGGTCACCCGCCTGGGCGAGAAGCCCAACGTGATCCTGTTCAAGGAGGTCCCCGTCGACCCGGCCCCGCGCTGACCCGCCCTACACTTCGGCTCAGCAGGGTGTAGCTCAGCTTGGTAGAGCGCGTGGTTTGGGTCCACGAGGTCGCAGGTTCGAATCCTGTCACCCTGACTTTCCCGGTAAACGCAACGGTGCGGGCGCGAGTCGTCAGGCCTCTTTCAGCAGCCGGCGCAGCAGCCGGGCGTTCTTGATCGCGTACGCGTCGCGGTCGTTGTTGAAGTAGCAGTACACACGCCGCGCCCCGCAGGTCGTGATCCTCTCGGCCCAGCCCTCAAGCTCCTCGCGCGAATAGTCGTGGCGGTACCAGCGTTTCACGCCGTGGAAGCGGATATAAACGTCCAGCCCGGTCTTGACCAGTGTGTCGGGCAGCCGCGGCCCGCTCGTGCAGCAGAACAGCACCCCGCCCTCGCTGGCGTCGCTCGCCTCGCGGATGATCGCGAACGCCTCGTCGTTCCACCAGCCCCGGTGCCGGAACTCCAGTACATTGGTCCACCGTGGATCCAGTTGATTGAGGATGCGGCGCAAGCGCGCCGGCGTGTAGCGGAAGCTCGGGGGCATTTGGAACAGGAACGCGCCCATGTGCTTCCCGAGCACCTCGCCCAGCGAGCAGAACTCGCGGATGAGCTTCCTGGTGCCCTGGAAGCGGCGGTCATGCGTGATCTCGCCGTTCACCTTCACGCTGTAGACGAAGTTGCGGTGTGCATCGCGCAGCCACCGCTTGACCGTCGAGGGCTGGGGCCAGCGGTAGAAGGGGGCGTTGAGCTCGACCGTGTTGAAGCTCCGCCGGTAATGGGCGAACCACTTGTGCGAGGAGAGCTCCTGGGGGTAGAAGCAGCCGTGCCAGTGGCGGTAGTACCACCCCGAGCAGCCGACCCGGATATCCATGCTCGCACCCTGGGCCACGCTCCAGTATGCCCCGGGCCCGGCCGGCGTGCGACGCAATGACAGCGGGGCCGGCCAGAACGGCCAGCCCCGCGCGATTCGGCCTCCACCATCCGGCGGGGCTTACTTCTGAGCGACCTTGACCACGGGGGCCGCGGCCTTGGGCTGCTCATCCACCTTCTTCGCGATCACGGCATCCTTGGGCAGCACCTTGGGGGCGGTGCTCTTGAGGGCGACGGTGGGGAGCGTGATCACCGGCTTGGCCTGCACCTTCATGCGCGACTTGAACGCAGGGATCTCGGGGTTGACCTCTATGACGCCGCGGGGCTCGGGCAGGCGCGTCTCGCGCTTCGCCTCAGGCAGGTTGTAGAGCACCGCGTCGTTGACGTGCGTGCGCACGCCGCCGACGTAGTTGTTGTCCTTGAGCCACTGCTGGCGGGCCTCCTCGGCGCGCCGAGCCATCTTCGTGTGGGCGCGGCTGTAGGCGTCGCTGTAGGGGCTCGCCTGCTGCTGCGCCACGGGCGTCCAGGGGCTGAACTCGACGGTGGTGGTGGGGTGGTAGCGGAAGAGGCCCTCGACTTGCGCCGTCACGCGCACGCCCTCTTCACCGAGCGCACCGTGCGCCGCGGCCGCGTCAGCCGCCGGGCCGCGAGCCCCGAGCTCGTGCTGGCCGATGATGGCGCGGCCCTTGTACACGCGCCCGTTGACCACCTGCTGGCTTCCCACGCCCGGGAAGGAGTACGTCGGGCTGCTGTTGCTCTGCACGTGCACGCTTTGGGCCGTGTAGTTGGGCGAGCGGGGCGAGCACGTTTCGGGAGCGCCGTTCTGGGCGGCCAGCGCCGCCGCCGCGATGACTGCGAGCATCATGTCTGCACCTTTCTGTTGGATGTCGGCCGCACCCGCTCCACGCCCGGGGCCCGCCGCCTCAAGGATGCAACGGAACTTCAGGGAATCAAGCAGAATGGGCGTGGCGCGTGCCGGGAAGAGCGGTCAACCGCCCCTGTTGCTCCGCCGCACACGGCTATAGGACCCTGCCCTCGGGTGGTTCTCACGGCAGCGGCAGCGGCTCGTCGGACGACAGCCAGTCGTACGCGCTGAGCACGGCCCGCACGTGGTCGCTCGCGCGCCGGGCGGTCTTCACGTGCTCGCGGGCGGTCTTGGAGAGGGCTCGCG
Organism: Phycisphaerales bacterium; assembly: GCA_035627955.1. Classification (NCBI taxonomy): domain Bacteria; kingdom Pseudomonadati; phylum Planctomycetota; class Phycisphaerae; order Phycisphaerales; species Phycisphaerales bacterium. The sequence goes on from DASPKU010000006.1 coordinate 183,183, forward strand.
CCCGCTCGGGGCTGGTCACCACGTCCCGCAGCACGGCGGACCACTCCGCGGCCATGGGCCGCTTCACCAGCCGGGCGGTAAGCCCATCCTGGAGGATGCTGACCATCGGATCCGCCCCGGCTACGACAACCATCCCGGTGGCCATGGCCTCGAGGAGGATGCTCCGCTGCTCGCCGTGGGCTTCGGGCTGGACGAGGATGTCGCCGTAGAGCAGCAGGTCGCGCCGGCCCTCGAGCTCGTCGATGAGGGAGAGGTTGTGCAGAATGCCCAGCTTGCGGGCGAGCGCCCACGCGTCGGTCCGGCGCGCGGCGAGCGCGTCGCAGAAGATGAGCAGGTCTGGCCGTTCACGGGCGATGGCCGCGATGCCCTCGATCGCGGTGCGGAAGGCCTGCTCGTCGCGCCCGGAGCCGACGAGCATGATGGAAGGGGCACGCCCCTCGGTCAGGATTTCGCGGGCCGTGGAGGGGGTGTGCACGCCCCACGCCGCCAGCCGCACCGCCGGGTGCTCCCCGCCCGCGGGCACCTTGAGCAGCGCCCGCTCGATCGCCTGATCGGGCGCGATGAAGAGCGGCGCGTCGTCGTCGAGGTGAATCGTTTTCGCCCGATCGACAAGGCCGGAGCGCCAGACTTCGAGGGCGAGGCCAGCGCCGATCTCGGACGCGAGGTCGGCGCCCAGGTGCCACACCGAGCCGCCGAAGACGTGCACCACGTCGATGCCCGTAGCTTCGGTCGTCGAGTCCATCTCGGCGACGGCCCGCACGAGCTTCCGCACCGCGAGCGGGCGCGTCAGCAGCAGCGTCTTGGATGAGTACGTCAGCACCCGCGAGAACACGCCCTCACTCGAATCGGTCGGCGTGCCTTCGGGCACGGCGTGGATCACGCGCACGCCCTCATCCGCGAGGCCGATCTCGAGGCGCGTCAGCAGCCCACGCTCGCGGCTGGCGAAGAACTCGTCGGCGAGGATCAGGACGCGCATCGGGTGATCCTATGGGCCCACGTGCCACGATCATGCTTCATGATCGTGTACGGACCTCCCCGCGCCTGAACGAGAGGTCCGGCGGCCGGCAAGCAGCACCCGCGACGGTCGCCGTGCGCCAGACACCAACCCAGTGCTCGGGCTCGACCTCCAGCAGCTCGTACTCGCCAGCGGGGCGTTCGGCCCGATGCAGGTCCGCCGGTACCTGGTGCCACGGCCACCACGCCCGCACGCCGCGCTCGCCACCGGGCAGGCGCGCGGCCTCGGCGGGGTTGTCGACGATCTCCTTGACGGTGACCAGCCGATCGCGCCGGTTTGTCATGCGCGGGATGGAGTTGAGCAGGCCTCGGGTGTAGGGGTGCAGGGGAGCGCGGAAAAGGTCGGTGACGCGGGCGTACTCGACCACGCGCCCGGCGTACATGACACAGACGACGTCTGCGTTCTCAGCCACGACGCCCAGGTCGTGGGTGATGAGGAGCACGCCCATGCCGCGCTGCCGCTGGAGCGAGCGGAGGAGCGCGAGCACCTGCGCCTGGACGGTTACGTCGAGCGCCGTGGTTGGTTCGTCGGCCAGCAGCAGCCTGGGCTGGCACGCGAGGGCCATCGCGATCATCACGCGCTGCCGCATGCCGCCGGAGAACTGGTGCGGGTACTGGTCGATGCGGTTCACGGGGTCGACGATGCCCACCTCCGCAAGCGAGCCGAGCGCGACTTCGCGGGCCTGCTTCCGCGACATGCTGCGGTGCAGCTGCACGGCCTCGATGATCTGCTCGCCCACGGAGTACACCGGGTTCAGGCTGGTCATCGGCTCCTGGAAGATCATCGCGATCTCGTTGCCGCGGACCTTGCGGATCTGGTCGGGGGTGAGCGCGAGCAGGTCGACCGGTGCTCGCCCATTACCGCCATCAAAGAACGCCTGCCCGCGGTCAAACCGCCCGGGCGGGCGCGGCACCAGCTGCAAAATACTCATCGCCGACACGCTCTTCCCACAGCCCGACTCGCCGACGACTGCGACCGTCTGCTGCGGGTACACCGTGAGCGAGAGGCCGTCCACCGCCTGCAGGCGCGGCCCGCCGCGGTTGGCGAACGAGAGCGCGAAGTCCCGCACGGAGAGCAGTGGGGCGGTCATCGGCGCGCCCTCTTGGGGTCGATCGCCTCGCGCAGGCCCTCGCCGACGAAGTTCAGCGCCAGCAGTGTCGAGCCCAGGAGCAGGCACGGGAACAGCAGCAGCCACCAGTTGCTGTCGTAGGAGTTGAGTTGTTCGAGGCCGTCAGCCGCGAGATTGCCCCAGCTCGGCAGCGGTGGCTTGACACCGATGCCCAGGAAGCTGAGGAACGACTCCTGGAGCATCGCCTGCGGCACCGTGAGCGTCGCGTACACGATGATCGGCCCTGCGAGATTCGGCAGCAGGTGCTTGCGGAACAGGCGCGGCAGCGGCACACCCACCGCCCGCGCCGCCTCCACGAACGGCTGGTTCTTCAGGCTCAACACCTGCCCGCGAATGACCCGCGACATCGTCAGCCAGCTCAGGCCGCCGATCGCCACCAGCAGCGTGACCACATCGAGCGTGCGGCGGGCGCCGGTGGACATCTCACGCGCGGGGAGCGCCTCGGCGGCTCGGGTTTCAAGCTGCTTGCGGAGCTCAGTGTCGGCCTCGAGCAGTTCCCGAGCGGCGTCATCGCTGGTGAGGCCGCGCTGGGTCGCGATCGCCGCGGCCTCGACGTGCACCCAGCCGGCCCGCTCCTTGTTGCGGGCCACGTACTCGCCGATGAGGGCATCCCCCGCAACCGCGAGCAGCACCACGAGCAGCACGTATGGCAGCCCGTACAGCACATCCACCACGCGCATCATGAGGGCGTCGGCGGTCCCGCCCGCGTAACCCGCCACGGCCCCGTACACCGTGCCGATGAACACCGACAGCAACGCGGCCGCGAGTCCGATGCCCAGCGACAGCCCCCCGCCCGCCAGGCACCGCAGCAGCAGGCTGCGCCCCAGCACGTCGGTGCCGAGAAAGTACCGTGGCCAGTGCTCGCTGAGCGCCTCCGCGGCAGGGCCGCTGGTCGCGCTGAGAACATTCTGAACGCTCATCGCGTGATCGCGGGCGACGCGCTCGACGACCGCGGCATCGACCACCGCGTTGAGGCGCGCCCGCTGCGTCGGTGTGGGCGTCACCCATGAGGGCGGCAGCCGCCCATACGCCGGCGTTCCCTCGTTGTACCTTGGTCCTGACTTGCCCGCCGGCACGCCGAGCGTCCACGGCAGCGACCCCAGGCACACCGCCAGCATCAGCCCCAGGAACGCCATCCCGATCATCCCGGCCACGCTGCGCGTGAACGGGTTATCCCGCTTCAGCGGCGGCGCGGCGATGGCTGGGACCGACTCCTCGGGCATGGGCGGTCACCATATCGGAACAAAAGAGCCGATCGCGCAAGCGATCGAGTATTCAACCTCAGACTGCCCCCGGACAGCCCACCCGCCCGTTTCCGCCGGCCCACGCTCGCCCTGGCTCCACGTCCCGGGTCAGCCCAGCGCAAAACCACCAAACAAAATCCTTCTCATCCCATTGACGAAGCCCCGTCTATCCGTATCCTAACAAAAGTCGTCCAGCTCGCAAGCTGGCTGCTTGAAGGTACGCCATGGGCTCCCGGGAATCACTCCAAGCCATTCTGGATCAAGGGCTTGTCCGACGTGTGAAGGACACTGACGCCCCCGCGCCAACCGACGCCCCGATCATCCCCACCGGCATCGCCGATCTCGACGCCACCCTCCCCGGCGGCGGCCTCGCCCGCGGCATGACGCACGAGTGGGTCCTCGATGGCCTTGATGGCTTTGGGTACCCCGCCACTCCGTGGCGGTCTTCGGGCGATCAGGGCAGTTCTGAACCTTCAGTACCAAGGAAGGTGAGTAGGAGTCGCCGCGGAGCGGCGGGGTACCCAAGGGCGGGTCACCCAAACCCAGAGGTCTGGCACCCACCTCTCCTGATCCTTACGTACCTGGCCGCGCGTCCGCCGGGGCTGACGGTCTTCATCGGCCAGCGCTGCTGGCCCTGCCCGTGGACGATCGCGAAGGTCGGCCTGGACTTCTCCCGCTGCCTGTTTATCGACCCGCGCCCGGAGGAGCGCGCGTGGGCCATCGACCAGGCGCTCCGCTGCCCCGGCATCGGCGCCGTGGTGGGGGATGTCGAGGGCATGGACATGGCCGATAGCCGCCGACTCCAGCTCGCGGCCGAGGCGGGGCAGACGCTCGGCCTGCTCACGCGTCCCGCGCCCGAGATCAAGCTGCTGTCGGCATCGGGCACGCGCTGGGTGGTCTCGCCGCAGCCTGGGATGAGCGACCGCGTGCGGTGGAAGGTGGAGCTGCGGAGGTGCAAGGCCGCGGCGTTGTGGGCGGCGGCATCGGGCGGGTCGGTGCGTGAGTGGGTGCTGGAATGGGACGAGCGCCGGCGCGGCGTGCAGGTCGTGACCGGCGCGCCGGGCGAGGTGTCGGTGGATGGTGCGGGGGTGCAGGAGGTGCGGCGTGAAGCGGGTGGCGTGCGTGTGGCTGCCGATGTGGCCCGTCGATCTGGCGCGGCGGAGGTCCGCCGCACTGCATGAGGGCGGGCCTCAGGGTGGGCAAGGTCGGCGCGAGGTCCTGCTCATGCAGGTCAAGGCCAACCAGCAGCTCGTCACGGCGTGCTGCGGCCAATGCCTCCGCGCCGGCGTGCGCCCGGGCATGACCATCGCCCATGCGCGGGCGCTGCTGCGCGACCCTGTCGTTGTCGATGCTGACCCGGGGCGCGACCGCCGCTCGCTTGAAAAGCTGGCGCGGTGGATGATGCGGTTCTCGCCCTTCGTCGCCGTCGATCGCACCTTCGAAGATGAAGGCCGCGAGCCCGACGGCCTGCTGCTGGACCTCACCGGCTGCGATCGGCTCTTCGGCGGCGAGCGCTGCCTGCTGGGCCTGATGAGCGCGGCGTTGACGGGCCTGCGGCTGCACCACCGGATCGGCGTGGGGCCGAATATCGCGAGTGCGTGGGCGGGGGCGCACTACGGAGGAGAGGTGGTGACGGTTGTGGGGGAGGCGCCGCCTCTTCGCTCCGAAGGAGCGCCAGAGTGTTGCCACGGGTGGAGCAAGGTCGCCTCTGGCGACCGAGCGGAACCCGTGGTGACGGGTGAGAAAGTCGGGAGCCCCGAAGGGGCGAAGGCCTCAAGTTTGGAATCCAGCGCCCCTTCGGGGCTCCAATGCTCAGCGCCCATTACCACGGGTGCCCGGAGGACCGGGGCGCGAAGCGCGTCCGCTCGGTCGCAAAGCCGACCGTCGCTCCACCCATGGCAACACTCTTCTGCCCCTTTGGGGCAAAGAGAGGCGGCAGAGGCCGACCTCACCACCTTCTTCTCCCCTCTCCCCACCGCCTCCCTCCGCCTTCCCGCGAACGTGCTCCACGCCCTTGAGGAGCTCGGCCTCGAGACCGTCGCCGATGTCCTGAAACTGCCGCGCATCTCCCTGCCCTCGCGTTTCGGGCGCATCCTGCTCACGCGTATCGACCAGGCGTTCGGGCGCACCCCCGAGTCCTTCACGCCTCTCACGGTCGAGCCGCCGCTCGTGCTCGAGCACGTGCTCGAGGGCCCGACCACCAACCCCGAGGCGATTGAGATCGTCACACGCGAGCTCCTCCGCGGCCTCGCGCAAGAGCTCGCCCGCCGCGAGTCGGGCGTCACGCGCCTGTGCCTCCAGATCGACCGCGTCAAGGAGGACTGCCGCGGCGTTGAGGTCGCGGAAGAAGCCCTCACCCTCAGCCGCCCCTCGCGCAACGCCAAGCACCTGTGGACGCTGCTGCGCCCGCGTGTGGAGCGGCTGCACCTGGGCAACGGCGTCGAGCGGGTCGCGCTGATCGCCAAGCGGCAGCGGCGCGTGCGCCACCGGCAGGTCACGCGTGATGATTCCATGCCCGGGCGCGGTGCCGCAGGATCAGACGAGAGCCTTTCGCAGGCCGCGGGCGAGCTGATCGATGCGCTGGTGAACCGCCTGGGCGAGGACCGGGTGCTGCGGGCGATGCCGCGGAACTCGCACCTGCCCGAGCGGGTGGAGGCATACGAGAAGATCGTGGATGAAGACAAAGGAGCCGATCGCGCGAGTGATCGGGGTGATCTTCTGGCCGCTTCCCATCAAAGCACAAAGCATCGATCGCTCGCGCGATCGGCTCTTTTCTGGTCCACCTCGCCACGCCCCAGCGTGCTGCTCGATCCGCCGCAGCACATCGAGGCGATCGCCGTGGTTCCTGATCGCCCGCCCTCGCGCATCACTTGGAATGGCGAGGACCACCTGATGATCCGCGGCATCGGCCCCGAGCGGCTGAACGAGGAGTGGTGGAAGGTCGCCCGTGCCACCGAGATGTCTTCATCTCGGTGTTCCTCAGAGACAGCGGTGCTCCCCACCAATCGGCGCGTCGTCAGCCGCACCATTGCCCCCGCGCCGGCTTCCACTGTCTACCGCGACTACTACCGCATCCAGGACAAGGCCGGGCGGTGGCTGTGGGTGTTCAAGGAGTCCGAGTCGGGCCGCTGGTTTGTCCATGGAGTGTGGGCATGACGGAGCTAACGCATGCCTGAAACCCCGATCCACAAGATCCGCCCGCACCCCGCGAAGAACCCCGAGTCACTCGGCAGCGCCGTCACCTACGCGAGCGGCCCTAGGTACGCCGAGCTTCAGGTTGCGAGCAACTTCTCGTTCCTGCGGGGGGCGAGTCACCCGGACGAGCTCGTCGCCCAGGCCGCGGCCATGGGCTGCTCGGGCATCGCGATCACCGATATCAACACGCTGGCGGGCGTGGTGCGGGCCCACATCGCGGCCAAGGAGGTGGGCATCGGCTTCGCCGTGGGCTCGTGGATTGTGCTGGGCGACACGGAGCGCGGCAAGGCGCTGGAGTCTGAAGGCGGAAGTGGCGAAGTGGCAGAGTGGCAAAGTGGCAAAGTGAAAGAGGAGGACTGGTCTTCCAAGTCTTCACTCTGCCACTCCGCCACTTTGCCACTCAGCCACTTCCTCCTCTACCCCACCGACCGCGCCTCCTACGGCCGCCTGTGCCGGCTGCTCACCCGCGGCAAGCGCAAGGCCATCAAGGGCCACTGCCGCCTCGAGCTCGACGACGTGCGCGAGTTCAGCGAGGGGCTGCTGTGCATCGCCATCCCGCCAGCGGACCTGGAGAAGGGCGGGCCGGCGGATGGGCTGCGCCGACAACTGGCGACGCTGCGGGGCATCTTCGACGCCGACCGGCTTTCGCTCGCGACCTCGTGCATCTTCGGACCCGACGACCACGCGCGCCTGGAGCTGATCGCGGACGTCGCGCACGACGCCCGCGTGCCGCTCGTGGCCACCAATGACGTGCACTACCACGTGCCCTACCGGCGGGCGCTGCAGGATGTGCTCACGTGCATCCGCCACACGACGACCATCGACCGGGCCGCGCACCTGCTCTTCCCGCACGCGGAGCGGTTCATCAAGGGAGCGTGGGAGATGTCGCGCCTGTTTGGCCGTTACCCGCAGGCGATCGACCGCACGATGGAGGTCTTCGAGCGTGCCCGCGAGTTCTCGCTCGATCAGCTCCGCTACGAGTACCCGCAGGAGGTCTGTCCGCCGGGCAAGACGCCGATGAGCTACCTGCGTGAGCTGACGTGGAAGGGCGCGATGGAGCGCTACAAGCGCCCGCCCGAAGACCGCGGGCTCATCGAACCCGGCGGCGCGTGGACCAGTGAGCCGGCGGGCGAAGTGGGGGAGGTGCGGAAGAAGACGAGGAAGAAGGCACGCAAGGGCTCGAGTTCCGAGAGCCCCTCCCCGAGGGAGGGGTTGGGGTGGGTTGGAGAGGCTGGCGATCAACAGCAGTTGCATGTCGCAGCTGCTGCAGGCGAGGCGAGCGAAGAGCCGCCGCGGAGCGGCGGGGTACCCAGTACTGAAGACCTCCCCGTCTCCGGCGTCGCCGGCTTAAAACCCTTCTCCTACATCCCCAACGACGTCCTGCTCCGCATCGAGCACGAGTTCCAGCTCATCGAGGAGCTCGGATATGCCAAGTACTTCCTCACCGTCTACGACATCGTGAAGTACGCGCGGAGCAAGGGCATCCTCTGCCAGGGGCGCGGGGCCGCGGCCAACTCGGCCGTGTGCTACTGCCTGGGCGTCACCAGCGTGGACCCCGACCGCATCGACCTGCTCTTTGAGCGCTTTGTGAGCAAGGAGCGCAACGAGCCGCCCGACATCGACATCGACTTTGAGCATGAGCGGCGCGAGGAGGTCATCCAGTACATCTATGAGAAGTACGGGCGCGACCGGGCCGCGCTCACGTGCGAGGTGATTACTTACCGCGGGCGCTCGGCCGTGCGCGAGGTGGGCAAGGCGATGGGGCTGTCGCTCGACTGCGTCGACCGGCTGGCCAAGCAGATCGACTGGTGGCAGAAAGGCCCGCCGCGGGATGAGCAAATCAGGTCGCAAGGGCTGGACCCCGAGGACCCCACGATCAAGCAGGTAGCGGAGCTGACCAACGAGCTGCTCGGCTTCCCGCGCCACATCTCGCAGCACGTGGGTGGCTTCGTGATCACGCAGGGGCTGCTGGAGGAGACGGTCCCGATCGAGAACGCGGCCATGCCCGACCGCACGGTGGTGGAGTGGGACAAGGACGACATCGACGCGATGGGCATGCTGAAGGTGGACTGCCTGGGGCTGGGCATGCTGACGGTGATCAAGAAGGGTTTTAAGTTCCTGGAGGCGGGGCTGAGCGCGGGGGAGTTGGTTGATGCTGCGCGCCCCGGATCAGCGGGGACTCTCCTGAGCCCCATAGGGGCGGCTTTTAGTAGCCCCGGGTGGAGCGAGCGTGAGCGAGCGGAACCCGGGGTTGGGTTTCGCCCCAACGGGGCGCCAGAGTGTTGCCACGGGTGGAGCGAGCGTGAGCGAGCGGAACCCGTGGTGGATGCGGAGGACATCGGGAGCCCCGAAGGGGCGACGGATGAAAGCGCAACCGAGCCAGAGTCCGCCGCCCCTTCGGGGCTTCACAACCTTGGGCCCGGCACCACGGGTTGCGCTCGGTCGCAAAGCCGACCTTCGCTCCACCCGTGGCAACACTCAAACACCCCTTCGGGGCGGGGAACTGCCCTTGAGAACGGGCGTGCGGAGAATCCGGCCGACGCTCCCCCCTCCGGCCTCAACCTCGCCTCCATCCCCCAGGACGACCCCGCCGTCTACGAGATGTTCCAGCACGCCGACACCGTGGGCGTGTTCCAGATCGAATCCCGCGCCCAGATGTCCATGCTGCCGCGTTTGAAGCCCAAGACCTTCTACGACCTCGTCATCGAGGTCGCCATCGTGCGGCCCGGGCCCATCCAGGGCAACATGGTCCACCCTTACCTTCGCCGGCGCATGGGGCTGGACAAGTGGGACTTCCCCTCGCCGGAAGTCAAAGACGTGCTTGGCAAAACGCTCGGCGTGCCGCTCTTCCAGGAGCAGGCAATGAAGCTCGCGATCGTCGCGGCGGGGTTCACACCCGGCGAGGCGGACCAGCTTCGCCGCGCGATCGCCGCGTGGAAGAAGCGGCCGGGGCAGCTCGAGCTCTTCGGCGACCGGCTCATCTCGGGCATGCTCCGCAACGGCTACTCGCGCCAGTTCGCGGAGCAGTGCTACCAGCAGATCCAGGGCTTCAGCGGCTACGGCTTCCCCGAGAGCCATGCCGCGAGCTTCGCCCTGCTCGTGTACGTCTCCGGCTGGCTCAAGCGCCACCACCCCGCCGCGTTCTGCGCCGCCCTCATCAACAGCCAACCCATGGGCTTCTACGCCCCCGCCCAGCTCGTCCGCGACGCCAAGGAGCACGGTGTTGAGGTCCGGCCGGTCGATGTGAACCTCAGCACGTGGGATTGCACCTTGGAGCCGAAGTGGCAAAGTGGCGAAGTGGCAAAGTGGCAAAGTGAGAATGCCCTGCCTTCCACTTTGCCACTTTGCCACTCTGCCACTTCGCCACTTTCCTTCGGCCTCCACGGGCCCGCCCTTCGCCTGGGCCTCCGCCTCATCTCCGGCTTGCGCGAGGACCATGTCAACGCCATCTCCGCGGCCGTGAAACGGCACGGCCACTTCAAAACCATCCACTCCCTCTGGATGGCCGCGCAGGTCCCCGTCGCCACGCTCCGCCGCCTCGCCAGTGCCGACGCGTTTGGCTCGATGGGCCTCTCACGCCGGCAGGCGTTGTGGGAGGTCCGCAACCTGCGTGACGAGCACCTGCCGCTGTTTGACGCCGTCGCTGCTCCTCCACTCCTCCGCTCCTCTACTCCTCCACTCGACCACACCGACCCGCCCCCCGCGACAATCCCCCTCCCCCAGCAGCCCCCCGACCGCGCCGTGCTCCAGGACTACGCCGCGATGGGGCTGTCCCTGAAGGCCCACCCGATTTCCTTCCTGCGCGACGCCCTCGACGGCGCCAAGGCGATCAAGAACGAAGTGCTCAGGGACACGAAACGGACGCCGCAGGGCAGGCGCGTCTCGGTCGCAGGGATCGTGCTCGTCCGCCAGCGGCCCGGCACGGCCTCCGGCATCGTCTTCATGACCATCGAGGACGAGAGCGGCATCGCCAACCTCATCATCCGCCCGCACATCTTTGAGAAGTTCCGCAAGGCGGCCCGCCACAGCGTGTGCGTGCTCGCGACCGGCACCGTCGAGCGGCAGGGCGAGGTGATCCACGTGCAGGTGCAGAAACTCCAGGAACTCTCCGAGGCACTCAAGCGGGACGTAGGGCTGTCGAGCATGTCGCGGGACTTCCACTAGAATCACACGGAAAGCATGTCGCGATCTCTCTACAACCTGCCCCCTATTGCCCCGCCGCCAACGGGCCCCACCAACGGCGGCGGGCGCTCGCCCGAGGCGTCGATCTCCGTCACCGAGCTGGCGTCGAAGATCGAGTCGGCGCTGCGCCTTAGCACGCCCGCGTCCATCCGCTTCCACGGCGAGGTCACCGGCTTCACCGAGCGCACGCACTGGTACTTCAACCTCAAGGACGCGAACGCGGTGGTCTCGTGCGTGATGTTCCAGACCGCTGCCCGTCGAACCGGGTTCGTGCCGCGGGATGGGCAGCAGGTGATCGCCAGCGGGCGCGTGGAGTTCTACGCAAAGACGGGGCGTGTGTCGGTCATCCTCAATACGCTGGAGCCGGCGGGGCTGGGCAGCCTGGAGCAGGCGCTCAAGGCCCTGATGGAAGAACTGCGGCTCCAGGGCTACTTCGCGCCCGAGCACAAGGTGGCCCTGCCCACGTTCCCGCGTCGTGTGGCGGTGATCACCAGCCGCACGGGAGCCGCGCTGCAGGACGTCATCGTCACGATGCGGAAGCGCTGCCCGGCCGTTGGCGTGCTGCTGTGCGACGTGCGCGTGCAGGGCAGCGCGGCGGCGCCCGAAGTCGCGGCCATGATCCGGCATGTGGACGCGAACGCGGAGGCGCTGGGCGTCGACGCCATCATCCTCACCCGCGGCGGCGGCTCGCTCGAGGACCTGTGGGCCTTCAACGAACGAGAGGTGGCCGATGCGGTGTTCGCGTGCCGCCTGCCGATCGTGGCCGCGATCGGGCACGAGACGGACACGACTATTGCGGAGCTGGTGGCCGACGAGCGGTGCGCCACGCCCACGCAGGCCGCCATGCGGCTGACACCCGACACCGCCGCGCTGCTCCAGCAGGTCGATTCGCTGGGCGGCCAGCTCACCACGAGCCTCCAGCGGATGGCAAGGTTCGAGCGCCAGCGGCTCGTTGGCGCTGCCCGCCACCCGTTCTTCATGAACCCGCGGGCGCTGATCGAGCGTGCCCGCGAGCGGCTGGTGAGCGCCGAGGAGTGCCTGGGCGAGGCTCTCTCCAAGAGAATCACCGCTTTGCGGCACCGGACCGAGCAGCTCGGGGCACGCCTGGAGCGCAACAGCCCTGCAACCGTGCACACCCGCATCGTGTCGCGCGTCGCCGCGAATGAGCAGCGGCTGGCTCGGGCGCTGCAGGTCCGCGTGCAGCAGAGCCGCGCGACCATCGACGGCGTCGAGCGGCACCTCGGTTCCGTCAGTCCCTTGCGGATCCTGGACCGCGGATTCTCCGTGACGATGACGCTCGATGGACGGGTGGTGCGGTCCCCAGCGGATATCAGCCCCGGCGAGGTGATCGAGTCGCGCGTGAAGGGCGGGACGGTGAGGTCGGTGGTGGGGGAGAGGGATGCGGTTGCGGCGCCGGCTGCTGTGCCGCCGGCAGTACCGGCGCGCAGGAAGAGCGGTGCAGGCCCAGCGGGGCCGGGGCTCTTCGGGTGATCGTGCGTCGCCGCCAACCCGGGGCTTCGGTCGAGGCGACCTCAGTCCCGGCGTCGTGTGGCTGGCGGCTCAGTCCCGGCGTCGTGAGAGGCATGCTACTTTGAGGCACCCGTGAGCCAGCAAACCAACCAGCCCGACGCAAGCCTGACCTTTGAGGAGGCCCTCGCGCGCCTGGAGGAGATCATCGAGCGGATCGAATCGGGCGAGGTGGGGCTGGAAAAGGCCATCGGCGAGTACGAGCGGGGGGTCGTCCTCATCCGCCGCTGCAAGGACATTCTCCAGAAAGCCGAGCAACGGGTCGATGAACTGACGCGGCCTGCGTCGCCGCCGCCACCGCCCAACCCCTCGGGCGGGGCGTAACCGAAGCTGGAATCAAGACTTGCTGATGCTGGGCATGGATGCGCTGCAGAGGATCGAGCTGATGGGCCAGATCGTGGCCGTGCTGTTCGTCATGGCCTTTGGCGCCTGCATCGGCTCGCTGCTGAACGTGCTGGTTTACCGGCTGCCGCTTGGGCTGGACGTAGTAACCCCCACATCCCGGTGCCCGTCATGCGAGACGTACCTCACCTGGAGGGAGAACATCCCGGTCTTCGGCTGGCTGCTGCTGCGCGGGAAGTGCCGGTTCTGCCGGTCACCCATCAGCCCCGAGTATCCGCTGGTGGAGGCGTTCGTCGCGGTGCTGTGGGCGGCGGTGTTCCTGGTGCTCTACGCCCAGGACGGCTCGTTCCTGGGGATCAACTTCGGGGCGGTGCAGCCGGAGTGGGGCAAGGGCGGTTTCGTCGCGACGTGGCCCATTTTCCTGACGGTGCTTTGCCTGTTCTCGTGCCTTGTGGCGATGACGCTCGTCGACGCCAAGACCTGCTTTATCCCCATGCAGTTGACGACCACGCCGGTGGTGTTCGCGGTCATCGCGCATCCGCTTGCGGCGTTATGGGTTGAGCACCGCTACGGCAAGCTGCCGTACGCGGCGCCCGGGCAGGTGTGGTCGATGTGGACCCCCGGGCACCAGGGGTGGTGGTGGATCGGGGCGTCAATCGGCGGGGTCGCGGGGCTGGTGATCTCCAACATCCTGCTGCACAAGAAGTTGATCCGCCGCAGCTTCGCTGATTACGAGGCATGGGAAAAGGAGCAGGTCGAGCAGCAGCGGTTGGAGGCCGAGGCTGCTGCCGCTGCCACGCCGACCTTGCCGGAGGGCCAACTAGAAAACCCCGGCCCGAAAGCCGGTGCCACGCCGCACCCGACCGACCTCTGGATTCAATATCCGCACGCCCGCCGCGAGATGCTCAAGGAGCTCGTCTTCCTGGCCCCCGCGATCAGCCTCGCGCTGCTGGGAGGCGCGGTGGCAATCCGGCTTGCGGGGCCTATGGAGCAAAACGGATTCGGCGGCGTCACCTTCGCTCACCAGGCCCCGCTGTGGCTGGTGGTGCTGAGCGGCGTGTTCCTGGGGTACCTGATCGGCGGCGGGATCGTGTGGCTGACGCGCATCCTCGGCACGCTGGGCTTCGGCAAAGAGGCGATGGGCCTGGGCGATGTCCACATGATGGCCGCGGTCGGCGCCTGCATCGGCTGGACCGACGCGGTGCTGGGCTTCTTCGGCGCGGCCTTCGTCGGGACGCTCTTCGCTATCTTGGGCGTCATCTTCTCCGGCGCGTTCAAGCGGGCGATGCCCTTCGGGCCGTACCTGGCGATCGGGACGGTGCTCGTGTGGTTCGCCAAGCCGGCGGTGGAGGCGCTGCTGAGCTTCCTGGCCAAGGGGCCGGTGAACCTGCCGTAAGAGCAGGCTGCCGGAAACCGGCCACAAGCGACAGAAATCGACGGACAACCTGTCGTTTGCGGCTGTCAGTTGGTGCGCAAAATCGCCGCGCAAATCGTGGGCCGCAGAGCGCGGAAGTTGCCGATAGGATGGTCGGCGCGCCCGGGCGGAGGTGCCCGCGGCTTCAACGGACTGAACCGTACAACGAGAAGGGATTGTCATGCAGGTGCTTCGTCGCGGTGGGATGCTGCTGGTCGGGATGATCGGGCTCGCCCTGTTCGTCGGTGGTTGCTCCAAGAACAAGCAGGCGGACCTGACGGCGCAGGAGAACGCCGAGCTCCGCGAGAAGATCGCGGCCCTGGAAGAGGCCAACCGCCAGGCCGCCGTGCGCGACGCCGAGCGCAACCAGATGACCGACAACGGCGGCTGGGAGCCCGAGCCGGCCCCGCGCAACGTTCGCGGCGGCGGCACCCCTGTGTTCACCGACAACGAGCAGGGCCAGCCCCAGGCGACGATCGCCGGCGACGTGCTCTTCGCCAGCGGCTCGGCCACGATCAAGGCCGACGCCCGCAAGACGCTCGACCGCGTCGCGACCGAGATCAAGCGTGACTACGCGGGCGCGACTGTTCGCGTGGAGGGCTACACCGACAGCGACCCGCTGGTGAAGACCAAGAAGCAGTGGGGCACCAACGAGAAGCTCAGCCAGGCCCGCGCCAACGCCGTGAAGACCTACCTGGCGAACAAGGGCATCAAGAGCAGCCGCATCGAGGCGATGGGCTTCGGCTCGGCCAAGCCCAAGGCGACCAAGGCCCAGAGCCGTCGCGTCGAGATCATCATCGAGCAGTAATCCACCGAGCGTCACGCTCCGGTGATTGGTGAACGAACAGACGCCGACCGAAGGGTCGGCGTCTGTCATTTTGTGGACTCTGCAGAGGCCGGTGAATCTGGCCTACCGCGGCCGCGAAGCAAGCGTGCCGGGCCCCGTTCAGCGGCCCGGATCCAAACACGCTGCGGGCCGTCGCCCGCACACAACTCAGGAGTATGTGATGAAGGCTTGCATGGTCATGGTGGCCGGGGTGTCCGCTGCGCTGGTGGCGCCGGTGTTCGGTCAGTGCGAGAGCACGGAGAGCGCGCCGACGGTGATGCTGGCGGCGCACGAGCAGCCCGCGGGTAAGAAGGACGCCAAGGCCGCGGACATCGTGGACACGGCGGTGGCGGCGGGCAGCTTCAAGACGCTGGTCGCGGCGGTGAAGGCCGCGGGGCTGGCGGAGGCGCTCAAGGGCAAAGGGCCGTTCACGGTGTTCGCGCCCACGGACGAGGCGTTCGCGAAGCTGCCCAAGGGCACGCTGGAGTCGCTGCTCAAGCCTGAGAACAAGGACAAGCTCGCGGCCATCCTGAAGTACCACGTGGTGCCCGCCAAGGTGCTCGCGGCGGACGTCAAGCCCATGGGCGCTGACACGCTCAACGGTCAGCGCATCGACGTGACGGTGAAGGAGGGCAAGGTCAGCGTCGACAAGGCCAACGTCATCGCGACCGACGTCGTGTGCACCAACGGCGTGATCCACGTGATCGACAGCGTGATCCTGCCCAGCGACAAGAACATCGTCGAGACCGCCGCGGCCGCGGGCAGCTTCACCACGCTCGCCTCGCTGCTGGAGAAGGCGGGCCTGGTGGACGCGCTCAAGGGTGAGGGGCCGTTCACGGTCTTCGCGCCCACCGACGAGGCGTTCGCAAAGCTGCCCAAGGAGACGGTCGAGAGCCTGCTCAAGCCGGAGAACAAGGACAAGCTCGCCGCGATCCTGAAGTACCACGTGGTGAGCGGGCGGGTGTTCAGTGACGCGGCCGCGAAGGGCGCGAACGTCGCCACGCTCCAGGGCCAGAAGGTCCAGACCAAGGGCAAGGACGGCAAGGTGACGGTGGAGGGCGCCACGGTGACGGCGGCGGACATCGACGCCAGCAACGGCGTGATCCACGTGATCGACACGGTGATCCTGCCCAAGTGATCTCTCCTTTGTAGACGCCGGCGGGGCCACCCGCCCCCCGGCGTCATTTGTTAGTGAGGGGGCCCGGCAGGAGGCAGCATGTCCCCGGCGTGCGTTACAGCAGTCCTGAGGGAGCGGCTCGGATGCTTGAAGGCCGGTTCAGGCCCCACTCAATCCTGTGCCCGGAGCCGGGGGGACTCTTACAATCACCGGTCCGGGGCCCGCAGGCCCGGGGCTCCGCGGCCGGCCGGCCGGGGGGCTTGCCAGGCCACCGGTCGGGAAGGGTTCGCCATCGCCTCTGAATACCTGCTCCATCGTGTCAGCACCGGGGACTCCGCGGCGATCGAGGAGTTGATCGCCCGCTTCGGCGGGCTGGTGTGGTCGCTTGCGCGCCGAATCGGCCTGCCCGAGGCCGAGACCGAGGACGCGGTGCACGAGGTATTCACCGAGCTCTGGCGCAACGGCAACCGCTATGACCCCAACATCGCCTCCGAGACGGCGTTCGTGGCGACGATCGCGCGCCGCCGACTGATTGATCGGAGGCGTCGCCTGGGGCGTCAGCCGGGGCGTCAGCAGCTGACGGATGCGGAGCCTGCGAAGGAAGTGCTGTCGCCGCGGTCGGAGGTGGGGGAGGAGGCCGCGCGGGCGGCGCGTGCCTTCGAGCAGCTCTCGCCCGAGCAGCAGCGGGTGCTGCGGCTGTCGGTGTACGAGGGGCTGTCGCACGAGCTGATCTCGCGATCGACGGGGCTGCCGCTGGGCACCGTGAAGACGCACGCGCGCCGGGGGCTGATCCGCCTGCGCGAGATGCTCAACAAGGACAAGACCAGCGAAAACGGTGGCGGCGGCGGCGCGGCCGAGAGCAATGGGCGCGAGTCAACTCCCCAGACTTCGACCGGGGGTGACGCGTGAGCGCCATCGCCCCCGAGGACAGCAGGCTGACCGAGCTGCTCGCCGACCAGGCGCTGGTGGGCCTGACCAACGAGCAGGAGCTGGAGCTGGAGACGCTGCTCGCCCGCGAGGGGCGGGAGGGTGAGTGGTCGCTGGCGACCACGGCAGCGCTGCTCGAGCTGGGGATGCTGAAGAGCGACGACTGGGAGCCGATGCCTGAGGAGGTGCAGCATCGGCTGGTGAAGGCGGGCAACGGGTGGGCGACGGCGACCTCGAGCGTGCTCAAGCCGCCGACTCTCTCAGAGAGCCCCGTAATGGCGATGTCTCGCCGGGCGACCCGCCTGGTGTGGAGTTCGGGGCCTTGGCTGGTCGCTGCGGCGAGCTTCATCCTGGTGGCAATCGCGGTGTACAGCTGGTCGCCGTGGACGCGTCAGGACATCGTGCACGTGGTGAACCGCGACCCGGACCGCGAGGTCATCCACTGGAAGGACTGGGACAACCCCGAGGTCAAGGGCGTGCTCGGGGAGGTGGTGTGGTGCGAGGATCAGCAGTTGGGCTACATGCGGTTCGTGGGCCTGCGGCCCAATGACCCCTCCAAGGAGCAGTACCAGGTCTGGATCGTCGACGAGCGCGGCATGGGGCAGCGGATCAGCGGCGGGGTGTTCGACGCCGAGGACGACGGCGAGACCATCGTGCCTGTGAAGCCGGCCATGCCCGTCCGTGGTGCGAAGCTGTTCGCGGTGACGATCGAGCCGCCGGGGGGCCTGTGGGTTTCGGACATGACTCGCCGTGTGACGGTAGCGGCCAAGTGAGCCCGCGCCGGGGTCCACCGTTGTGAGGTCATCTCGCTGGACGTGGGCATTTCAACGCACCTGAGAGGGTTTATGGCCGGTGCTATGCTGGGTTCATGACCACCGGGCTGGGAGGGAAGAGTTGCGGCACGGGCGTGGCGGAGGCGCCGCGGTCGGTGTCGCTGGAAGTGCTGCCCAGCAAGCCTGCGCGCCAGGCGGTCAAGAAGAGCAAGGTCTCCAAGTGGCGGGCGGGCGTGCTCATCGGCGTGCACGTGCTGATGATCGCACACATCATTCAGTGGCTGATCCAGGGCCGCACGATCGCGCCGGTGGAGCCCTCGGAGGCGATGTACGCGCTGGAGCTGGGGCGGCTGAACGCCGGGTTCATCTTCTTCTGCGCGGCCCTGCTCGCGACGTTTATCTTCGGGCGGTTCTTCTGCGGGTGGGCGTGCCACGTGGTGGCGCTGCAGGACCTGTGCGCCCACTGGATGAACAGGATGGGCGTGCGGCCCAAGCCGCTGCGCTCGCGCCTGCTGCTGTGGGCGCCGCTGCTGCTGGCGCTGTACATGTTCGTCTGGCCAACGTTCAAGCGCGTGGCCCTGGTGCCGCTGGAAACGCAGATCGCCAAATGGGTTGAGAAGAGCGACCCCGCGCGGGCGGAGAAGTGGACGTTCCCCGACTGGCTGCTCGACCTTTCGCAGGCGCGGGCCCAGGCGGGGCACCCGGGCTTCCACAAGGAGTTCATCGTCGAGGAGTACTGGGCGACCTTCCCCACGGAGTGGTACATCATCGTCCCGTTCCTGGGCGTGTGCGGGTTCGCGACGGTGTACTTCCTGGGCAGCAAGGGTTTCTGCACGTACGGCTGCCCCTACGGCGGCTTCTTCGCGCCGATGGACAAGGTGTCGATCGGGCGGATCGTGGTCGATCACGACAAGTGCGAGGGGTGCGGGCACTGCACGGCCGCGTGCACGAGCAACGTGCGGGTGTCGCAGGAGGTCAAGGACTTCGGGATGGTGGTGGACCCCGGGTGCATGAAGTGCCTGGACTGTGTGAGCGTGTGCCCCAACGACGCGCTGAGCTTCTCGTTCGCGCGTCCTGCGGTGTTCAAGAAGGCGCACACGGAGGAGGCGAAGCAGGGAAAGACCCGCCGGCCGGAGTACGACGTCTCGTGGTGGCAGGACGCGGCGCTGCTCGTGCTGTGCGTGGTGTTCTTCATCGGCTTCCGGCAGATGTTCAACAAGATCCCGCTGCTGATGGCGGCGGGGATGGCGCTGTGCGGCGGGTTCATCGCGTGGAAGCTGTGGACACTGGCGACGGAACCGAACGTGCGGCTGCAGAGCCTGCAGCTGAAGCTCAAGGGGAAGCTGAAGCCGGCTGGCTTGGTGGTGGCGGTCCTGGGCTCGCTGTACTTGGCCTGGGGCGCGTGGGGGGCGACGAACCAGGGCCTGCAGTTCGCGGCCAACTACTACGACATAAAGGTCAAGACGCCCTTCGAGCGGGTGTTCTCGGCAGGCTACACGCCGACCAGCGAAGACGCGGCTAACGCCGGGCAGGTGGTGAAGCTGCTCAAGCTCGCCGGGCCCGTGGGCGAGGGCGGGATGGGGTGGACCCATTCGGTTGAGCTCAACCTGCGCCTGGCGTGGAACCTCGCGGTGCTGGGGGAGCGTGCGGAGGCCGAGGAGTACCTGCGTCGCGCGATTGCGAAGGAGCGGCCGTCGCCGCAGGCGAGCACGCGCGTGGTGCAGCTGGCGCAACTGCTGGGACTGCGGGGCATGCCGCAGGCGGAGGTGCTGAAGGAGATCGAGGCGATCGCCGCGGCCAAGCCGCACCTGTACGGCGTGCGGCTGATGCTGGCGCAGGAGGCGCTGGGGAAGGGGAACCGCGAGCGGGCGATCCAGATTGCGGAAGCGGTGCTCGCGTCGGAGAAGCCGGAGCTGACGGTTGGCGAGCGCATCCAGGCGGCCACCGTGCTCTTCTATGCGGAGGTCACCGAGAAGGGGTTTGCGGAGCTCGAGAAGGCGATCGATCAGGCACGCGATCCCGAGCGCCGTACCGACGTGCACGGGCTGCTGCAGGCGGCCGAAACGTACCTGCAGCTGGGTCGTGGTGCCCGTGCTGCGGACCTTGCGGAATGGGTGCTGAAGATGGAGCGGCGGCCGTTCCCGGGCATCCAGATGCACGCTGTGAGCGTGATGCTGCGATCGGGGCGGGGCGAGGACTCCCTCAAGTACCTTCCACAGATCCTCGAGCACAGGAAGCCGCGTCCGGATGCGGGCATGGTGACACAGATCGGCGACCTGTATCTGCAGGCGGGCAAGATGAAGGAGGCGGAGGAGACGCTCGCGGCCGCGGTCAAGGAGCACCCGAAGGTGGCGTTCGCACGGGCGACGTACGCTCGGGCGCTGGCGATGAACGGGAGAAATGAGCAGGCGCTGGCGGAACTCGAGGCCGCGTGTGCCTTGGATGGTGCGCCCGAATACCTGAGCGCCAAGGCCGAGCTGCTCAACGCAATGGGGCGCACGGCGGAGGCGCAGAAGGCGCTTGAGGCGGCGCAGCGGGCCGCGGATCGGCGCTTGCAGCCGGCAGGGCAGCCGTAAGTCAGACGGCGATAGCGTGCAATCGCGCCGTATTCCCGCAATGCGGCGGGCCTGTCGCGCCATGTGCTATCGAGAACATGGAGGGCTCATGCTGCGCATCGCGACAGGTCTGGTAGCCATCTGGCTGGGGGCGTCGGCGTTCGGTCAGGTGGTCACGCTCACACCCGTGGCCGATAACACGCTGTACGAGTCGCCCGACATGGCGGTGAGCAACGCCGTGGGGCCGCACGTTTACTGCGGCAAGACGAACACGAACGTGCTGCGGCGGGCCCTCATGCGGTTCGACGTCTCCGCGATTCCTGCGGGCGCGATGGTGACCGATGTGGAGCTGCGGCTCTACCTCAATCGCGGGGAGGGCGATGGGGTGCGGTACCAGATTCACCGCGTCACGAGCTCGTGGGGGCAGGGGACCTCGAACGCGGGAGATCCGGGTGGGCTGGGCGCGGCCGCGACGCCGGGGGATCCGACGTGGACGGCGAGCTTCTTCGGCTCGCAACTTTGGACCACGCCGGGCGGGGACTTCGAGGGCGAACCCAGCGCCGAGGTGGTCGTGGGTTCGTCCTTCGCGACCTACAGCTGGAGTGGGCCGGGGGTGGTCGCCGACGTTCAGGGCTGGGTGGGCGACGGTTCGTCGAACTTCGGATGGCTGCTCCGCGGGGCGGAGGACACGCTGGGCTCGGCCCTACGTTGGTCGTCGATGGAGGGGGAGAACCCGCCGCAGTTGATCGTGACGTACCAGGCGGGCTCTACCTGCGGCACGGCCGACTACAACGGCGACGGCGACGTTGGAACTGATCAGGACATCGAGGCGTTTTTCGCTTGCCTGGGTGGGACGTGCTGCGACACCTGCTGGCACTTGGGGGGCGACTTTAATGGCGATGGGGATACCGGGACCGACCAGGACATCGAGTCGTTCTTCCGGGTGCTGGGCGGGGGGCCCTGCTGAGGCCGGAATGAGCCGGATGGCCCCCGAGCGGGGCTGAGGAAAAACGTCGGCGGGGCCGATATACTCTGGACCCAGTGCCGGGAACGGCATGATGGGCGATTGGCGCAGTTGGCTAGCGCGCATGCATGACACGCATGAGGTCCCGAGTTCGAGTCTCGGATCGCCCACTTGAATGAACCCCCGGCCGCGACGGTCGGGGGTTTTTTCGTGCCCTCGTTCAATCCTTGGCGGGCGTCCACCTAGGCTGGGGAATGGAACAGCCCACCCGCCTGCCGCATCCGATGCTGGACGCCTTCGACGCCCGCGTGGCCGGGTGGATGGGGCGGTACGGCATCCCGCTGCTGCGGTGGTCGCTGGGGATCGTGTTCATCTGGTTCGGGTTGCTCAAGCCATGGCGGCTGAGCCCGGCGGATGACCTCATCGAGGCGACTGTCTACTGGGTCGACCCGGCGTGGTTCATCCCGCTGCTGGGATGGTGGGAGGTGGCGATCGGGGTAGGGCTGCTGGTGCGGCCGCTCAACCGTGTAGCGATCCTGCTGCTGTTCCTGCAGATGCCCGGGACGATGCTGCCGCTGGTGCTGCTGCCGGAGGTGTGCTTCGTGCACGTGCCGTGGGCGCCGACGCTGGAGGGCCAGTACATCATCAAGAACCTGGTGCTGATCTCGGCGGCGCTGGTGGTGGGCGGCACGGTGCGGAAGCGGCGCGAGACGATTCAGGGGGCCTCGGGCTCGGGCGGGGGTTCGGGGGCGCGGTAGGCCAGCAGCTTGTCCACGCGGGCGCCGTCCATATCGACAACCTCAATGCGCCAGCCGTGCCAGTCGGTCCATTCGCCCGCGTGCGGGATCCTCCCCAAGACCGCGAGCACGAGCCCCGCGGCGGTGCTGACGTCCGGCAGCTCGTCCTGCTGGGCGTCGGTAATGCTGAGCGTGCCAACGAGCTCGTGCAGCGGCATGCGGCCGTCGATGAGCCACGAGCCGTCCTGGCGGCGTTTGGCGCCCGGAGGGGCCTGCTCGCCACGCCGGGTGATGTCGCCGACGAGTGCGGTGGTGACGTCGTTGAGGGTGACGAGGCCGAGCGTGCCGCCGTGCTCGTCGACAACGAAGACGATGTGGCTCCTGGTGGTGCGGAAGTGATCCAGGGCCTTGAGTGCGGGCATGGTCTCTGGGACGAAGACGGGCTTGCGGGCGACGCGGTTGACGGTGAAGTTGAGGCCGCCGAGCAGGCCGTAGGAGATGAGGTCCTTGATGTGCACTACGCCGACGAGGTCGTCGAGGCTGTCCTTTGCGATGGGGAAGTGGGAGTAGGGCGAGGTGCCGACGTGGATCTTGAGCTCCTCCACGGTGGTGGTCTCGGGCAGCCAGACGACCTCGGTGCGGGGCACCATGAGGTCGCGGACGGTGAGGTCGCCGACGCGGAGCACGCGCTGCAGGATGGTGTGCTCCTGGGGCGTGAAGACGCCGGTGCTGGCGGCGCGGGCGACGATGGCCTGCACGTCCTCGGCGGAGACATCGTCGTCGGTGCGCTGCTTAACACGGATGGCCCTGAGGATGAGGTGTGTCGTGGCGGTGAGGAGTCGGACGGGCCAGGCCGCGAGCTTGGAGAGGATGGCGAGGGGGCGGGCGATGGCGGAGGCGATGGCCTCGGGGTAGGCCATGGCCAGGCGCTTGGGGACGAGCTCGCCCAGCACCAGCGAGAAGTAGGTGATCACGAGGACGACAAGCGCGAGCGCGGCCTTGTCGGCGTAGGCCTCTGGCAGGCCCAGACGGATGAGCAGGTCCTGGATCGGCTGGGTCATGGCCCGCTCGCCGATGGCGCCCGCGAAGATGCCGACGAGGGTGATGCCGACCTGAACGGTGGAGAGGAAGCGGGTGGGGTCGCGCCGGAGGTCGAGGGCGGTGGCGGCGGAGCGGCTGCCGCGGGAGGCGTCGGCCTGCAGGCGGGAGGCGCGGGAGGTCATCATGGCCAGCTCGGCCATGGCGAAGATGCCGTTGAGCAGCAGGAGGAAGAGGAGGACGACGATCGCTAGGAGCATGGGCGGATTATCGCACAAACGGGGGGCGTTCGGGGTCGGTGCGGGCGAGCGTTGGGCGGCGTGTGGACGGCGGCGGTCCGTTTATGCGGGCGCGGTGGGAAGCGGGGCCGACTGGCGGGTTTATACGGAGTCAAAAGTCCCCAGCATGAGTGCCGATCTCAGGGGAGTCCTTTGACAGCGTTGCAACCGGGTCCTGCCGGCGAGGAGCCTACACATGCGACTTCTGATCATCGACGACGACGAGCTCACGCGCCTGGCGATGGCGTTTGCTTTGGAGAAGGCGGGGCACGAGGTGGTCCACAGCGCGCTGGCGCAGGACGGCCTGCGGCAACTGCGCGAGTCGAAGTTCGATGGGCTGCTGCTGGACCTGGAGATGACGCCGACCGACGGCGTGCAGTGCCTCATGGCCGTTCGCGCCGATGAGCGGCTCAGGGCGCTGCCGGTCATTCTGGTTTCCGCACGTCCGCAGCGGGAGGCGGTGGTAAGGATCGCGCGGCTGGGCGTTCGCGGGCTGATCATCAAAAGCAATGGGTTCATCCAGGAGGTCGTCAAGCGGGTGGGCGGGCTGGCCGCCCCGGAGCCGTGCGTGGGGACTCCCGCCAGCGAGCGCGTGCAGGACGCGGAGAAGGCGGCTGCGACACCCGCGGCACCCGCGAGCGCGAGGCTGGTGGGGACGCCGGAGCCCTCCCCGAAGAGCCAGGATGAGCGGCTGGACACGGCCGGTGCGATTGAGGAGCTCAAGTCGCTCAAGCCGATCCTGAGCCGGCAGGAGTTGCTCGACAAAGTTCTGAGCGGGAACGAGTTGAAAGCGATGGGCCCGGCCGCGCGGCAGGTGCTGTCGCTTACGGGCAACAGCGGGTCATCCGTCGATACGGTCGCAAAGGCGCTGCGGCAGGATCAGGCGATGTCGCTGCGGATCCTGAAGCTCGCAAACTCGAGCCTGTATCGGCGTGGGGCGCCGGTGGACACCGTCGCAAAGGCGGTGGCGCGGATCGGCACGGACCAGATCCGCCAGACGATCCTGTCCATGAGCGTGTTGGAGCGGTTCGGTGCCGCGGGAACGCAGGGCCGCATCCGTGCTGACTGGTTCTGGGAGCACGGTATCGCGACGGGCCTGTTTGCGTCGGGGATCGCGCGGGCGCGCGGGTGCGGCAACGAGCAGTGCGACGCGATGTTCACGGCGGGGCTGCTGCACGACATCGGCCGCATGCTGTTCGCCGAGCGGCTGGGGGATGTTTACGCGGGCGTGCTGGAGGTGGCGGACCGGCTGGAGCTGCCGCTGGAGGGGGTGGAGTCGCGCCTGCTGCTGATCAACCACGCGGACCTGACCGATCGTCTACTCCGGGAGTGGACCTTCCCGGCCGAGATGATCAACCCGATCGCGTACCACCACCTGAGCGTTGGCAACGTGCGGAACGTGGCGCCGCGGGCGTTGATTGAGGTGACGACGCTCGGGCTCGCGAATCGGCTGGCGCACGCGTGCCTGCTGGGGACGAGCGGGAACGACGTGCTGTACCCCATCGAGGAGTGCATCGCGGCGCTGGGGCTGCGGAAGGGCGTGGTCGCGGAGCTCTGCCGCGAAGTGCCTGACATGACGCTTGACATGCGGATGACGATGCTGTCGCACTCGAGCGACGCTGGGACTTCGTGGGTCGAGGTGGCGAAGGGCGCATTGGGAGAAGGGGTCCGGGCGGAGCTGGTTGCACTCAACCGTGAGACCACCGCGGCGGGGTACTTCCTGGAGCGGCTGGGCGTAAGCGCCGGCGTGGAGCAGCCAAACGTGCTGGTGGTGCGTGTGGCCAATGCGAGCGAGCGGGCGCCGCTCATGGATCGCGTGCGCGAAGCGGAGAAGGCGACAGGGCAGTCGGGGCTTCCCGTGCTGGTGCTGGCCGGGTCGCCGGGGGCGTTCTTCGGGCAGGGGGTGCTGGGGGAGCGCCGGGTGGAGCAGCTGGTCTCGCCCGTACGGGTGGAGCGCGTCCTGCGGGCCTTGGCGTCGCTGGCGGGCGTTAGCGAGGTTGCAAGCCGCGGAGTGAAGGCCGCAGCGTGAGCGTCACTACGATGGCAGGTGAGCGCGAGCAGGCCCAAGGTGCTGGTGGCGATGTCGGGCGGGGTGGATTCCTCCGTCGCGGCGGCGCTGCTCCAGCGCGAGGGGTACGAGGTGGTCGGGTGCTTCATGCGGCTTGGGTCGCCAGGGGAGACCTTGGATGAGCTGATCCCGGGGGAAGAAGCGTGCCCGGCTAGCTCGGCTGGGGCGGGCAAGGGCGTGAAGATCGGGCACCAGGGGTGCTGCTCCATCAACGACGCGGCGGACGCGCGGCTGGTCGCGGCGGAGCTGGGCATCCCGTTCTACGTGTGCAACTTCAAGAAGGACTTCGGGCGGATCATCGACTACTTCGTGGATGAGTACGCCGCGGGTCGGACGCCCAACCCGTGCGTGCGGTGCAACGACTGGCTGAAGTTCGGCAAGCTGCACGAGTACGCGCGGCAGATCGGGGCGGAGTTTGTCGCGAGCGGGCACTATGCCCGGGTGGCAAGGTGCCAAAGTGGCGGAGTTGCAGCGTGCGGAGACGAGTTCGCCCTGTTGCGCGGCGTTGATCACAGCAAGGACCAGAGCTATGTGCTCTTCGGCGTGCCGCGGGCGCAGCTGGCGCACATGCTGCTGCCGATCGGTGGTATGGCGAAGCCGCGGGTGAGGGAACTCGCGAAGGAGTTCGGGCTGCCGGTGTTCGACAAGCCGGACTCGCAGGAGATCTGCTTCGTTCCTGACAACGACTACGCGGGGTTGGTGGAGCGGCGGCGGCCGGGCGTGGTGAGCACGGGAAAGATCGTGGACCGCGAGGGTCGCGAGGTCGGTGAGCACGGTGGGCAGCATCGTTTCACGGTGGGGCAGCGCCGCGGCCTGGATATCTCGCTCGGCTACCGCGTGTACGTGACCGGCAAGGACCCGAAGACGAACACGGTGACGGTTGGCGGGAAGTCGGACCTGATGGCGGCGTCGTGTGTGGTGGGGGAGGCGAACTGGCTCATCGAGGAGCCCGCGGGAGAAGTTCGCTGCTGGGCGAAGTACAGGTACAACACGCCGGCGTGCGAGGCGCGGGTGCGGGTGATTGAGTGCGCGGAGTTCGCGACCCCATCGAGCCGGACCGGCCGGTTCGTGGTGGAGTTCGAGCGGCCGCAGGAGGCGGTGGCCGCGGGGCAGGCGGTGGTGCTGTACGGGAACGACAGCACCGGTCGCGGGACCGGTGCTGACAGAGTTCTGGGTGGCGGGTGGATCGAGAGCGTGGCCTTAGCGAAGTAAGACACGACCGTCAGGGCACGTCGTGGCGCGGGGTAACTGACGATCACACGCGGGCGGGTTCCGCCATGCGGCCGGGCACGTGCACGGCCGCGTGGCTAGGGCGCGGAGGTTCGGGGTCCTCCTTCTCACCCGTGATCGGATTGTTGAAGTGGGACTCCTGCACGGGGACGACTGACTCGAGGATGTGCTCAAGGACGCGCCCGGGCGAGCCGGTGGCGTCGACCTCCTTGATGATGTCCCGGGGGTAGTACTCGAGGACGGGGAACGTCTCGCGCTCGTACACGTCCCAGCGGCGGCGGATGACCTCTTCCTTGGCGTCGTCGATGCGGTTTTCCTTCAGGGCCCGGCGGCGGAGACGCTTGATCATCTCCTCCTTGTTGGGGCACACCAGGTGCAGGATGCAGAGCACCTCGATGTGGTCCTCGAGGATGCGGGCCTGGTTGACGTTGCGCGGGATGCCGTCCAGCACGAGGAGGTCGACGTGCGGCTTGAAGTCGGCGAGGACCGTGCGGGCCTTCATGTTGTTGTGCCACATCTCGATGGTGGCCTCGTCGGGGACGAGCTCGCCGCGGGACGAGTACTGCATGAAGAGCTTGCCCAGGTCGCTGGACATGTCGAGCGTGCGGAAGACCTCGCCGCAGGAGAGGTGGTAGAAGCCGGGGATGGACCCCAGGATCTTGCCCTGCGTGCCCTTGCCGGCGCCGGGGGCGCCGAAGAGGAGGACGGTCTGGTAACGCTGAGCCATGGCGAGTCTCCCGATGTCGTACGGCCGGCGACGCCGACCAGTTGGGGCGGTTACACCCTAAACCGCAAACCGGGTCATAGCAAGGCAGAACCGGCTGATCGGGCGTTTACCCCGCCCGGCGGTAGGGGTTGGAACGGCTGCCCGGGGCAGGGCCCGGGGGTGCACCGGTCTGTGGTGTCTGGTCGGGTTTGGCGCAGGAGTTACCGGTTCCCGTCCTTGCTGGCCAGGAGCTTGAGCATGTCCACGCAGCGGGCGGCGTAGCCGGCTTCATTGTCGTACCAGGACACCACCTTGAAGAACCGCTTGTTGAGCTCGATGCCGGCCTTGGCGTCGAAGATCGAGCTGTGTCGGTTGCCGATGAAGTCGCTGGAGACGACCTCCTCCTCGGTGTACTCAAGGATGCCCTTCATGGGTCCGTTGGCGGCGGACTTCATGGCCGCGTTGATGTCGGCGAGACTGGTGTCCTTGGCGGTGCGGAAGGTGAGGTCCACAGCGGAGACGTCGGCGGTGGGCACGCGGAAGGACATGCCAGTGAGCTTGCCCTTGAGGGCGGGGATGCAGAGCGTCACGGCCTTGGCGGCTCCGGTGCTCGCGGGAATGATGTTGTGGTAGCCGTTGCGCCCGCCGCGCCAGTCCTTCTTGGACGGGCCATCCTGCGTGGGCTGGGTGGCGGTGACGGCGTGCACGGTGGTCATCAGGCCCTCTTCGAGGCCGAAGGCGTCGTTGATGACCTTGGCGATGGGCGCCAGGCAGTTGGTGGTGCAGCTGGCGTTAGAGATGATCGTGTGCTTAGCGGGGTCGTACTGCTCGGCGTTGACGCCCAGGCACAGCGTGGGCACCTGCGCGGGCTCGCTCTTGGTGGGCGCGGAGATGATCACGCGCTTGGCGCCGGCCTGGAGGTGCAGCGCGGCCTTCTCGCCCTCGGTGAAGAGGCCGGTGGACTCCAGCACGTAGTCGACACCCAGGTCCTTCCACGGGAGCTTGGCCGGGTCCTTCTCGGCCATGGTCCTGGTGGTCTTGCCGTTGACGGTGAAGGAGTTCTCGGTGGCGGAGATTTCGGCGTGCTTGCCGTTCAGCGTGAACTGGCGGTGCATCGTGTCATACTTGAGCAGGTAGGCGAGGTTGTCGGCGGGGACGAGGTCGTTGACGGCGACCACCTCGAGGCCCTGCTCCGACGCGATGCGGTAGACGAGGCGACCGATGCGACCAAAGCCGTTGATGCCGACGCGGATAGCCATGAGGTGCTCCTGCCAAACGTGAGAAGTGGGGGTGGACGCGCGATCGTAGTGCCGGGCCAGAGGGTCCGGCAAGGTGCATGAATATGCGTTGGGGTGGTGCAGCGCGGGTCAGGCGTTGCCCGGGGGCGGGTCGCCCGCGTGCGTGGCCCGCCACTGCGTGATGGAGACGTGCAGGTCGGCGAGGGAAGCAAGGGCGATGCGGGTTTCGCGGAGGAGTTTGAGTGACCCGGCGACCAGGCCCGCGACGCCCAGCACCGCGAGGAGGGAGGTCATCACCTGCGTGAACAGCGGCACGCCGGGGATGCTGAAGTAGCCCGCAAAGGCGCCCAGCAGGGCCATGCAGGTGCCCGCCGCGAAGCAGCCCGCGGCGAAGTAGAAGCTGCGGAGGCCGCTCACGAGCATCTCGGCGCGCCGGTGGGCGTGCTGGAACTCGCGGTGGTTGGCGGCTGTGTCGATGCCCGGCGACTTGGCGTTGAGGATCGCGGTGGAGGCGAGGCGGGCGCGGTCGGAGGCGCGGGCGAGGCGGTTGCTGGTGCTCAGGATCAGCAGCGTGGACGCGTTGGTGAGGATCGCCGGCGCAGCGAGGAACGTGAGCACCGCGAAGGGGTTGTCGGCGATGTGGGTGTCGATGGGTGCGTCCATCGGGGCTCCGGGGCGGGGCGGCTTTGCGAGGAGAAGTCAGGCCATCGCGGGCTGCTTCGCGTGCGAGTTCTCGTAGACAACCTTGCCCGCGACGATGGTGTGGGTGGCGCGGCCCTTCACCTTGCGGCCCAGGAACGGCGTGTTCCAGGAACGTGAACGGAGTTCCGCGCGGGTGATGGTCCACTCGAGGTCGGGATCGATGATGGTGAGGTCGGCGGGCCCGCCGGTCGTGAGCTTGCCCAGGCCCTGACGATCGAGGTTGCAGAGGCGGGCTGGCTCGAGGGTCATCATGGCGATCATGCGCGGCCAGTCGATGAGACCCGTCGCGATGAGCGCCTCGGCGTAGAGGGCGAGCGCGGTCTCCAGTCCGATGAAACCGAACGGTGCGTCCTCGAACGGCAGGGCCTTCTCGTCGGCCGAGTGCGGCGCGTGGTCGGTGGCGAGGATCGTGATGGTGCCGTCGGCGACGCCCTGGCGCACGGCCTGCACGTCCTTGCTCTCGCGAAGGGGAGGGTTCACCTTCGCGAGCGTGTTGTAGCCGTCGCAGGCTTCGTGGGTGAGCAGGAGGTGGTGGGGGGCCGCCTCGGCGGTGATGTTCTTGTGCCCGGCTGCGCGGGCGCGCCGGATGATGTCCACCGATTCGCCCGAGGAGATGTGCTGCACGTGGTAGCGGCTGCCCGCGGCGGCGCGGGCGAGGCGGATGTCGCGCTCGATGATGATCTCTTCGGCCACGCGGGGCCAGCCGCCCAGGCCCAGGCGGGTGGAGACTTCGCCGGCGTGCATGGCCGCGCCCTTGGTGAGGGTGGGGTCCTGGCAATGCTGCATGAAGCACAGGCCGGTGGCGGAGGTGGCGGCGAGGACGCGGGCCATCATGCCGGCGGTCGGGATGCAGTCGCCATCGTCGGAGAAGGCGACCGCGCCCGCGCGGGCCATGAGGGCAATCTCGGTGAGGTCCTCGCCCTTGCGGCCCTTGGTGGCGGCGGCGACGGGGAAGACGCGGCAGGCCGCGGTGGCCGCGGAGCGGGCGAGGACAAAGCCGACCAGCTCGGGCGTGTCCAGGGCCGGGCTGGTGTTGGGCATGCAGCAGACAGTGGTGAACCCGCCGGCGACCGCGGCCTGCGAGCCGGTGGCGAGGGTCTCCTTGTGCTCCTGCCCGGGCTCGCGGAGGTGGACGTGAGGGTCGATGAGGCCAGGGGTGACGAGGCAGCCCTCGGCGTCAATCACGCGGTCCGCGGGGGAGCGGGAGAGGCCGGGGCCAATGGCGGTGATCCTCCCGTCACGCACTGCGACGTCGGCGACCTGGTCCATCCCCGAGGCAGGGTCGATGAGGCGCCCGCCGACGATGAGCAGAGAATCCATGCGGGGCAGGATACGGGCTTGGTGAGGCGGTTTGTGGGCCATGGGAAGGGTTTACGGGCCGTCTTGGAAACGTGTTTTCAGCGGGCCTATCCTCCCCTCTAACCCACTGGGGCTTTCGGGCGTCAGGGGTGACATGGTGAACGGGGTATAGCGCAGCTTGGTTAGCGCGTCTGACTGGGGGTCAGAAGGTCGGCGGTTCGAATCCGCCTACCCCGACTTGGAGATCGCCCCGCAGGTTGATGACCTGCGGGGCTGTCGTTTTTGGGGCTTGAGCATCTACCTTCCGCACGCCCCGTAACGGCCCCGCGTTGAGCGGGCGGGCGAGTGCTCCCCGGGTTAGTATCGGTCGCGTGAGCGCCCGCGACGCCTACGACACGATCGGTGCGATCCTGAACATCCATTCGATGGTCACCGGTTTTCTCATCGAGACGGTGGAGGATGTTCCAGAGTCGCGCATGGCGGAGCAGCCGGGTGGGATCGTCAATCATCCGGCATGGACGCTTTCGCACCTCAACGCGTACGCGGGGGTGTTGCTGTCGATGCTCGATGATCAGAGCGCGCCGACGGCCACCGCGGAGATGGAACGGTTCGGGTACGGCTCCAATCCGGTGCCCGAGCGGGGTGTGTATGCGATGAAGCGCGAGCTGCTCGACACATTCAGGGAGCGCAACACGCGGCTTGGGGCGGTTGTCGC
Organism: Phycisphaerales bacterium; assembly: GCA_035627955.1. Classification (NCBI taxonomy): domain Bacteria; kingdom Pseudomonadati; phylum Planctomycetota; class Phycisphaerae; order Phycisphaerales; species Phycisphaerales bacterium. The sequence goes on from DASPKU010000006.1 coordinate 214,404, forward strand.
GGAGAAGCACGCAGACTACTTCCCGCGGCCCGCGCCGGGCAGGTTCCAGCCGCAGTTGATTGGGCACATCGCTATTACGCTGCTCGTGGCGCACCCGCCGCATCACTTGGGCCAGCTGAGGCAGTGGCGGCGGGCGGCGGGGCTCGCGGGGAGAGCGTGAAGACCGCAGTCCGAGTGAGGCAAGTCGAAAGGGATCGGAATGGCGAAGAAGGCGAGCCGCGATGGCCGGAGTACCTCGACGGGCAGCGGGCCGGCGCGGACGGCGACCGTATCGAAGCGACGCGCGAACACCGCGAAGACACGTAAGCCGAAGCTGCTCTCGGGTGGCAACCCGCAGATCGCAAAGGGTGACGGGGACGGCCCGGTGCAGGCGTACATCGCGGCCATGCCGGGGTGGAAGCGGGATGTGGGGCGGCGGCTGGACGCGATGATTGAGCGCATCGTGCCTGGGGTGAAGAAGGCCGTGCGGTGGAACTCGCCGTTCTATGGCGTCGAGGGGCAGGGCTGGTTCATCGGGGTGCACTGCATCACGAAGTACATCAAGGTGGCGTTCTTCAGCGGTGCGTCACTGGAGCCCCAGCCGCCGGTGGATTCCAAGCACAAGGACGTGCGGTACTTCCACATATACGAGGGCGATCGAGTGGAGACGCCGCAGCTGGAGGACTGGGTCCGGCAGGCGGCGGCACGCCCGGGGACTGACTGCTTCTGATGAGCGATGACCGGCGCCATTGATCGCGCGGTCGGGCCCACTACCCTGCCGCATGCAGGCAGGACGGACGACGCCGGCGGGGGACTTTGATTACGACCAGTTCGGGCGCGGGTATTCGCAGCTGCGGCGGACGGAGCCGCGGATCGCGGCGATGGTGCACGCGGCTCTCGGGAATGCACGCACGGTTGTAAACGTAGGCGCGGGTGCGGGGTCGTACGAGCCGCGGGACCGGTACGTGGTGGCGATCGAGCCGTCGGCGGCGATGCGAGCGCAGAGGCCGCGGGAGATTGCGCCGGCGATCGACGGCGTGGCAGAGCGGCTGCCGCTGGATGACGGCTCGGTGGACGCGGCCATGTCGACGCTCTCGGTGCACCAGTGGCAGGACTGGCGACGGGGACTGCGGGAACTGCGGCGGGTGAGCCGCGGGCCGGTCGTGGTCATGACCTTCGATGGTGACGAGATCAACCGCTTCTGGCTGGCGGAGTACTGCCCGGAGGTGATCGCGGCCGAGCACGGGCGGTTTCCTCCGATCGCGGAGATCGCGGCAGTGCTAGGAGGCCGCACGCGGGTGCAGAAGGTGCCGATCCCGATCGACTGCGTGGACGGGTTCACGGAGGCGTACTACGCCCGGCCTGCGGCGTTTCTGGACGCGCGGGTGCGTGGTTCTCAGTCGGCATGGGGCTTTGTGAGCGCTGAGGTGCAGGAGCGGTTCGTGCGTGAGCTGACGGCCGAAATCGAGAACGGCGAGTGGGAGCGCAAGCACGGGCACCTGCGGAGCGAGCCGGTGTTCTGGGGGGCGCTGCGGCTGATTGTGAGCGAGCCGTGGGGCGCGCATCCGAAGCATCGAGATGAGGACATCTCGGTGGCATGGGCGTCGCCCGGATCAAGCGCTCAGCAAGGGCCGCCGCCGAGGACGCGGAAGAACGACTCGATGTCCTGATCGGTGCCCGCGTCGCCATCGGCGTTGAAGTCCGAGCCGCCGGGGAAGCACGATGCGCAGCAGGTGCCGCCGAGGCATGCGAAGAAGGCCTCAATGTCCTGGTCGGTGCCGATGTCGCCGTCGCCGTTGTAGTCGGCGGTGCCGCACACGGGCGTCGAGGGAAGCAGAGCCATCTGACGCAGGTCGTCGATTCCCGTCCCGGTTGCGACCAGCAGGTTCGCCCGCTCGCCGGGCGTGCTGAAGAGACCGTCGTTGTCTACGTCGTGAAGGTGCACGATCCGCTTGCCGGTGTTGTCGCTCAGGAGGAGGTCGCCGTTGGGCAGCGAAAGAACATCGGAGATGCCGAAGTTGGCCTCGCCGGTCGAGAACACCATGACAGCCTCGCCCGCGTCGTCCGCGTCCCCGTCCGCGGAGGTGTCGGCCAGCCGCAGGATCTGGTCGACGCCGCCCGAAGCAAGGTTGGTGTAGTACAGCGAGCCGGGGCGTGCTTGGTCTTTCTCGAGGATGAGCCCTGCGTTGGTGCCGGTGTACCAGCGGCGGAACTCCATGGTGTCGTCGTCCGCACGCCCGTTGCCGTTGAGGTCCTCGATGCGGTAGACGCCGAACAGGCCGGAGGACGAGTTACGCAGATAACCCACGCCCGCCCCGTCGACCACGATCTCCTGCGGGCTGAACGGGCCGCCGCAGGACACGAAAGCAACCGGGCTATCGGCGACCCAAGCCGACATTTCGCCAGGCCCCTGCCAGTTCCCGTCGGCGTTGACGTCGCGGCAGCGGTACACCGCGTCGCAGCCGGAGGCGTTGCTCGAGTTGACCACGAGCACGTCGCCACTGGGCATGAATGAGCCGCCGCTCGGGGCCGCCGTGCTCGCGCCTGAGGCGTTGCTGACATCCGAGAGCAGGCGCGACTCGCCCGCGTCCAGCACGTCGCCATCAGCGTTGAGATCCTTGAACCAGTAGTAGGCACGCACGGCGGTGTCCCCACCGATGATGGTGCCGTCGGGCGCCGCGAATAACGCGTTGATGCTGTCGGGCAGTCCTGTGCCGGAAGCGTTGGTCTCGTCGTACCAGAGGAAGATTTCTTCGGTCTCGATCGACCCGTTGTTGTTGACGTCCGTGAGACGCCAGATCTTGTTCGTCCCGCGGTCGGCGAGCAGCAGCGACACACCCGCATGGGCGGTTGAGGTCAGTGAAGCAACGACAACGGCGAGAACGGCAGTGCGCATGGGACTCTCTCCAGGCGAGTGTCCATCAGCCTATCCGGCTGAAACGCAGTTGCAACTCAGTCTCAACAAGGTTTTGTCTAGAGCGCCCGGCGCAGCTCGCTGCCCAGCCGCTGGAGGTGATCCAGGGTGTGCTTTGCGGACACGGTCAACCGGAAGAACATGGGCGTCGGGCCGCCGGGGTACTCGATGAAGGGGGCGTAGATGCCGGCCTCGAGCAGCTCGCGGTGCACGCGTTCCATGGTCTCGCGGGACTCGAGCGTGAAGGTGAAGATCGGGACCTTCTCGGAGGCGGTGGAAGTGGCGGGCGGCGTGAGGGTGGCGGTACCACCTGCGTGGGCGGCGTGGGGGGCTTGGAGACGGGAAGAGGTGTTGATCGAGACGTCGCTGAGCTCGATGTTGAGGTCGGCGAGGATCTGGCGCAGGGCGGCGGTGTTGCGGCGCAGGAGGGCCACCAGCTCAGTTTCACGCTGCATAACGCCCAGGGCGGCCCGCACGGCCATGGCGATGGGCGTAGGCGCGGGCGTGGAGCGGCGGTAGACGTCCGCCTGCTCGCGGACCTGGTCGATGAGGGTGCGGCGGCCGAGGACCGCGCCGCCGTAGCAGCCGAAGCCCTTGGCCAGGGTGGTGGTGATGCACAGGCGGGGGTCGCTGAGTCCCGTCTCGTTCACGGTGCCGCGCCCGAGCTCGCCTAGCACGCACACGCCGTGGCAGTCGTCGACGATGAGCGTGCTGCGGTGCTTAGGGAGGATGGCAAGGAGGTCGGCGACGGGGGCCACCGCGCCGTCGGCGGCGAAGACGCCATCGGTGAACAGGGCGATCCCCTGGTCGCCGTACTGACGCACCAGCCACGCGGCGGAATCGGGGTTCAGGTGCTCGTACTCGAAGACCTGCATGCCCGCCGAGGTGGCCGCGGAGCGGAGGCTGCGGTGGGCGCGGGCGTCGATGAGGGCGACGCCGTGCTTGTGGCAGAGGGCCTGAGCAATGGCGATGTTGGCCGTGTAGCCCTCTGCGGTGAGGATCGCGGCTTCCTGGCCGATGAACGCGGCCAGTTCGCGCTCGAGGCTCTCGTGAACGTTGGTGTTGCCGGTGGTCTCACGCGAGGCGGTGGTGCTGATTCCGTAGCGGGCGAGGCCCTCGCGCACGGCGCCGAGCACGGCCGGGTGGTGCGCGAGGCCGAGGTAGTTGCAACCGCCGAAAGCGAGCAGTTCACGCCCGTCGACGGTCATGTGCGTGGCGGTAGAGGATTCGACGTTGAGACGGGCCATGGTGCAGTCCTGTTGCGTGGTGGGTACCGCACTGGGTACCCCGCCGCTCCGCGGCGGTGCTGATCCCTGTATTTCGGCAGGCATGAACTGAAAACCTGAGGCTGCGCTTCAGCGATTCTCCGCACGGGCCGTGGCGTGGATCGGCGGGGGGATCGTGGCCATGGTGTGCAGGCCGGGCGGAGCCTTGAGCAGGCGCGGGATGGCGTTGATGGCGATGGCGCAGGTGGCGATGTCGCCGTGCACGCCGCCGGGGATGACCATGTCGATCGGCGGCTCGCCCTGGATGACAACCCGGTCGTGGGGGCCTTCCTGGCCGACCGCGGCCTGAAACTCCAGGCGGATGACCTCGCGCTCGTCGTAGTAGCCGCGGGCGACCTGGCGGACGCCCGAGCAGCGCCCGCGGGGGATGGGGCCCAGGCCGCACACGAGGTCGCGCTCGGCCTTGACGGGTGCGATGTCCTCTTCCCAACGCTCGATTGGGATGCCGACGTAATGGGCGATGTAGTGCAGGCTCTCGCCCAGGCCGACGTGCCGCAGGCTGCCGTCCTTCACGCGGGCGGAGAACTGGGCGTCGTCCAGCCCGGCGCCGATCTTCTTCTGGAAGGGGATGCGGCGGACGGAAGCGTCCTGCACGCGGTAAACCGCGATGCCGCGGACGGAGTGGCTGACGCAGGTGAGGAACGCGGGCAGAGCGTCCATCAGGAAGCCGGGGTTGACCCCCGTGCCGAGCAGGCGCCCGCCGGTCTTCTTGCAGAGGTCATCGAGCTCTTCGGCGAGAGCGACGTGGCGGAGCCAGGGGTAGACGAGCTCTTCGCAGGTGCTGACGACGGCCTTGCCGTGGCGGAGGATGTCGCGGAAGGTGTGCTCGCAGGACTTGAGGTCGCTGCTGGTGCTGACGATGGCGACGTCGATCTCGTCCCAGTTGTCCACGGCCGCGAGGTTGGGCAGGATTCGGAGCTTGGGGTCGGCGGCGGGGACGACCTTGGTCAGCAGCTGGCCGGCGAGGGAGGGCGACATGTCCACGGCGGCGACGACGTGCCCGAGGTTGCGCTCGTGGACCTCGTTGAGGATCTTGACACCCAGCGGGCCGATGCCGACGTGGAGGATTCGCTTCATGGGCGGAGGGTAGCGGCGCGCGGGGGATCGGGGCTAGCCCGGGATGGGTGGGATGGCGCAACCGACAGCAGGGCCTGCGTCATTGCAAGGCGGGACGAAAGCCCAGGGATCATGATCCCTGGGCATTGGGGCCCGGGGTGCGGGCGTCACTCACTCAAGGCTCGGCCGAGGTGGCCTGAGCAGCGCTCGAGCTCGGCTTCCGCTTCTGTTCGGGGCAGTCCGCGCCGGTGCATTACAACAGCCGTTTTTACCGAGCCGCCCGCGCTCTCCAAAAGCTCGAATGAACTCTCACGGGCCAGTCCGGTGAGGGTCGCGACGATGCGGGCCGCGCGATCCTTGAGCTTGTCGTTGGTGGCGCGAACGTCGACCATGAGGTTCTGGTAGACGCGTCCGCTGCGGACCATGAGCGTGGTGGAGATGGTGTTGAGGGTGAGCTTGGTGGCGGTCCCGGCCTTCATGCGGGTGGAACCGGTAAGGACCTCGGGGCCGGTCTTGAGCATGATGAGGTGGTCGGCGCTCGCGGGCGGGTCCATGGTGGTGCAGACAAGCAGGCCGGTGAGGGGCTGCTGGCCTGCGGGGAGGTGTTTGCAGTATTCGAGGGCGCCCCGGGCGTAGGGGGTGGTGCCGCCCGCGGCGATGGCGAGCACCGTGTCATTCTGCGTGAGAGCGAGTGCCTCGAGTTCGGGCCAGGCACCGCGGGGGTCGTCTTCTTTGGACTCGCTGGACTTGCGGAGGGCCGCGTCGCCGCCGGCGATGAGACCGACGATCTTGCCGGGATCGACCTGGAAGGTGGGCGGGGCCTCGGACGCATCAAGCACGCCAAGGCGGCCGGAGGTGCCGGCGCCGACGTAGATGAGGCGGCCGCCGGCGGTGAAGCCGGGCTCCGCGGCCTCGATGAACCGCGTGATGGTCTTGCCCGCGCGCTTGAGGGCGTGCAGGACCTCGCGGTCTTCCTGGTGGATCAGCTCAACGATCTCGCGCGTGGAGAGCGTGTGCAGGTGCATCGTGCGCGGGTTGCGCTTTTCGGTGGAGATGTGGGAGCGGTCGGGGGGTGTGTTGCTCGCTGAAGTCGTCACCGACGAGCCCCGAACGGAGTGAGGGGTTTCTGACGGATGCTGTTCGCTCATGGATACACCCAAGCCCCGGAGAGCGGGGCCTGCTTGACGCCGGTCACGGCGGGGATGGTAATGGGGACCTTGTCCTGGCAGAGGGCGCCGAGGACCGCGAAGCAGATGGCCTCGCGGTACTCAATGGGAATGCCGTAGTCCTCAGTCGTTTCGACAGGTCGGCCGATTCTGGCCCCGAGGGCAATGCGAAGGCCGCGGTTCCGGCTGCCGCCGCCTGCGATAACCATGCCTGCGTACCAGCCGTGGCCGGCCTCGTAGACCATCTGCGCGATGGCCTCACATGCAGAGCGAAGGAGCGCAGGTGTGGGAACATGGTCGAGGGAGGTGAGAGCCTTCTCTAGCTCGTCGCCAGTACCAAGAGAACGACGGCTTGCACGCTGCTCCCGAAGAAGTTCACAGAAACGCGTGTATGTGATGTCGTCGCAGACGCCGTTGAATGCGACGTGCCCGTCTTCGTCATAGGGGCGATTCATGCGCTGACGAGCGATTGCATCAAGCAGTTGGTTGCAAGCGCAGATATCTCCGCCTTCAATCCGAAGCCGTGGCTCGTACTCGGCCGGGAACTCCTCTTCTGGTAGTAGCTGCGTCTGCCACTCGGTGTAGTTTGCGAACCCACCCAGATTGACGACCTTCATCGGGTCATGCCGCCTGCGGAAGAGAATCCAGTCCGCGATCGGGGTAATGGGGGCGCCCTGCCCTCCCGCCGCGAGGTCAGCCTGGCGCAGGTCGTACACCACCGGGCACCCCACGGCCTGCGCGATGGGGGCGGGCTGCATGAGTTGCCAGCTGAGCGGGGGCTGGTGGAAGACGGTCTGGCCGTGGACGCAGATGAGGTCGGCCTTCTCGCCGGCGAGCAGCTCGAGGATGGCGCTCGCGTGCAGGAGGGCGAAGTCGCGCGAGAGGACCGCGATCTGGCCGGCGGTCATGGGCTGCTGCTCGGCGAGGGCGCGGAGGCGCGGGGCGAGGCCGCCGAGGTCTCTGGTGATGTTGCGGACGGGCTTTGCGCGCATGGCGAGGCCGTGCCCTTCGATCTCGACGAGCGAGGCGTCGAGGGCGTCGATGCTGGTGCCTGTCATACATCCGACAACGCGGCGCATGGTGGTCCTATCGGGTCAGAGTTCGATCTTGCGGTAGAAGCCGCAGCTGTGGTCGAGGCCGCCTTCGCGGGAGCGGAGGAGCCAGAGGCGGCGGTGCTCGTCGATGATGGATTGGAGCTGGTGGCGGAGGTCGCTGCGATGTGAGTCGGTGAGGCCGTCGGCTTGCCGGCGACCGCTGGCGCGGGCGGCGGCGAAGCGGGCGACGGCCAGCGTGTGGTTGAGCTCGTCGTCGAGCTGCTGACGCAGGCCAGCGGGCTTCCGCGCGGCGATCTCCTCGAGGCGGTCGCGGGCGTCGAGCCAGTCGCTGGAGCGGCCGACACTGCTCTGCTCATCGAGCTTCTTGAACATATCGATGAAGAGCGCGGACTGGTTGGGCAGCTTCACGCGCCCGGGCGCGGAAAGCTCGCCGCAGGCGCGGCGGAGGGCGATGTCGGTATCGCCGAGGTCATCGAGCCATTGGCCGATTTGGAGCGAGCGGTCGCCGAAAACGTGCAGCGACACGGCCCGCAGGTCCACCTCCGCGTCGGGGTTCCAGGCCTTGGCCGCTCCGTACGCGATCCCGTGCAGGGCGATGGGCCACTGTTGGTGGTGGCCGGTGTCGCCCCAGTCGCACACGAGGAAGCCGGTGGCCTTGCCGCGCCCGGCGCTGGCGGCCGCGTCGATGTTGCCGCGCCGTTCGGTCGTGCGCCCGGTGATGCTGCGCCAGGAGCTCGTGCCGGGGCAGACCCAGACCTCGCGCCCGGCCGATTGCAGCAGGTCGCACCAGCGGGCGAAGGGGGACTCGGGCTCGTAGCCCCATGCGAGGGAGATGAGGTCTTCCGGGATGTCGTTCACGCACTCGGGGTGTGAGAGGGCGATGTCGGCCCAGAACATCGGGCGCTTGCCGTGCGCCTTAGCGACCTCACAAATCTGCCGCACGAAGTCGAGATACACGGCCGCGCGCCCGCGCCTCGCGACCTCGTCCTTTGAGCGTCCGTAGGCGATGTCGTACGTCTCGTCGCAGCCGATGTTGACCAGAGGGGAGGTGAAGCAGGGGAGCAGCTGCCCGAGCAGGTCCTTGATCAGCGCAATCGAGCGCGGGTCGGTTGGGCAGAGCGAGAACGGGCCGGAGCGTGGCCAGACGTCGAACACCCAGTCGCCGTGGGTCTCGGCGATGTCCGCGTACTTCGGGTGCCGCAGCCAGGAGGCGAGGTGGCCGAAGCAGTTCTGATTCGCGGCGAGCTCGATCGTTGGTCGGCAGAGCGCGTCGAGCGTGCGGATGTCGTCGGGCGTGAGCGGGGACCAGGCGCGCCAGACATCTTCGTGGCCGGCATAGGCGAAGGTGTGCTCGGTGTAGAGCTGGAGGTGGTTGATCTTGAGCCAGCCAAGCTCGCCGACGAGGCGGGCGAGCTCGCGGTTGGTGGGCACGCGGTCACGCGAGACGTCGAGCATGACGCCGCGGGTGGCGAAGGCGGGGGCGTCCTCGATCACGAGCGTGGGACACCGACGAGTGGTGGCGTACTGGTGGCGAAGCTGGAGGAAGGTGCGGAGAGCGTGCATGTGCCCGCGAATGTCCGCGGCGGTGATGGTGACGACCGCACGCCCCTGCTCGTCGGCGGTGATCTCTAGGCGGTAGGACTCGGGGGCGCCAGGGGCCGTGACGTAACGCAACTGGCCAGACTTCTCCGCGGCGACGATCGGGTCCTTGGGCCGGTCGAGTGGGCGGGACTCTTCGGGGAGCGACCAGGATTCGGTGACGAGCACCGGAGGCCGGCTGGGGGCGGGTACGAAGGTGCTCAGGTCGGCGGTGCCGCCGGTGAGGGTCAGGGAGCGGGGGTAGGGGATGAGCAGCGGGTCCAACGCCGCGGGGTCGGGGTTGGGCATCGGGGGCCTCCGTGCCCCGTGGGGACGGGGGGAGGACAAGATAGCGGGAAGCGTGCTGCGGGACGGAAGGAGAGAACGGCCAGAAGAGCCGCCGCGGAGCGGCGGGGTACCCGGGACAAGGCCAAAAACAACAAGACTCGGGCCGCGGCCGTCCGCTGTTCCCGAGTCGCCTAACTCTTGATTTGAAACCCGGCTACGTGTTTCCGCCCGCAGCCGAGTATAGGAGGAGAGAGAGACAAGACGCTGGCAGAAGTTCGGGGGCCGATCGGGCTTTCGCCCACCCAGAGACCCGGACTTCAGTAAACCCGGCTACGTGTTTCCGCCCGCAGCCGAGTATTAGGAGGAGAGAGAGACAAGACTTTGGGACCATGCCACAGGTTTCTGGACCTGCCAACCGAATGGGAAAGATTTTCTGAGTTGGCGGTTGAAGCCGGTGAAAGTGGTTGTGGCGGCTGGGTTTGCGCGTAAAAGGAAAACGCCCGCGACGCGGGCGTTGGCGGGAACGAACTGGTGGGAGTCCTCAGGCCATCGCCTGGTCGAACAGGCTGGCGGCGAAGCCCCAGTTCACCACGTTGAACCAGGCGTTGACGTAGTCGCTGCGGCGGTTCTGGTACTTGAGGTAGTAGGCGTGCTCCCAGACGTCCAGGCCCAAGATGGGTCGGGCGCCGGTCAGGAACATGTCCTGCTGCTTCTCCTCCTGGATGATGTGCAGCAGGCGGGAGTGGGGGTCGAGGATGAGCCAGGCCCAGCCGCCGCCCTCGACCTGGTTGGCCGCGGCCTTGAAGTGAGCGGTGAACTTGTCGAAGCCGCCGAAGGACTGGTTGATGGCTTCGGCAAGGCGTCCCTGAGGTTGACCGCCGCCGCCCTTGCCGGCGGGGGCCATCATGTTCCAGAACAGGGTGTGGTTGATGTGGCCGGAGCCGTGGAAGCTGAGCTCCCGGGACCAGTGCTTCACGAGCGCGGCGTCGCCGCCGTCGCGGATGGCGCGGAGCTCGCGGATGGCCTTGTTGAGGCCCGCGACGTACGCGGCGTGGTGCTTGCTGTGGTGCAGGCCCATGGTCATCGCGTCGATGTGAGGCTCGAGGGCCTCAGGGTCGTAGGGCAGCTGCGGGAGCGTGTACTCGCCCTTCTGCGCGTCGAAGCCGAGCTGCGCGGGCGTGAGGGGCTGCGGGCGGGTTGGCTGGTTGGAGGGCTCGGGGAGCGCCGCCGGGTAGGTGCTTTTAGTGGGCTGCCCGAATGCGGTGGTCGCGAGGGTGGCAGCGCCGATGGCGCCGAAGGCCGCCAGGGCGTCGCGCCGGTCGAGGGGAAGGTTCATCAAGTCCTCCAGTGGGTGCTCGGGCATGACTAGGAGGATCGGGCGCAAGCGAGGGATGAAATGAAAAAAGGGGCGGGCTGAAGCCCCGCCCCTGCGGAAGGTTGCGGCTCGAAATCAGATCAGGCCTGCTCGCCCACGGCCCAGCGGTAGAAGGCAACGATGCGGGCCTTGTCGCCCACGATGTCCTTGATCTTCTTCTCGGGGTTCATGACGAAGGGCTGCTCGAGGAGCGAGATCTCCTCGAAGAACTTGCGCATGCCGCCCTCGACCATCTTCTCGGCGATCTGCTGGGGCTTGCCCGACTCCATCGCCTGCTCGATGCGGAAGCGACGCTCCTTGTCCACGATGTGGGCGGGGATGTCGTTGGCGCTGATGCCCTGCGGGCGGGGGTGCGCGGCCGTGATGTGCATGCAAATCTGGCGGAGCGTCTCGTCGGAGATGCTGCCCTCGGCCTGCACGAGCACGCCGGTCTTGCCGTCGTGGTGGACGTAAGAACCGAAGGTGCCGCTGCCGGGGTCCTGGGTAAGCTTGTGAGCGCGAGCCACGGACGCGTTCTCACCGGTCGAGATGCGCAGCTCGTCGATGATCGCGGAGACCGACGCCGGCACCGGCGTGATCTCGCCGGACTTCTCGTTGATGCAGAGGTCGGCGATCTTCTGCACGGCGTTGACGAACTTCTCGTTCTTGGCCGTAAAGTCGGTTTCGGTGCGGACCTCGACGATGGTCGCGGCTTCCTTGGAGCGGCTGATGGCGATGCGGCCCTCGCCGGCGGCGCGGTCGAGCTTGGTCTCCATCTTGCCCTTGAGCTGCTTGCGGAGGAGCTCCTCGGCCTTCTCAACGTCGCCGTTGGCCTCGCCAAGGGCGGCCTTGCAGGCCATCATGGGCAGGCCGGTTTTGTTGCGAAGGTTCATCACGTCTTTTGCGTTGATCTCTGCCATGGCACGGTCTCCGCGGGCCCCTGCGTTGCAGGGGTTTGAAAGTCCAAGGGTGGACGGGTGAGCTGGGGGATTCTACGGGTAGAGCTTACTGAGCAGCGCCGACGGACTGAGCCCGGGTGCCGCCCTGGGCCTCGCCGCCCTCGTCGGAGCGGAACTGGGCCCGCCGGCTGCGGCGGGGCTGGTCGGACGCGGCCTCGGTGGGGGCCGTGCTGGAGCCGCCGCCCTGCTGGGCGAGCTCGCGCTGCTGGCGACCCTCGGCCACGGCGAGGCAGAGCTCGCGGATGACGACGTCGATGGAGCGCATGCTGTCGTCGTTGCCCGGGATCGGGATGTCAACGAGCTCGGGGTCGCCGTCGGTGTCGATCAGGCAGATGGTGGGGATGCCCAGCTTGCGGGCTTCCTTGAGTGCGGTGAGCTCGGACTTCACGTCCACGACAACGAGGGCGCCGGGGAGCTTGTCCATGTGGCGGATGCCCTCGAGGTTGCGTGCGATCTTCTTCTGCTCCCGCTTCAGCTGGCTCTCCATCTTCTTGGAGTAGCTGGCGAAGTTGTCGGCCTGCTGGATCGCCTCGAGCTCCTCAAGGCGCTTGAGGCGGAGGCGGATGGTGCGGAAGTTGGTCAGCGTGCCGCCGAGCCAGCGCTCGGTGACGTAGTGCATCTTGACGTCGGGCACGCGGGTCTCGAGGACGTTCTTAGCCTGGCGCTTGGTGCCAACGAAGCAGATGTCCTTGCCCTCGGCGACGGACTTGGCGATGTACTTCTTGGCGAGGAGGAGGCCCTTGATGGTCTCCTTGATGTCGATGATGTGGATGCCGTTGCGCTTGCCGTATATGTACGGGGCCATCTTCGGATTCCAGCCGCTGGCGCGCTGGCCGAAGTGGATGCCGGACTCGATGAGGTCTTGAACGAGAGTGTTTGCCATGGGACAGGTCCTTTGCAGCGGCACCGGCGGTCAGGATCGCGGGGCGGTGGGGGTATTCCCTCCGCCTCGTGACACGCACAAGGGCGCTTCATGGGGGCAGATGCCCCGGGTGTTGTGGCTGCGACCGGACCCGAACAGAAGGGCCTGACCGCCGAGGGCCCAGCCCCGATCCCGGGCTGGGTTGCCGGAAGTATAGAAAGCACTTTCCCCGGGACAAGAAAGTGGCTGGAAGGCGGCGCCCGACGGGCGGAAAGCCGGTTCCGGGCGGAGCTCCTGCCCCCGCGAGGGGTTATCGGCCGCCTTGGTGGGGGGGTGGACGCCGGCAAAGGGGTTTTCGGGCGGTAGCGTCTTAACCCGGGTCTCCGGGCGGCCGATCTGACCCAGCGGTCCATCGCGCAACCGCAGAGAGGTTCCCGGGCATGAACGACACCCAGAACATGGCACGTCAGTCGGTGCGGTACGACGTCTCGATCCGCGGGAGCGCGGCCGTGGCGGGCGAGCACCAGGACAACATCCGTTTCGGTGCGGGTGCGGGTGCGCGGGACGGCTGGGTGGACCTGGACATCGTGGACTTCAGCAGCAACGGCATCGGCATGATCTCGCCGGTGTTCATCCCCCGGAGGACGCTGCTGACGGTGCGGGCGTACTCGTACGGCGAGGAGCCGCGGGTCATCCTCGAGGTGCCGGTGCGAGTGCAGCGGGTGTGCATGACCGACCGCCGGCCGGCGTACCTGATCGGCACGGCCTTCGCCGATCCTGGTCCTGATGCGAGCAAGCAGGTTGCGGCGCTGCTGGCGCTGCTCGCGGACGACACACGCGCGGAGGGGGCGGCGGCCTAAGAGCCCCGGCAACACATGGACTCCAAGCACTTCATCGTGAGGACGCTCGTCGCGGACGGGCTGGTGACCGAGACGGACATCCGGCGGGCGGGCGAGGCGCCGCTCAAGCCCGGCGAGAACCTGCTGGATGCACTGGTGTCGCTGGGGGTGATCTCCTCGCGGAAGTTGGCGATCGCGAAGGCGAAGATCTGCGAGTACCCCTTCGTCGACCTCGCGCAGTTCGACATCAGCATCCAGAACATGAAGTACCTGCCCCGCGCGGTGGCGGAGCGCCTGGCGGCGTTCCCGCTGTTCGTGCTGGACGGTACCGCCACGGTGGCGATGCTGGACCCGCTGAACCTGCAGGCGATCGATCAGATCCGGCAGATCCTGAAGGCTGAGGTCGATCCGGTCATTGCTGACAGCGATCAGCTGCGGGCGCTGATCGCTCGAGCGTACAGCCTGGCGCAGGCGGAGAGCGGGTTTGTTTCGACGGCCGTGGTCAAGGAAGAGGCGCTGACGACCGGCGAGGAGCCGATCGTCGCGGCCGTCAACCAGATCGTCTCGGGCGCGGTGGACGCGGGGGCAAGCGACATCCACATCAACCCCGACGAGAACGAGTTGATCCTGCGGTACCGCGTGGACGGTGTGCTGCAGACGCAGCAGGGCCCCCCGAAGAGCTCGCACGTGAACATCGTTCAGCGGCTGAAGGTGCTCGCGAAGCTCGACCTGACGCAGACCCGCAAGCCGCAGGACGGCAAGTTCCGCTTTACGCACCGCAGCGGCGAGAACGTGGACATCCGTCTGAGCCTGATCCCCACGATCCATGGCGAGAACGTGGTCATGCGTCTGCTCCGCTCGGCGGGCAAGATCGGCCCGGTGTCGGGCCTGGGCATGCCCGCGGAGATGACGCGCTGGTACGAGGAGGCGATCGAGCGGCCGCACGGGATGATCCTGGTGACCGGGCCGACGGGGTCTGGCAAGACGACGACGCTCTACACCGCGCTCAACCACCTGAACTCACCCTCGCGCAACATCATCACCATCGAGGACCCGGTTGAGATCCGGCTGCCGCTGATCCGGCAGGTGCAGGCGAACGCGGAGGTGGGGCTCTCGTTCGCGGCGGCGCTGCGGAGCGTGCTGCGTCAGGACCCCGACATCGTGCTGGTGGGCGAGATCCGCGACCAGGAGACGGCGAAGATCGCGGTGCAGGCCGCGTTGACGGGTCACCTGGTGCTCTCGACGCTGCATACGAACGACGCGGTGGGGGCGCTGTCGCGCCTGAAGGACTTCGGGGTGCCGATGTTCGCGGTGAACAGCGCGCTGCTGTGCGTGATCGCGCAGCGGCTGGTGCGCAAGCTGTGCGAGCAGTGTGCGCAGGCGGAGAACGACCAGCGGATTCTGGCGATGGTTCCCGCGGCCCTGCGGCAGTCGCCGTTCAAGCGCGGCTGCGGGTGCGGCGCGTGCCGAAATACGGGGTACAAGGGGCGGCTGGGCGCTTTCGAGATGTTCCGCATGACGCCTCGGGTGATCAAGCTGGTGGAGCAGGAGGCGACCATCACTGAGATCCAGGCGGCGGCGATGCAGGATGGGATGAAGCTGATGTGGGATGACGGGCTGGCGAAGGCGGCCCGAGGTCTGACAAGCCTGAGCGAGGTGGCGAAGCTGCACGCGACGGGCGCAGAGCAGGAAGTGAGGATCGCGGCATGATCTCCTACGCGTACAAGGCCGTCAGCCAGTCGGGGACAAAGACCAAGGGCTACGTGAAGGGCGTGGACGAGCAGGACGCCCTGCGCCGCATCGGCGCCATGGGCCTGACGCCCGTGAAGGTCACCAAGGCGGTGCAGAGGAGCAAGGCCACCTTCTCGTGGCAGCAGGTGAAGCCCGCGGACATCGTGAACCTCACGCGCGAGCTCGCGGTGCTGGTGGAGGCCCGCGTGCCGATCGACCGCGGCATGGTGTCGATCGCGGAGGGCGACTGCAAGCCCGATATGCGGACGATGCTGCTGGACATGGCGGCAATGATCGAGTCGGGCCTGCCCATGACGCAGGCGCTCGAGAAGTACAAGCACGTGTTCGGCAGCGTGTTCATTGAGACGGTCCGCGCGGCGGAGAAGTCCGGCAGCATGGTGGAGGTGATGAACCACCTCGCCGAGCTGCTGGAGAAGCAGATGGAGACCAGCCAGCAGCTCAAGCGGGCGATGACCTACCCGGCCATCGTGCTGAGCGTGGTGTTCCTGGCGGTGACGGTCATCATCGTGTTCGTGGTGCCCAAGTTCGGCGCGATCTTCGAGAGCCAGGGCGCGGCCCTGCCGATCACCACGCGGGTGGTGCAGGCGCTGGGCGACTCGGTGCGGGCTTACTGGTGGGCGTACCTGGGCGCGATCATCGGCTTCTTCACGACGATTGTGCTCATGTGGAAGAACCCGGCGGGGCGGCTCAAGCTCGAGAACCTGCTGCTGCACATTCCCTATGTCCGGAAGATCATCCTGGCGGTGACGGCCGGGCGCTTCGCCCGCGTGCTGGGCATCGGCATGCAGTCGGGCCTGGACATGATCGAGGCGCTGCAGATGGGCGCCCGGGCGACTGGCCGGCCGGTGTTCATCAACGACTGCAACGCGATGGTGGACCAGCTCCGCCAGGGGCACGCTATTACGGATGTGCTGCGCGGCACCCGCTACCTGCCCAGCTTTGCCCGCCGCATGATCGGCGCCGGCAAGGACTCGGCGGACCTGGCCCGCTCGTGCGACGTGGTGGCGCGGTATTACGACCGCGAGTCCTCGCACCTCACCAAGAACGTCAACACCATCATCGAGCCCATCATGACGGTGGCGATGGCGGGCATCGTGCTGCTCGTCGCGCTCTCGGTGTTCCTGCCGATGTGGGGCATGGTGCGGCTGCAGAAGTGATACCGGCGGCACAGGCCGCAGTGGGCGCGGGCGTTCGGGCACGCCCGGGTGGCCCCGAGGCGGGAAGTTACCGATGGGGAGCAGTATGAGCACCGTACCGATGAGCACACGACCGTTCGGCCTGCGACGCGCGTTCTCCATGCTGGAGATCATGGTGGTGGTGCTGATCGTGGGCGTCCTCGCGGCGGTGGTGGTGCCGCGGTTCGGCGGCGTGACCGATGATGCCAAGAGCGGGGCGACCGAGGGTGCGCTCGGTGGCGTGCGCTCGGGGATCGCGGCCTTCCGCAGCAAGGCGATGCTCTCGGGCACCTCGCCCTTCCCGACGCTGACGGAGCTGAACACCCTTGGCACCGTGCTCCAGACCGCCATGCCTAAGAACCCGTACAACGGGCTGTCGAATGTGCAGGCGGTGACGCAGGCGCAGGCCGCGGCCCGTACGGTGGTGAACGGCACGACGGTGGGGTGGAACTATTACGTGGACAACGCGGCCAGCCCGCCCACGGCGATTTTCTACTGCAACAGCTCGACCGCGACCACCGTCTCGAATGGCGCGGGCGGGTTCAAGACGGCCAACCAGCTCTAAGGACTCGGAACGGGCACGAAGATCATGCGTAGCGCACGACGTCAACGCCGCGGGTTTACGCTCCTGGAGATGGGGGTGGTCATCGTTGTCATCGCGGTGGTGTCGGTGACGGTCGTGCCTGCGTGGAACAGCTTGACGGGGACGCGTCAGGCCGCCGCGGCGGAGGAGGTTGAGCGCCGGCTGATTTCGGCGCGGTCGCTGGCAGTGTCCGAGGGCCACCCGGTGGGTGTGCGGATTGACCCTTCGGCCGATACGGTGCAGTACTACACGATCGCGTCCTTTGGCGCGGCCCCGGCGGTGATGAACATGATCGATGGGCAGCCAGATCCGGTCATGTACCTGGGCAAGACGTACCCCGCGGCCGACATCACCTCCTTTACCGGGGGTGCGGGCACCGGCGGGGCGCAGGTCCTGTGGTTCGGTTTCGATGGGACGCCCGAGCTGCGGACCGCGGCCGGGGCGCTTATTGGCGGGTGGACCAACGACGCGCTGATCGGGTTCGCGGGCGGGTCGACCATCACGGTGCGCAAGGGCACGGGGATGGTGGTGCGATGAGACACATGCGTGGAACATCGCGGCGTGGCTTCACGCTCATTGAGGCGGTGGTCGTTGTGCTGGCGCTGTCGATCTCGCTGCCGACCACGCTCATCTGGCTGGGTGAGGCCAACCAGCGGCGGGCCGACAGCGTGAACACGACGAGGGCGACGGCGCTGGGGACGCTGGTAATGGAGCAGGTGCTGGCGGATGTCTCGAGCAAGAGCGCGGGGCTGGGCTTTTCCGCCCTGGCGAACTCGGCGACGTACCTCAACACAGCGACGACGGGGCTGGTGGCGCGGCTCTCGTCCATCACGAGCCTGTACACGGGCATGGGGATCAACTACGGCGTGACGATCGGCGGACTGGTGGACAAGTCGGGCGCCGCGACGGGGGTGACCTCTCAGGACCTCTTCCGCAGCGTGACCGTCACCGTAACATTCACTGGTTCCGACGGCTCGGCCCGGACCCTGTCCCTGCAATCCATGGTGACGTCGCTATGAGGCACGCTCGTTCCAACCTGGTGCGGCGGGCCTTCACGCTGGTAGAGGTCACGATGACGGTGCTGATCCTGGGGATCATCAGCGCCAGCGTGGTGCCGATCGTGTTCACCGCGGGCGATGCCTACGTGCAGGCCGCGAATGTGCGGCGCACGGCGGAGAAGGCTGCGTACGCGATGGAGCGTGTGGTGCGGACGTTGCGGGACTCTCCCGAGGGTGCTGTTCGCGGCACACTGGACCTGAGCATCGCGTCGCCCTCGCAGGTGCGGTTCGGGTCGGGCAAGGGCATCGAGCTCACAGGGACCACGCTGTACGAGCGGGCGACGGACGGGACGCTCTCGCCACTGTGCGACCAGGTGAGCAGCTTCGTGGTGGAGTACCTGGCCAGCGACGGCGTCACCAGCACGAGCGCGACGCCGAGCACGACCCAGCGGTACAACATCACGATTGTTTGCAACGGGTTCGAGCTGCGGTCTTCCGCGTTCGCCAGAGTGAGGGTGGTGGACCCATGATGAGCGTGAAACGCAAGCGGCTGCGGAGGGGATGCGGCATCGCCGCGGTGGTGATCATGCTCGCGGCGATCAATCTGGCGGTGATCGGCAGCGTGAACGCCTCGGGCACCGAGGCGCAAACTGGAGCGCTGCGGGCGGAGACCGCTCGGGCGTTTTACGCCGCCGAGAGCGGGGGGCGGATCATCATCAAGTGCAACAACCAGGGGCTCGCTCTACCGGCGGTCAACTCCACGTTGACGATGGGGCAGGCGACCGTGACGTACGTGTCGCTACCCGCCGCCAACTCGCCGGGAGACGCCGTGGTCCGCGGGGCCGACGGCACGACCACTCGCCGCCTGAAGATCACCCTTTCGGCGCCCTGACCCGCCGGATTTCACCAAAGTCGCGCTCACGCCCGGCCGATGCAGAGCAAGGTCCAGTCACTCTTGCAAAGGGGTCCCCGTGTTCGGACGAGACCAGATTCTGATCGGACTTTCCCCCACGTGCCTGCGCGTGGCGACGCTCAAGGGCGGGCGCCTGCAGAAGGTCGTGGCCTTGCCGCTTGACGCGACTGCCTGGGAGCAGACGTGGGAGAACGGGCTCAGCGGCTTGGACGACAAGCTTGCGACCGCGATCAAGGAGCTGGGCGTTGCCCGACGCTCCGCCGCGCGGGTGGTGTACTACAGCCGCAAGGCGACGGCCGAGGTGTACAGCCCGCCGGTGCGCGGGGCCGCGGCATTCAGCGCGGCGCAGTTTTCCCTGAATGAATCACTGCCGAGCCACGGCGAGCCGTGGCCGACGTCGCTGCACCCCCTTGAGTCCGACCCTGCGTCGGCAGCGAACCCCAAGGTGCACATTCTGGGCATGGCGGATGCGCCCGCAGACACCGAGGCCATTGCGAACTGGGTGCGGCGTGCCGGCCTGACTATTCGTGACTTCATCCCGGCGAAGGCGGCGGCCCTCAAGCACGCGGTGCGGGTCGCTTCTTCACTGCCCCCGAGCGGCACGCACGCGGTGCTGTGGGTGGCGGACCACGCGACGGTGCTTGCGGGGTGGAGCGAGGGGCGGCTGATCTTCGCACGCTCGCTGGACTTTGGATTCCACATGCTGGCGGACGCGGTGATGCGCGGGTCGAGGATCGCTGACCGGCGCGGCATCTCGCAGCCGATGGCGTACGCAACTCTCTTTCAGGCGGGTGTCCCGCAGCGGGGCGTGCCGGTCACACCGACGGAGGCGGGCGTCGTCATGGACGGCGTGATCCCGCTCATGCAGCCGGTGTTCCAGCGGTACGCGATCGAGACGCGCCAGACTCTACGGTTCAGCGTTCCTGAGTCGGAGCAGGCCCGCCTCAAGATCACACTGGCCGGCCCCGGGGCGAGCGTCCCGGGGTTCGCGCAGGCCCTCGAAGCCCAGTTCGATACGGGCATCGAGGTGCACCTGGAGGACCACGGCGACCAGGTCCCCGCGCAGGATGCGGGAGAACTCGGTGGCTTCGGGCACTACGCGGCGGTGACGGGCGTGGTCTCGCCCACTGAGTTCGTGAACCGGATGAACGGGCGCCTCTACGCCGGCGTGCGGCTCGGCGGCGTGATCGCGGCGATGGCGCTGCTGGCGCACGCGGGCTGGACGTACGCGCAGACGTCACGCACCCGGCGTCAGATCGACAGCCTCCAGGAGCGGGTCGAAGCGATGTC
The DNA here is from genome assembly GCA_035627955.1 of Phycisphaerales bacterium. Lineage (NCBI taxonomy): Bacteria > Pseudomonadati > Planctomycetota > Phycisphaerae > Phycisphaerales > Phycisphaerales bacterium. The sequence continues at coordinate 234,451 of DASPKU010000006.1, forward strand.
GGCCCACGAACTGCAGGTCGCGCGTGCGCAGCAGCTCTCGACCGACCTCGCGGCCGCCACGCAGAGCATCAAGGACACCATCGGCGACCGGCCGCGGTGGATCGCAGGGCTTGCACTGGTCTCGCGTGATTGCGGCGATGTCATCGAGCTCAACCATATCGCCGGCACCTACGGCACCGATAAGGAGCGCAGCCCCATCCTGACGCTCAGCGGCACGGCCTACCCGGGGAACGGGAAGGACTCACTCACGGAGTTCGTCACACGCCTGTCCAAGAGCCCGGTGGTGGCGGGTGTCAAGATCGTGTCGACCCACGCCTCAGAGATCTCGGGTGTCGAGGCGAAGACGTTCATCGTGAGCGTTCAGCTGCGGGGGATCACGGCCGACGTGGGTCTTGCCGGAGTGCTGGACGCGAAACCGGCCGGCCTGGCCAGCGTGGAGGAGCAGCCATGAAGAAGCAGGAATCACAGGCTGGTATGCACGGGGCGCCCGGGCGTCCCCAGTTCATGGCCGCTTTCATGGTGTGCGTGGGCGTGTGCGCCGGGTGGTACCTGGCGGTGCGACCGCTGGAGCAGAGGTTCCGCGACACCAAGGCTGAGCTGGGCGCGATCCACGCGCAGCTCGCGCTGTTTGATGAGATGATCGACACGGAGGCCCCGCTGGAAGTGGTGATCGAGGCCCTGAGCGCCAAGGGTCGCCGCACCAACCAGGCTACGGCGCTCAGCGGCAACGCCACGCGCCTGTACGACGCGGTGCACGACCTCGCCAAGACGCACTCGGTGAAGCTCGCGCGCATCGAGCCGAGCACGGGTCGCGGGGCCAACCAGGCGCCGGTCAACGGCAAGGCCCTCAAAGGCACGGAAGTGTTCGGCTACAGCATCGAGGTGAGCGGTACGTACGAGTCGGTGTGCCGCTTTGTGGATGCGTGCGAGCAGAACCTTGGTGTCTCCAAGGTCGGCAGCTTCCACCTCTCGCCCCAGACCGTCGGCAGCACCGCGCGGGACCCCGTCGTGACGGGTGTCATCGAAACGACGCACCTGAAGCTGCAGATCCCCAACGTGGACACCCGCAAGACGGCCCACGTGAACGTTTCCGAGGAGAAGGGCTCATGAGGTTCGAGACGCTGACCGTCGGAACGACCAAGCTCCCGTGGCCGCTGGTGGCCGCGGCATTGGCGGTGATGCCGCTCCTGGGCGTTGCGGGCGTGCGGATGCTCAAGCGTGCGCCGTCCTCGGCTTTCGGGCAGGAGACGCCCACAGTAACGCCCTTCAAGCCTGCGCCCGAGACCACGCCGACGGCCAATGCGGTGGCGCTGGTCAGCCAGTTCAACGCCGAGGCTTCGCGGGGTTTCGGCCCTTCGCCGATGCTCAACCGGGCGCCTCCGCCCCCGGTGCAGCCAAAGGTCCCAGACCCGGAGGTCAAGCCGCGCGTGGTCGATGAGCCTCCGGTGCGCGTCTCCACACCTCAGCAGGCGACGCCGCCGGAGCTCCAGATCACCTCCATCATGGCGACGAACAAGGGTTCCGTCGCGGTGATCAACGGCAAGCTGCGCCGCGTGGGCGACGCCGTCGGGAATGGGTACAAGATCGCCGCCATCAACGCGGGCACCGGCGAGGTTGAGATCGTCGGGGCCGCTGGTGACAAGGTCATGTTCCAGTTCAAGAAGCGCGTCAGCGAGGAGTAGGCTCCGGACTGGACCGGGGAACGCGTCGGGCAAGGGTGTGATACCCTTGGATCGACGATGCTCACCCCCATGACCACAGGCTTTATCGGGCGCTTGCGGGCCAATGACCAGGCCGCGTGGTTTGAGCTTTGGGAGACGTTCGGGCCGGTAGTCCGCGCCCAACTGACCAAGTGGGGGAAAGGGCGGATCGGTTCTGAAACCGTCCGCGACCTTTCCCAAGAAACACTTGCGGCCCTCAGCGAGTCCATCGACCGCTACGACCCTGCGCGCGGGGCGAGGTTCTCGACCTGGCTCCTGGCGATCGCTAAGCACGTCCTGGGGGACGAGCTCGACCGTCGTCTCGCCCAGAAGCGCGGCGGCAACAGGAAGGCAACCGAGCTCGACGAGAGCTGGATGGCCGCGTGCGCCGGGCAGTCGGTGGATGAGCAGTACGAGGCCGCGGTGTTCCGCAGCAAAGTGGAGGCGGCGATCCGGCTGGTGGAGAAGGAAGCCGACTTCACCGACTTCTCCATCTACTCCATGCGGGTGTTGGAGAACAAACCCGGCAAGGAGGTCGCGGCGTCGCTGGGCATCAGCGAGCCCACCGTCAGCCGCCGGCTGGCCCGCGTGCGCGACATGCTCCGGCAGCGGCTGGGCGAGGTGATCGCGATTTACAGCTTCACCCGCGAGGAGATGGACGAGGCGGCGCGAAACGGCCTTGTCCTGTCCCCCAAGAACGATCCTGCCCCCTCCGACGATGTCCTCTTCGACGAGGCCATTTCGGAGATCTACCACCGCCAGATGGAGCTGCGCCGGCAGGACCAGGCCCAGCGCCTGGCGTAGCGGGGCGGGAAGGACCGCCTCGCCCGCGGTCGGAGGTTGGCGATGGGATCCACGTTGCTGATGGTGCTCGGCGTGCTCGCGGCCGTCACGGTCGGGGCGGTCGTGTTCGTCATGCTGCTCATCCCCTTCTTCAAGGGCGTGGGCTGGGTGCTGTCGCGGCTGTTCACCTTTATCACCAGCGAAATCGGCGATGTGTTCCGCTTTGTCGGGGCCGTGCTGCTGGCGGTGCTCTATGTGCCGGCGGTGGTGGGGAGCGTGCTCATCGGGAAGTGGTCGGCCGCGCGTCACTTCGGTCGGGCGTTCCAGGGTGAGCTGGGGCAGGCGGGCGCGTGCGTGTACAGGTTGATTGTGGGCAATCCCGTGCGGCTGTTCGGGCTGGGCGGGCTGACGGAGGGCATCGAGCGGCGGCTGCCGGAGGTTGTGCGGGCGGTGCCCGGGACCGAGGGCACCGCGGCTGGCGGTGGCGCAGCCGCGCCGCGCACAGGCCAGTTCGATGGATATCGCATCGTGGGCACCCTCGCGGGTGGCGGGTCGGGGGCGAAGCTGTACATCGCAACGCCCGAGCCGGAGAAGCGGGCGGCGTTCGTGCGCGAGGGGCTGCACGATGTGGCCCAGGTGGTGATCAAGTCGTTCTCGCTCTCCGACGGCAGCAGCCTGCCGCAGATCGTCCGTGAGAGCCGCTCCCTGGACGCCGCCAAGCGGATGGGCCTGATTCTCGACCACGAGCTGAGCCAGCACCGCTTCTACTACGTGATGCGGTACGTGCCCGGCGAGTCGCTGAGCATGGTGACGCGCCGGCTGCACGCCGCGAGCCCGCCCGAAGGGCTAGCCGAGCCGCAGCTGCGGCTCGCGATCGGCTATGCGTGCGACCTGATGGAGACGCTCTCGGAGTACCACCGCGGCGGCCTCTGGCACAAGGATGTCAAGCCCGACAACATCATCGTGGATGCCGGGCCCAACCCGCGGGCGCACCTGGTGGACTTCGGGCTGGTGTCATCGCTGCGATCGGCGATGACGCTGACCACCCACGGTACCGAGTACTTCCGCGATCCCGAGCTCGTGCGGCAGGCCCTCAAGGGCGTGAAGGTGCACGAAGTTGACGGCACCCGGTTCGACATCTACGCCGCGGGGGCCGTGGTGTACTCGATGCTGGAGGACTCATTCCCCGCGCACGGCGTGCTCTCGGCCGTTTCGAAGCGCTGCCCGGACGCGGTGAAGTGGATCATCCGGCGGGCCATGACGGATTACGACAAGCGGTACACCTCGGCCGAGATGATGCTGGCGGATCTTCGCGCGGTTGTGCGGGCTGCCGATCCGTTTGAGGTGAAGCCGGTGGATCTGCCCAGCATGTCGGGGAGCCCAACACCGGTTGCGACGCCCGCGGCCGCGGTGGTCGCGGGTGTGGGGGCGGTGGCGGCGGCAGGAATGGCGGCCGCGGGCGTTGCCCCCGCAGCGGCGGCCGCGCCGATCGCGGGTGCGGCGGCAGTGGGCGCTCCGCTCGGGGCAGCGGCGATGGCAGGCGCCGCCGGCCTCGCGGGGGCTGCTGCGGAGGTCGTGCGTCGCGCTCCGCGCCTGCGGATGGTGAACTGGTGGAGCGGGCGGGCGGAGGTAGACCCCGCGGCCGCTCCGCGCGCGCACGAGCCGGTGTACGGGCAGCCGCCTTCGGATGTCGCGGTCCGGGCCGGCGAGATTGCGGAGAAGTCCGTACGCGAGGCGCGACGGGTCGTCGGCAGCGCGTGGGCTGGTGTGCAGGCGGGGCTTGGCCGCGCGCGGCACGCACCCGAGAACCCGGGCCGCCCGTGGGTGCCGCCGGCAGGTCCGCGGAAGCCGGCGCGCGAGCAGTTGGCATCTGCCCGCGCGCGCATGGAGGCCGCGCGCCAGCGGGCCCACACACGAACAGGCGCGGCGGGCGAACTGCGCTCGTCGGGCATGAAGGGTGTGCTGGGTGCTGTGGCGGTGTTCCTGGTGGGCGTCGCGTTCGTGATTTCGATGGCCAACCGCGGTGGCGGGAGTGCGCAGGTTGAGCAGCCGGCGCCCACTGGCGTGTTTGTCAATGGCGTGGAGGTGGAGCGCGATGAGTTCATTCCCGCGGAGAAGCTGTCAGTTCCGATGGGGCTGCGCGTGCTGATGATTAATGACATCCGCCGGCCGTGGACGCCGGAGGTGTCGGAGTCGATCGAGGACCTCGTCGCCTCGATGCTGCACACGGGCGTGACGCCAATGGGCGAGGTGCCCAACCCCGAGGAGCGGAGCGGGGAGGTTGACGCCGCGGCTAAGGCGCGGCTGGTGCTCGACAGCGAGCAGGTCCCGGTGGACTCCAGTCAGGCTCCGGAGCGGTTCCGCGACTGGTTCGCGAGCGAGGGCTCGGGCGTGGACGCGGTGCTGTGGATCGCGCCGGCGGTCGAGGGCGCGGGCGGCCACCCGCGTGCGTTTGTGTTCACCCCGCACAGCGGCGACAACCTGCGGACGCGAGCGATTGTCTCGTCGCTCGAGCCGATCGCGCCCCGTCCCCCGGACGATGAGCGGCGCTAAGCCTCGTCGGTGTGGCGCGGCACCATCCGCCCGTGCCCCAGGCGGCCGACGAACTTGCCGTCGCGGGCCATGACCGATCCGCGGACCGTTACGACGCTGGGGCGGCCCTTGATCTCCCACCCTTCGAACGCGCTGTAGTCGGTCGCCATGTGGTGGGTCTTGGCAGAGATCGTGCCGCGGTAGCCGGGGTCGTAGACGACCAGGTCCGCATCCGCTCCCACTGCGATTGTGCCCTTGCCCTCCAGATTGAACAGGCGGGCCGCCTGGGTGCTGGCGGCTTCAACAAACGTGTGCAGGTCGATACGGCCGGTGCACACGCCGTGCGTGTAGAGCAGGTTCACGCGGTCCTCAACCGAGGGGATGCCGTTGGGAATCTTCGTGAACGCGTCCCGTCCCATCGTCTTCTGGGTCTCGAAGTCGAAGGGCGCGTGGTCGGTGGCGACCGTCGAAATGGTCCGGGAACGAAGGTGACCCCACATGGGCGAGAGCTGGGACTGATCGCGCAGGGGTGGTGACATGACGTACTTCGCCCCCTCGAAGCCGTCGCGCATGGTGTACGAGCGGTCGAGCACCAGGTGCGGCAGAACGACCTCGATGTTGGCGCGGACGCCGCGGGCGACGGCGCGCTGGGCCTCCTCGACAGCCTCGACGCAGGAGGTGTGCACGACGTACACGCGCGCGCCCGTCAGCTCGGCGAAGGTCATCAGGTGGTGCACGCCCTCGGCCTCCACGCGCACCGGGCGCGAGGGCTCGTGGAAGTGGGGGGCCGTGTGGCCCTCGGCGAGCAGCTCGGCCTGCCGCTCGGCCACGATGGTCTCGTTCTCGCAGTGTGCGGTGACGACGACGCCTAGCTCGCTGGCGAGCTTGAGGGTGTGGTACAGCTCGCGGTCATCGACCCCGAGGGCGCCCTTGTACGCGAGGAACACCTTAAACGAGGTCACGCCGCGGCGGACGATCTCGCGCAGCTGCTTCTCAGCAAGGTCGTCGTAGCGGGTGACGCCCATATGGAAGGTGTAGTCGCAGGGCGCGACGCCCTGGACCTTGCTCAGCCACGTCTCGAACGCAACCATGGGCTCGTCGGCCTTGCCTGGGCAGATCATCTCGATCAGCGTGGTGGTGCCGCCGACGATGGCCGCGCGCCCGGCGGTCTCCCACGTGTCCTTTGCGTACGTGCCCATGAAGGGCAGGTACACGTGCACGTGCGGGTCGATGAACCCAGGGAAGACGTACTTGCCCGCGGCGTCGATGACCTCGGCCCCCGGGGTCGACCTCGGGTCGATCGACCGCTCAATGCGGGTGATGGTGTCGGCCTCGCAGTAGATGTCCGCCGTGTAGTCGTCGGTGGCGGTGATGATGCGCCCGTTCCTGATCAGCAGGGCCATGGGTCTCTCCGGGGGTGAGGGCAGAATGCTACCGCGCGCCTGGGCGTCGCCGACAGCATCAATCTCGGACTTTGGTTGCCCCGCCCGCGATCAGCGGTTCTGTTCAGGGGTGATGCGGCTCATCCCCGTTGTGTCCTGTATTGGCCTGCTCGCGAGCACCGGCGTCGCCCAGACCTCGGTCATGCTCGAGCCCTTGCGCGACACCTCTATTTTCGAGGCGGACCTCGGCGGCATCAGCAATGGCGCGGGCCAGTACCTGTTCACCGGCGTCACTGCCATGAGCATCAAGCGGCGGGCGATGATCTCGTTCGACCTGTCGAGCATCCCCGCGGATGCGGTGATCACCGACGTTATCCTCACCATGCACATGTCGCGAACGGTGTCCACCGGCACGCCGGTGGGCCTGCACGCGATGTCGCGCAACTGGGGCGAGGCGGGCTCCGATGCACCGGGCGAGGAGGGCGGTGGGGCCCCTGCAGAGGATGGCGACGCTACCTGGACGCACGCGTTCCACACACGCACCGCGTGGACCAGCTTCGGCGGCGACTTCGAGGAGCCGCCGAGCGCAATGTCGATCGTTGCGGGGATCGGGTTCTACCAGTGGTCTTCGCCGGAGCTGATTGCGGATGTGCAGTCGTGGCTCGAGGACTCTCCGAGCAACTTCGGCTGGATGATTCTGGGCGATGAGTCCCCCGGCGTGACCGCCACCGCCAAGCGCTTCGACAGCCGCGAGCACCCGGACCCTGCGCTGCGTCCCTCGCTGAGCGTCTCGTACATCGTGCCGACGCCTGGCACGCTCTCGATCATCGGCGTCGGGGCGCTGGTGCTCCGTCGCCGGGGCAGAAAGCCCTAATCCATCCCAACCGTGTGAAAATGGGCGCTTGGTCCTCGGTTTCCCGGTATGCTGGCCCTTGGCCCCGCTCGCCCGGGGCGTTCGCGCGGCCCTCAGCAGAAGGGGTGTGACGTGACAGCAGACTCTCCCTCTTTGTCCACCCCTTCGCGCCCGCTCTCGCGTCGCGGCCTGATCTCGGGAGCCGGGGCCTTCGCAGCGGTATGGGGCGCCGCCCGCACGGTCCTCGCACAGCCGCCGGTGGAAGCCTCGGCCGACGTCGATCCCGGGAGCCTTCTCACCAAGCTGGTGCGTCGCGTGACCTACGGGCCAACGGCCTCTGAGCTCGCCCTGGCCGCGCAGCTGGGGTACCACGGCTACCTCGACTATCAGCTTAACTACACCGCCATCGATGACTCGGCGTGCGAGGCGCGGCTGTCCTCGCTCGCCACGCTGACGATGACCCAGCAGGAGCAGTACACCCAGACCGGCGGGGCCACGCTGCTCAGCAACGAGCTGACCGAGGCGACCATCCTGCGGGCGATCTTCAGCCAGCGGCAGCTCTACCAGCGCATGGTCGAGTTCTGGACCGACCACTTCAACATTGCGATCAACAGCGAGCCGGCGAACATGCTCAAGAGCATGGACGACCGCAACGTGATCCGTGTGCACGCGCTGGGCAACTTCGGCGACCTGCTGCGGGCCAGCGCCCACAGCCCGGCGATGCTGACGTACCTCGATAACTACCTGAGCACCGCTACAAACGTCAACGAGAACTACGGGCGCGAGATCCTCGAGCTGCACACCATGGGGGCGGACAACGGCTACACCCAGGCGGACGTGCTCGATGTGTCGCGCTGCTTCAGCGGCTGGGGGTACGACTCGGTTGCGACGTCCCCGACGCGCGGCGCCTTCCGCTACAGCAGCACGCGCCACTACAACGGCGCCAAGACCATCTTCGCCGGGACGCCTTACCAGCTGAACATCGCCGCGGGCGGCGGGCAGACCGACGGCGACCGCGTGCTCAATGCCCTCATCGCCCACCCCAGCACCGCCCGCTACATCTCGCTCAAGATGGCCCGTTGGCTGCTCCGCGAAGACCCCAGCCCGTCGCTCGTCGACCGGGTGGCAGCCGTCTACACATCCACGGGCGGCGACATCAAGTCGATGATCCGCGAGATCCTCAAGCCCAACAACCTGGCCTCGGCGCCGCCCAAGTACAAACGGCCGTTCCACCTGATGGTTTCCGCGCTGCGGGCCCTGCCCTCGAACGTGACCGCGACGAGCGGTCTGCGTGGGCAGCTGACCTCGTGCGGCCACCGCCCGTTTTACTGGGAAACCCCCGATGGGTACCCCGACACCGCGATGTACTGGCAGGGTCTGATCCTGCCGCGGTGGAACTTCGGGGCCTCGCTGCTCAACGCCAACATCTCAGGATGCACCGTCGACTACCCGGCGTTCTTCAGCGGACTGACCACCGCCGGCCCCATGCTCAACAAGATCGAGGCCGAGCTGTTCGCGGGCGAGATGCCCGCCAGCGAGAAGGCCCGCCTCAACACCTACCTCGGCGCCGGCACCATCAGCTCGACCAAGACCAAAGAAGTGCTCGGCGTGGCGATCGCGGCCCCCAGCTTCCAGTGGTACTAGCCCCCAAGGAGCACTCCGATGTCACACGACGAGACGATGTCCAGCGGGAGTTGCGGGTGCCAGGAGTACCGCGAGTTGAGCCGGCGCGGGTTCCTGGGGGCAGTGGGGGGCACCGCCGGCGCGATCAGCATTGCCGCGATGGCCGCCCCGGCATGGCTGCCGCGCGTCGCGATGGCGAAGGACTACCGGTCCACCCAGCGCGACGTGATGATCTCGATCTTCCTGCGCGGGGCCGCCGACGGGCTCTCGATGTGCGTGCCCTTCAGCGAGGCGAACTACTACGCCATGCGGCCGACGATCGCCGTGCCGCAGCCCGACAGCACCGCCACGTACCGCTGCACCGACCTTGGCGTCTCGGTTGCCGGGCCCAACGGGCCCACCGGCTTCGGCCTGCCGCCGGGCATGACCGCGCTGCTGCCCGCGTTCCAGGCCGGGCAGCTGCTCTTCGTGCACGCGTCGGGCTCCACAGACCCTTCGCGGTCGCACTTTGACGCTCAGCGGTTCATGGAGGTGGGCAAGCCGCGCGACGTGAGCCTCGTCACCGGCTGGCTGGGTCGGCACCTGGCCGCCACGGCCCCGGCCACACCAGGGTCGCTGCTGCGGGCCCTGAGCATCTCCACCGCCCTTCCCCGCGCACTGGTGGGCGGGCCGCTCACGCTTCCGATCCCCAACCTCGACACGTTCGGCCTGACTGGTTCTTCGTCCACCGTCGCCGCGCGCACCGTGCCCATCCAGGGCATGTACTCCGACACCAGCGACCCGCTCCGCAGCGTGGGGCTCAACACCCTCAGCACCATCGACCTGCTCAACACCATCAACTTCGCGACCTACCAGCCCGCGGGCGGCGCCGCCTACCCCACCGGCAGCTTCGGCACCGCCATGAAGTCCACCGCGGCCCTCATCAAGGCCCAGGTGGGCGTCGAGGCGATCGCCATTGACCTGGGCGGCTGGGACACGCACGAGAACCAGGGCACGGTGCCAAGCGGCACAACCCCCGGCGCCATGCACAACCTGATGACCACGCTCGCGACCGCACTGGCCGCGTTCAACACCGACATGACGGCCCTCACCGCGCCGACCTACTCCCTCGTGTGCATGTCCGAGTTCGGACGGCGTGCCGCGCAGACCGGCACCGGCACCGACCACGGGCACGGCAACGTGATGATCGTGATGGGCAACGCGATCCACGGCGGGCGCGTGCTCACGCAGTGGCCCGGCCTCAACGCCAGCCAGCTGTACCAGGGCATCGATCTTCAGGTGACGACTGATTACCGCGACATCGTCGCCGAGATCGCCGTCAACCGCCTGGGCAACGACGATCTCCCCAACCTGTTCCCCGGCTACACGCCGACCTTCCGCGGCGTCACCCTCTGAGTCACCTGTTCGCGCGAGGACGCAACCATGACGATGAACCGCCCGCATGCAGTGCTCGCCGCCGCCTTCCTGGCCGCGGTTGCCGGTTCCGCCTCGGCTCAGAACGCTTTGCTGAGCAACCAGAGCGCGGACCCCAGCGTCGCGCCGTTGTCGACGGGCGCGACGGCCGCGAACGGCGCGACCGCTCCTGCGGGCACGCTCTGGAGCGAGCTGCAGAGCGACGCGGGCGCGGCGAACGCCACGGGCGGGTTGGCGGTGCATGGGGCCGGCAGCGGCGGCGCCTTCCGCCTCGCGGACAACTTCACAATTCCCGCGGCGTGGCACATCGATCATGTGAAGCTCTACGCGTACCAGCCGGGCGCGGCCGCCAACCCGTTCGCGTCGGTCACGCTCCGCATCTGGACCGGCCGTCCGGGCGACGCTGGCAGCACGGTTGTGTGGGGCGACACGTCCACCAACCGCTTGGCGTCTGTTTCCGCGACCAACCTGTACCGCGTGTTCAACTCCGCGGCCGCGCCGGCGCCGATGGCGCCCGACACCTCGAAGCCGATCTGGGAGCTGAACGTGTCGACGGCGCTGGTGCAGCTTCAGCCGGGCACCTACTGGCTGGACTGGCAGATCGTCCCGGCGAACACCGCCCTTGAGGTCTTCGCGCCCACGGTGACCAAGGCCGGGCTGCGGACCGTCGCGGGCGCGAACGCCCGCCAGTTCGGCCCGAGCGGCTGGGCGGACGCGCTCGATGCGGGCAAACCCGCCAGCGCCGCGGATGTCAACGTGGAGCTGCCGTTCGTCCTCATGGGCTACCCCGGGCAGCCGCCCTGCTCCAGCGACTACAACGGTGACGGCGACCACGGCACGGACCAGGACATCGAGGCGTTCTTCGCGTGCATCGGCGGCACCTGCTGCCCCGCGTGCGGTCCGTCGGACTACAACAGCGACGGCGACGCGGGCACGGATCAGGACATCGAGGCATTCTTCCGAGTGCTGGGCGGGAATCCGTGCTGAGCGCGTAGTGCCCCAAAGAGCCGATTGCGCAAGCAATCGAGAGTGATCGAGTAGGACTCGGTAGCACTTCCCGTGCTAAGTCGACGTTGATTAGGATGTTCCGATCGCTTGCGCGATCGGCTCTATCAGTCTTTCAGACCCTGCGTCGCCACCCCCTCGATGAGCGACCGCTGCGCGAGCAGGAAGACCACCATCACCGGCGCGATGACGATCACGCTGGCCGCCATGATGAGGTTCCAGGGCGTGCCGCCGTGCGCCGTCTGGTACATCTGCAGCCCTAATCCAGCCGTGTACTGCGACGGGTGGTTGATGAACACCAGCGGACCCGTGAAGTCGTTCCACGTCGCGATGAACTGCAGCAGGGCGACGACCACCAGCGCGGGGCGAGCGAGGGGCAGGATCACGTGCCAGAACGTGCCCAAGTGCCCGCAGCCGTCCAGCCGCGCGGCCTCGTCCAGCTCGCGCGGGATCCCCATGTAGAACTGCCGCAGCAGGAAGATGCTGAACCCGCCCCCGAACCAGCACGGCACCCACAGCGGCATCCACGACCCGATCCAGCCCAGGTGCTTGAAGAGCAGGAACTGCGGGGCCATGATCACCGTGAAAGGGATCATCATCGTCGCGAGAACCCCCAGGAAGAGCGTGTCCCGACCCTTCCAGCGGATGCGCGAGAACCCGTAGGCGATCACCGCGCTCGAGATGGTCATGCCCGCGACGCTCAGCGCCGCCACGATCAGCGAGTTGCGGATGTAGAGCTGGAAGTCCGCGTTGGGCGCATCGATCACGGCCGTGTAGTTGGCCGCCACCTGCTCCGCCAGGCGTGCCGCGTACGAGATCTCATCGCCAGCGCCAGCAGCAGTGGGGGCGGGGGGCAGCTCCGGCAGCAGACCGACAGAGTCCGACAGCGCCTCGCGCTCGGGCTTGATGGAGGTGGACGCCATCCACACCAGCGGCAGCGCGTACAGCCCGCCGACGAACGCCAGCAGCACGTACAGCACCGGGCGCGCGAGGCGGCTGTGCTTGGCACGACCGGTAGCGGGCTTGTCCATCGAAGAAGCCATCGCCGCTCACGCCCCCCGGTAGTGCACGAACCGCCGCGCGATCATCAGGGCCACGCCCGTCAATGCCAGCGTCGCCAGCAGCTGCACCCACGCCAGAGCACTGGCGTACCCCATCCGCCCGTACGCGAACGCGTTGCTGTACACGTACATCGAGAACACCACCGTGGCGTTGTTGGGCCCCCCCTTGGTCATGATCAGCGGCACCGCGAACACCTGCAAGCCCCAGATGATGCTCATCACCGCGTTGAACAGGATCGCGGGCGAGATCATCGGCAGCGTCACGTGGCGGAACCGCGCGAGCGCGCCCATGCCATCCAGGTCCGCGGCCTCGTACAGCGCCGCGGGCACGTCCCGCAGGGCCGCGGTGCAGATCACGACGTACGACCCCACCACCCACAGGCTCATCAGGATGAGGCTGGGCATCGCGAAGGTGGGGTTCCCCAGCCAGTCCGGCGTGGGCAGACCGACCCGCCCGAGCACGGCGTTGAGCAGCCCGTGCTGGGCGTTGAACAGCCACATCCACCCGATGCTCGCCGACACCACCGGGATGAGCGTCGGCAGGAACACGATCGCCCGCACAAGCCCGCGCCCGCGCAGCGGCTGCTCCAGCAGCACCGCGATGAGCACCGACACGACCGTCCCGAGCACGAGGAATGACAGGGCGTACAGGCCCGTGTTCCGCACCGCCTTCCAGAACACCGGGTCGCCCGCCATCTCGCGGTAGTTGGCGGCACCGACCCACACCGGCTCTTCGAGCAGCGAGTAGTCCGTGAACGAGACGTACGCCGTGATCGCCAGCGGCGCGAGCAGGAACGCGGCGACGCCGACCAGCCACGGCGACACCCACAGCAGCCCGGCCAGCAGGTTGCGGCGTGACTCGCGCACTTACGCCAGCCCCCCGTGCCACCGAGATGTCTTCATCTCGTTGGACTCCCCGCGGCGGCCGCTCTGCCGCTGCCGCCTCCTCTCCTCCGCCGAGTCAATGAGCTGCTGCGCCCGCTCATTCAGCCCGGCCAGTGTCTGCTTCACATCCGCCCCGCCCCACACCGCGTCGAACGCGGCCGTGGTGAGGTCGGAGTACTGCTTCCACACCCGCGTCCGCGGCAAGACCATCGCGTTGCGGCTCCCGACGATCGCGTTGTGCACGCGGATCCCCGGGTGCCCGTGCCGCGCCAGGAACTCCGGCGACGGCGCCGCGAAGGGTGACGGCTTGAAGTGGTCCAAGGCCAGTTGCTCCTGCTCCCGCTGCTGCTGGTGGAAGCGCAGGAACTCGTACGCCTCCTCAGGGTGTGGGCACCCGCGCGGGATCATGAGCACGTCGGCCTCGAGCAGCCCCACGGGGTTCGCGTCGTCGACCCGCCCGCTCGCACGCAACGCACCGGACACCGGCAGCGGCACCACCCCGAACTCCAGCGCGGGGTTCAGCGCCGCGATGAAGTTCGCCAGCCACGGCCCCTGCACGATCATCGCGAGCCGACCGGAGATGAAGGGGTCTTGGGCCGAGTGCATGCTGCGGCCGAAGGCCGCGGCGAAGGCGCGCGTGGCGGCCACGCCGTGCCGCCGGCGCGCGGTGGCCGCGATCCACTCGAACGCCTCCACGCACGCCGGCGAATCAACCGTCGCGGCGTTCCTGCCCGCATCAAACAGCGCACCCCCGAACATCGCCGGCCACAGGTAGGGCCACCACCCCGGCAGGTTCTGCAAGAATCCCGCGCGGGTGATCCGCCCCTGCGCGTCCTGCGTCGTCAGCTCGTCCGCGATCGCATCCAGCTCCGCAACAGTGGTGGGGGCGTCCGCCCCAACCTCCCGCAGCATCGCCCTGTTGTAGTACAGCCCCAGCGTGTAGCAGGTGTTCACCCCCGCCCACTGCCTCCCCTCGTGCCACAGCAGCTCACGCACTCCCGGCGCGTACTCCGCGTCCGCAACCCCATCCCCCTCTCCGCGCCCTCCGCTCCCCCCTCCGCCAACTCCGCGTTCGCTTTCTGTCCCCGCTTCGAGCCTTCGCTCCCCTTCGCGCCCTTCGCGTTGAAGTCCCCCGCGCGACACAAACTCATCGAGCGGCATCACCGCCCGCGCCTCGGCGTACCCCGGCACGTTGTACGTGTACAAGCCCACCAGGTCCGGCGGGTCGCCGCCCCCGATCGCCACCATCGCCTTGGCGTCGATGTCCCCAACCGGGATGAGGTGCACCCACACCCGCTCCTGCGAGGCGTTGAACCGGTCCACTAGCCGCTGGAGTGCCAATCCCTCCAGCCCCGTCCACTTCTCCCAGTACGTGAGTTCCACCCGCCCGCGCCCCCCACGGGGCACGCGCCGCCGCGACTTGGGGGTGTACGGCCACAGCACAGCGGCAGCCCCCAGCGCGGCCATGCCCGCCAGCACCGCCCGCCGAGATGTCACTCGCCCTGGCACGCCCGCAGGATACCCGGAAGAGGGACTCGAACCACAGAGCACACAGAAGCGCACAGGGGAAGGCAGGGAAAGGGTGTTGAAGCACTCGATCCCATCAACGAAAAAGGCCCGACGCACCACGCGCCGGGCCTCTGGCTTTCTTCCACACAAGGCCTTTCTCTGTGCCCTCTGTGTGCTCTGTGTTTCAAACCTGCCTTGTGGGCTTACGCCGCCAGCTTGCCCCCCACGCCGCTGGTCACCTCACCCTGCGTGACGATGGCGAAGTTGCCCCCGCCCGCGACGCCGAAGCGGACGGTGTAGGTCGTCGGCTCGCTGAGGTACTGGCCGCGGCGGCCCTGGATGACGTAGTTCACCTGGCCGGTGCCCGCGGGGATGGTGGTGTCCACGAACTCGCGGGTGGGCACCGCGCCCACGATGGTGTAGTTGGTGCCGCCGTTGAGGGCCCGCGACACGCTGAAGAACGCGCCGGTGCTGGGGGCCGAGTTCGTGCTCTTCCAGTTGAGCGTGATGTAGCCCAGCTCGTTGATGCTCGCGACCAGGTTCTCTGGCTTTCCGGGGGCGCCCAGCGGGGTTGGGGGCGAGGGCGGATCGATCATGGCGATTTGAAAGACCGACGGGTTGTTGGTGGTGGCGGCGAAGTTGCGGATCTTGTTGATCAGCTCCTGGCCGTCGTCGTGCGCCTCGTCGGCGTCGGTGTAGAACTTCTGCGTCGCGGCCTTGCTCTCCAGCCGCAGTTTGTCGGCCGCGGCGAGCGAGCTCTGTGCCTTCTCAACCTTGGCGATCAGGGCATCGACTTCTTGCTGCGTCACGCCGATCTGAGCGAAGACGCTATCCCAGGTCCCCATCCGCTGCGCGAAGAACTCCAGCCACTGCTTGCGTGTCATGTCTTGCCTGCCTCGGGCCTGAGGCCCAAACCGTCACTGCGAACATGTCGGGTTGCCCTGGAGTCCAACGTGGCCCAGGCCCGGCAAGAGATGACTTCGGCCTCTCGGGGGGGCCGCTGAAGCAAAACCTGAAAAAAAAGGTCGTAGGGCTTGCGGAGCGGTCAGGTCTTGAGGAAGTCATTGATGGTGGCCGCAAGCGTGTCGGCGTCCTTGATGGCCTTGTCGCCAGGAGTCTTCAGGTCCTTGAGGGCCTTGGCCGCGTCTTCGGCGGCCTTGAGGTGCTCCGCCTGTTTGACCTTCTTGTCCCCTGTTAGATCTGTCTTCGCCTTCAGTTTGCCGTAGGGACCAACAAGTGTGTGCAGGGCCTTGATGCGGGCCAATACAGCCACTGCCTGCGCCTCAGCCTTCTCGGTCAGCAGCCGGTTGGCCTTGGCAAGTTCGGCGCTGGCCGAGTCGCGGGTGAGCGTGAACGACGACGCGGCGGCACGCCTCTGCTCGGAGAGTTCGTCAAAGAGGGCGTCGTACGCGGACTTGAACTCCGCAAGCGCCGGATCCGAGAAGCTGCCGACCAGCGTGGTCGCGTCGTTGAAAGCACCGGTGGTGCGGGCAAAGCTCAGGGAGGCATCGTCCGCCTCCTTCGCCCGCGCGCCGGCGCTTGTAATCCGTCCCTCCGCGCCCGCGATGACCTCGTCGGGCAGGATCACGATTTCGTACGGGATGTCCAGCCCGTCAAACTCCAGCCCGATGACATAGGAGCGCGGCGTGGCCGTCTTTTGCGTGCTCCGTTTGTCGCCGAATGAGAACTCCGCCTCTTTGCTCGTGTCCCCGAACAGGTTGGAGTCCATCACCATCGACTCCAGGTCGTCCTTGGAGAAGAAGATGAAGCTGGCCATGGAGGTCGAGGTGCGTGGCACCTTCAGGTACGCTGGCATGGCGTAGTTGACGACATTCCGCTTGTATCCTGGGAAGTGATCGACCCAGAGCTTGCCAAGCTCCGGCACGCCCACTCCGGTGAAGATCCCGATGCCGCGGATCGCGTCGTCGCCCCACGAGAGGCCATTGGCGAGCGCGGTTGACAGTGAGCCAACGAACTCCAGTCCACGGAAGCTCCACGAGCGGAAAGTGCTGAACTCCTGACGCTCCAGGATGGCGTACACGTGCTCACGCGCCTGCGGGGAGACCATGATGGGAATGCTGAAACGCGGGCTGTTGGCGCCATCGACCGGAACCACCATGGCGCGGCCGCTCGCGCGGATCATGCCGGTGGAGATGAGCCAGTCGGTGTTCGTGGTATTGCGGAAGGAAAGCCGCACCACGTAGTAGTGGTTCGCGATCTTGGAGCCGAACAGTTTGTCGGTTTCATCATACGGGATCGGCATGGCCGCGATGTTGTACACGGGCACGGTGTATTCGCGGTCCTTGCGGAAGGTGTCGACCTTGTACAGCACAAACGTCCGCGCCACTGAGCCCTGGAATGTGGTTTCGCGCTTCGCCACCGGCTCCTCAAACGTCCCTTCGTAGTCGATCTGGACCGTAATTCGGTCCCCGTCGGCGGCGCCGGCGAGGTACGCGCCGTCGATGGCGACCGAGAGGCCCGAGATCGGCCGCACCTTGGCCCGCTCCTCGCGGATCTTGTCGGTTTCCGAGGCGCTCAACTGCACCACGCCGCACTCCTGCTGCTGCCTTTGAGCAGCGACCTCCGCCGCGAACGTGACCGGCCGCGGGTTCACCGCGACCTGCCGCGGCCTGGGCGCATTGAGATCATTGGACCTGGGGTCCTTGGCCTCGACGAACCAGAAGTGCGTCGGGCTCAGGTTCCGCGGCAGCCCGGTCACATGCACCGTCAGATTCACGTCCTTGGCCCCGACCGGGACCACTCCCGAGACAGGAAGGAGGGCGTGCGGCTGCTGCGACACATCTGGAGCATTGATCGGCGCCCCGTCGCCCGGGTCGGGCGGCGCCTGGAACGTGATCACGCTCTGGTTGCCCAGGGTGTGGATACGCACCTCGTGCACCCGCTCCTGCTCGGGCTTGTAGCTCGTCGCCCGCGGCTGCTGGCAGCCCGCGAGGGAAAGAACACTGGTGAGCGCAAGTGCACCGCCGATCGATCGAATTTGCATGGAATCCCCCGGTGAAAGTTCGGGGAAGTTACCGGCCGCTCGTGAGCCTGTCAAACCTGCAACTGGCGTAGTTTGCGGAGTTTGCAATCCGGTAATGGCGACATTGTTGCAAGCTGCGGCGATCGACCCCTTGATCAGCGCCGTCGCCACTCTCGTCCGCTAAAACCGCCCGCGCCGCCGCCCCACCGCACCCAGCGCAAAAACCGGCCCGAACAAACGCCTCTGAACGGGCACTTTTCCTCGGAGAAATGCAGCGTGATTCCGAGACCACGGAGCATGACGCCGGCATCACAGGGCATTCCGGGCCCACCACCGAGCATGATGCCGGCACCACGGAGCATGATGGGTGCACTACGGAGCATGACGCAGGCAGCACGGGGCGTGATGCGGGCGGCAGGGGGTGTGGTGGCGGCGGCAGGGGGCGCGATGGCGATAGACCGCCCGATCGGAGTAGTCCTCATTCGGATGCAACCGGCGGCCGACGAGGAGCCGAGATCCGAATCCCTTTCGGCACGTCGAAGGGATAGGTGTCAGGCTCACGAAGACCCTTCACGAATGGGTCGCATAGGTTGATGTCAGGGAAAATCGGGCATCCACCCATGCAGGAATGTGCGTTCGCGCATCCGTTGCACCGCCCCTTGGTGAGCTTCTCTCGCACGCCAGCGAATGCGGTGTGCGTTTGCCAAATCGACTGCAGATTCGTGTCAGTCACCGGAACGCCGTGCCAACTACCCACCATGAAGGAGCACGGGTAGGCCTTCATCTCCTCGGACACGAACATCGAAAAGCGCCCCGCCTCACACGCTTCGAACGTAGTTGGAGAGATTGCCGTGTGCCATGCCAATCCAGCCACCATGCAACTGTCAAACCCGATACGGAAGGGCAACCCTGGAGAGGTCGCCGAGGCGTAAAACGATTTAAGTCGCTCCGCCCCGACAGCCCGTGTGAGACCGGTCTGATCGTTCACGCGAGTGACCGGCTTGAAGTTCAGAAACACCAAGGCGTTGATGCCATGGAGAAAGCTAGGTGGGTCTCGGAGCCACGCCTCTGCCATTGCGAAGCTGTCATTGCTCAATACAAAGTGAACATTGGCGGCGATCCCATTCGCCTTCAACAACTGCAGGGCGGCTTCGAACTCCTCCCAGGGCTCATAGGCGCTTACCGCAACGGCACCGCAGAACCTCTTAGTCGCCTCAAGTACCTCTGGCGTCAAACCTCTGCCATTCGTGGTATAGGACGGAACAATGCCCATCGACCGAGTAGTTCGAAGAATCTCGGCAAAATCGGGATGCTGGGTAGGGTTCCCACCACCGATAGCCACTTGGAGCACATCCATTGAGGCCGCCTGCCTAATCAGGGCAGTGTAGTCGGACAAGCGCATATGCACGCCTCTGGGGGTTGACCCTCGGTAGCAAAATGAGCATCCCTTGTCACACCAGTTAGTGATCGAGATGTCCATCAACTCGGGCCCGTGTCGCGACCACAACGGCTCAGCAGAGCCCGGGTCTTCGACTCGAGCAAAGAACCCAGTTCTCGGGGAGAACATGGTGGAGTAACCCTGAGACGAGTAATGCCGGATCACTAACATATTGTGTCCTACCACGTGCAGTTGAGCGCGTTGATGTACAATCCATCGTCTTCAAGTTCAAAGCTGTCCATGCACAGGAATGCCTCCGTGGCCTCCCCATCGCTTCCGAGCCGGCCAACCCGAACCTGGTAGCCCTGCTTGAGAGCTTCTTCGACCTTTGCCACAACTTCCTTCGAAAAGCGTTCACCGACGCCCGCGAGGACACCCTCGGCTGACTCAACTTTGTAGCGGGCGCTAGCAAGGCTTGAGTTTGTATCTAAGGTCTCGAAGAACCCCTCGACAACACCCCAGAGCGGAGAGCCTTTCGGCACTCCCATGAGCGCGCCAAGTCGTTCAACACTCCATCCCTGCTTAAGGATGATAATGAACGAGGTGGACGAACTGTTCGAGACGAAGTCACTCCGAATCTTCATCTTCAATCATCCTCTGTGCGTCAGCCAGCCGTTCGAGCATGAACCACCCATCGCTCTTCTGCAACCATTCGATGAAACCGTATCCGCCTCCGAGTGAGCCATCGCAAACACCCAGTGTCCTAGTTTGGCTCAGGAGCTCGTAGACCCTTCGGATCAGCGCATCGTCGAATCCGTGCTTGCTGTAGAGAAAGTCACCGAAGGACTTATACTCGGCCGAATAGAACCGCTCATAGTGGGCCAGAAGATCGATCCGATGCGCAAAGAGTCCGTACCACACTCTCCGAACGAGCTCGGCCCCCATCGTTCCTTTTTTGACCTTTGCGCGGGTGTACAGGTCATCAAGTGATAGGCCTAACGGTGCGACGGTCACTACTGCCGCATACGAAGCAAAATGGATCCAAACTCCGTCCATCGCTGTGGCCTTCCGCCGAGCTCTGCCCATAGTGCCTCAACCTGCTTCTTATCAAGCGTAAGATGGTTCCGATCCGCCAACTCAACAAGCGCCTTCTTTCGTGCCGACTCCGTCGATTTGGCCTCGTCGTCATTCAGGCCCTTGGTGTTCGCCGGCCGTTGTGCCAGCTCCTTGATTGGGGGGATGATCTTGCCGCCCTCGATCGCCCAGCGCCCAACTAAACCCCATGACGCTGCCTGAGCGTACCCCGGACCTTGTGTCAGGAACTGCGCCATAATCGACTGTGTGAAGAGCGAGCAACGGCGCCTCAACTTCGCGATCGCATCTGAAGCCGGACCCCAGCTCTTACTCCCGGGAATCGTCAGCATGTATAGAAAGAGCTGGGCTTCGCCAGGGTCTTCGCGCAATTCGTCGCAGCTACGAGATGTCAAGTCAGCCGCGATTCGATCGAGCAGTACTTCGAACCCTGAACGTTCGTGAGAACGATACCTCCAATGATCATCGCCGAATGCAGCCCGAATAGTTTGCTTGAACTGATCTGGTGTGAGCTGATCGAGTGTCGGGAAAAGGGAGGACAAGTTCAAGTGCGGGAAACGCTTGACTGATGCCCTTCCGAGAAGCCCGTAAATCACTCGACGCGCTTCATGTGCTCCCCTCATGAAGTAGTCAGCAACCTTGGCAACATCCTCAGGAACAACTGCGTCGTCTTCCAGGTCGAAGATGCAATCCATGTAGACTTCATCAAAGCCCGGGAAAGAGGAGAGCGCACCCAAGAGGGTGGCCGCGTTTTCTCGTCTCCCAATCAAAAAAAGGAAGCGTCCTGCTCCCTCGGCGCACGTGGAATGCCGGTCTAGAACGGCTGTGAGTAGCTCGCTGGTCCTTTGCGGGTCCTGCTTCCAAAGCGGACCGGCTAGGTGCTCGGCAAGGCAGTAATCACGCATTTCATCAAACGTAAACGCGATAACGTCCCCGTCACCCGAAAGGGGCGATGCGGGCGCAAGGTCCCGTCGCAGTACGAGCTCTTCTTGAAGCAGCAACTCCAAGCCATCGAGGTGTTCCTGCGGAAGGGCGTCGAGCGGCACACTAGTGAAGTCCCTGCGATCGAGCATCGCGCTGACAATCGATACGACGGCACGTCGTAGTCGCGAAGCTGCCGAGGCCGCATGTGCTGGGACGAGGGATTCTGCCGCGTCCAGCTTGCGGCGGAAGAATTCCCTGTACAGGCGCTCTTTGTGCAGGTGAGTGAGGGAGGGATGTGGTGCGGAGCGGCATCCGGGAACCGGAGCATAAGCCTCGCAATAGGTACGTAACAGAAGTGGATTCGACCGCAGTTCCTCAAACACGCCTCCTGCTACGCTTTCGATCTCGATGCCGAAGTACCGGAAATACCGCCACACCATGTCTTTCGACTGCTGTGCCGACAGCTCCCTTACTGGTTCGGACAACCTAGCCACCTGAGTGGACGTCTCGGCGTACGTGACAAGGTTCGAAAAGCGCGCGTCAAAGTACTCCGCACGACAACTCAGCAGGACTCGCACCCATTCGCTGGCGTTCAGTCGTACGAGCATCTGCTCGATCGCTGGGGCGAGCAACGCAAGGTCTGAATGCTCGTTCAGGCCGTCGATCATGATGAGTAACGGTTTGCCTGAGTCCCTCGCGAGTGACTCCAGATCGGCCCAAACGCGAGCGGACTCATTCTGAGCCCTGAGGCCGAAGACGGATTGCAGTAAGAACACCTCCAGTGGACCGCCTGTCCACGCTCTCAGGTCGCGTCCCGTGAAATGAAAGTACGCGATCCCTCGCGGCTGTAAGACGCGTTCAGCGAGATCGCACAAAAAGCTGGTCTTGCCGCGGCCTGCGTTGGCAGTCAAGAAGACGACGCGTGCCTGAGAGAACGCGAGCCACTCCTGCTGTTCTTCGACCCAGTTGCGAGCGGGGTACGCGTCATCGCGGAGCCTGTACCGGATCTCGTCGAAGCGGTAACGTGTCTTCTGGGGGATTTTGGTCTCAAGTCCGGTTTGCCCCTCTGCGAAACACTCCTCGAGAATCGCTCGGACCTGTTGCAAACGAAAGTCGATTGCTGAAGCGAGCGGGGCTACTCCGTCCAGAGTGCGCGGTGTCTGCAAGTGTGGATCGATCAAGGCGCCGACGGGCGAGAGTCCTACTTGGCGCAGTCGCCTATCCACCTCGGTAAGCACTTGTCGGTTAAGTGCCTCCACCAGCACCTCTAGCCCCCACCGTGGGTCAGTGAAGGCGCGGCATAAATCCTTCTGGCGTGGTGACTCGGCGAACAACTGTGGGATGTACTTCTTCGAACGGATTTCTCTTTGCAGCTGCCCGTGCTGGTGCGACTTGAGTTGAAGCGTGACCGAGCTGGCGATAGCCGCCGCTTCTGAGGGGAGTTGCAACTCGAGACCTGGCGGTTGCCGCTCTTTGATCATTGGAATCGTGATGAGACCGCCAGCCTTTGCCACCTCAGCGCATCGCGTGTAGATCCAGTCCCGGAGCACCGACGGCGCGATGGACGAACCTCTTGGGAGCAAGGACCTCGCTTTATCCAAGTCGTTGGCTTCGTCGGCCCCCCCCGTGATGCCGTGGTCAAAGTGAATGATGACTAGAGACCGGAGAAAACTCCAAACGGTCCGTTGCGCAGGGATGCGCTTTGTGAACTTCCTAATAAAGTGAGTGACGAGTTCGACGTGCGCGTGTGTCGATCTGAACTTCTGTACCTGTCGAAAGAAAGAGGTCGCGTCGTGTTCGCGCGCCCAGAGTGTCATTTCCCGAAAGTGTCGAACACTGTCAGACGCCGAACCTACGTCGATCGCGAAACCGATCCGATCAACCCCGGTGTGGAAGCTTGGGGAGTTGAACTCGCTCCAGCATTGGCGCAGGCCGGACTCGAAGGCGAGATTGCTCTTGGTGAGCGAGAGCCCATGTTTGACCTGCAGGAAGAGACGTTCGCGACGGTTCTGATCCTGAGTATGAACGTGGATGTCATCAACGAAGTGGCCTTGGTTACGGCGCTGAAGGCCAACAGCGACGATCAGCCCGCCTTCGGGGCCGCGAGGTGTTGCGGCTGCAAGCATGTGAAGGACGTACGACGTAGCCACGGACAGTTCGAAGACAGTGCCACCGCCGCCTGTGGCGAAGGGGCTCACAGGCGAGGGAGCAGCTTGAGGGGTCTTGGCCCGCGTCGCTCTGGTGTGTGCCTTGCCGGCCATCTTGGGGAGCATACCAGACCGAAGAAAGCTGCGGCCCAAGTGCGGCCATGTCCCTCCCTGCCGGTCGGGCTACCTGCTTGGTGATAGAGGGGCGCGGACTACTGCCGCACGATCTCGATCCGGTGCGGGCCCTGCTCAACGGTGGCGCTGGTGGCCTTGCCGCTGGCGTCGAGCTTGAACTCGATGGGGGCGCCCCAGGGGGTGATGAACCTCGTTTCAGAGAGGGGGGTCATGGCGCCCTCGGGGGCCTTGCCGGGTTTCATGCGGAGGCGGTCGCCGTCGCGGCGGATCTTGACCGGGGTGCCGGCGTTGGGGTCCTTCCAGTCGCCGACGTAGCGGTCGAGGGTTTCGGCGGAGAGCGTGACGGCGGGGGGTTTTTGGTTTTGCGGGCCGCCGCCCCCACCAGGACCGCCGGGGCCGCCGGGCTGCTGGCCGGGCGGGGGCACGGTGATGGTCTGCGGCTTGGGCTGCGGGGTGGGGGGGAGTGAGTCGACGAGCTCGGCCATGCGCTTCCGCATCTTCTCGTCGGGGAGGACGCCCATGCCGCCCTTGAGGTTGTCGAGCATGTGCTCGGCCTTGGTGGTGCCGCAGCGCACGGCGGTGACGGCGGGGTGCGCGACGACGTACTTGAGGAAGAACTGGGCCCAGGTCTCGGCGCCGAACTCGATGGCCCACTCGGGCAGCTTGGTTTCCGTGGCGCGCTTGAAGATGCGGGCGCGGTCAAAGGGGAAGTAGGCGAAGACGGCGATCTTCTTTTCCTGGGCGAGGGGCAGGATCTTGTCCTCGAGGCGGCGGTCGCCCACGGAGTAGTCCAGGCCGATGAAGTCGATGGGCAGCTCGCGCATGGCGGTTTCGAGCTTGCCGAAGGTGTCCGGCGCTCCCGGCGGCGGGTTCATGCCGGGCGGGGGGAGCAGGTCGCTGTAGCCGATGTAGCGGACCTTGCCTTCCTTCTTGAGCTCGCTGAGCACGGCGAGGTGCGTGGCGAGGTCAGTGTGCGCGAGCATCTGCGCGCAGTCGATGTGCGGGACGTTGAGGAGCTTGAGCTTGCTCTCGACCTGGGCGCGGATGGCGTCGGGGCTTGGCTTGGGCGGCGGGCCGTCGTGGCCGGGGAGCGTGGGGGCGTGGACCCAGACCGGCGTGGTCCAGAAGAACTTATTTTGGATGCCCAGCTCGTTGGCGGCCTTGGCGGCGGCGGTCTCGCCCGCGGGGCCGCCGTGCATGACGTCAACGACCTTGCCGCCGTGGTCGAGGAAGGTCTGGAACACGGGCTTGAGGACGGTGTGGTCGGTCGAGTCCTGCGGGGGTTTTAAGGCGCGGGCGCCGAAGGAGATGACTGGGAGCTTCTCGCCGGTCTTTGGGATGGTGCGCTCGATGAGGGCGTGGCGCTTTTCCATCGGGCCGCCGCCGCCCTTTGTTCCCTCTTGAGTTGAGACCCCGAGTTTGGCGAGGAGGGCGGGGGTGAGGGCGAGGGAGGCGCCGGCGCTCAGGGAGAGGGCGAGGGCGTTGCGGCGCGAGAGGTTGCGGTCTCCCGGGGTCTGCATGTCGAGCTCCTTTGAGTGTGTATCAGCGGAGAAGCGTGCGGTCGAAGGACGGCGCGAGTGCGCAGGGCAGAGTGGGGGAGTTGGACGCACGGGGTGAAACGAGGTTCCGGAAATTCGAGAGGTGCGCGCGACCGAAGCAAAGACGAAATCGAACGCGGAGTAGGCGGAGTGTGGCGGAGTTGCGCGGAGTTGAAAGCGTGTGGGCGTGCGCGCATGCGAACAACGAGCACCCCGCTGGGGTGCGGAACATGCGCGTGGCGTGTACCGGGGGTGGCGCTCGGCGAAGCGCCTCGCTTCACCCCCGGCTACTGACTTCCAGGCCTACGGCCTGAGAGAGAAAGGCACAGTGGTCTGCCCAGTGCGGCAGGTCACTGGCTCGGCGTTGCTCAAAGGAGATCCTCTCTGCTGGCTCGGCTCCTCTCCGCGTGACTCCGCTCCTCTCCGCAAACTCCGCGTTCGATTTGATCTTCTCTGTTTGTCTCTGTCCTGCTTCGTGGCCTCTGTGTTCGGTTCGAATGCCTTGGATCTACTTACGAGCAGGGGCGGGGCCCGGCCCAGGACCGGGGCCAGCGGGCGCGGGGGCTTGGGGGTCGGGCGGGAGCGCATCCACCAGTTCGACGATTCGCTTGCGCGTCGCCTCGTCGGGCAGCTTGCCCACGCCGCCCTGCAGGTTGTCGAGCATGTGCGCGGGTTTAGTAGTGCCGGCGCGCACGGCCGTGATCGCGGGGTGGCTGATGATGAACTTGAGGAAGAACTGGGCCCAGGTCTTGGCATCGAACTCCGCGGCCCATTCCGGCAGCTTCGCGTCGCCCACGCGGCGGAAGAGGCTGCTCGTCACAACGCCGCCGGGGCCGATGTTGCCGCCGAAGGGGAAGTACGCGAGCACGCCCATCTTGCGTTCCAGCGCGAGCGGCAGGATGGTCTCCTCCACCTTGCGGCTGTCAGGCGTGTAGCGGATGCCCACGAAGTCGATGGTTTCCTTGCGCATCACGGCCTCGAGCTGCGGGAGCTGCTGGTCGAAGCCGGCCTGCACGCCGATGTAACGGAGGCGGCCCTGCTTCTTGAGGTCCTTGAGGAGCTCGAGGTGTGAGGGCGGGGCGCTGACGTGGACCTGGATGAGGTCGATCTTCGGGAGTTTCAGGCGCTCGAAGGAGGCTTCGATCGAGGCCTTGAGGCGGTCGGTGCCGGGCTGCGGCGGGCCGGGCACGGTGCCGCGGAGGGACCAGAAGATTCTGTCGTGGACGCCGAGCTCGACCGCCGCCGCGGCGGCGGCCTTCTCGCCGGTGCCGAGGGTGTCGTGCACGGTGTCGACGAGCTTGCCGCCGTGGTCGATGAGGGTCTTAAGGACCTCCTTGAAGGCCTCGTGGTCCACTTTGTCAGGGCCGCGGCCCAGGCCGATGACGGGGAGGAGCTCGCCGGAGGAGGGAATGGCGCGCTGGAGGAGTTTGAGCTTGGGGGTGGGTTGAGAAGTGGGCTGCTTCCCGTCCTGTCGGAGCGCGGCGAGCAGCGCGGGCGTGAGCGCGAGCGTCGCACCGGCGCTGAGGGAGAGTGCGAGCGCCTGGCGGCGCGAGACGGTGCGGTCACCCCATGTATGCATTGAGAGCTCCTCCGGGCGACCCCCGGGAGCACGGTCGCCACGAAGGAGGGATGCGGGTCGCGCCGTTCTCCGCCAAAAAGACACTGACCTGCTTTGGGCGGCAGGTCAGTGGGGCAGGACGGGGTTGCACTTGCCGAGGAGGCACACCGGTCAGGAGACCGGTGCCACCAAAGGCATACCGGTCAGGAGACCGGTGCCACCGAAGGCACACCGGTCAGGAGACCGGTGCCACCTGCTGCTGCTTGAGGGCGGAGCCGCCGGGGAACTGCTTGATGCCCTCCTGGCGGGCGGGGCGGCCGGTGCCCTTGGCGGTGGGGGACTTTTCGGGGACCACGAACTGGTCGTTGGGGAGGGTGTCGGAGTGCTTGATGGCGGCGGCCGCCGCGACCAGCATGGTGTCGTCGGGGTTCTCGTAGAGGGCGCGGAAGTTGGTGTGGATGGCGACCTCGGCGAGGTCGAAGAAGTGCAGGGCCGCGGCGCGGTCGCGCTCGAACTCGGGGGTCATGTTGACCGAGCCACTGACCCCGCCGCCGTGCCGTTGCATGTCGGCGTCCAGCTTGGAGAGCGTGCAGCACCAGGCGTGGAGCATGATGGCGGCGTCGGCGAGGCGGGCCTGCACGACCTGGCGGGTGATCATGGCCTCGCGGTAGCGCTTGCATGCCTGCTTGTACTGGTGGCTGAAGTCGCGGATCATGGCCGTGAGGCGGTCGGCCTGGGGGCGGAGCGTGGCGGACTTGATGCCGTTGAGGGCGGGGGCCTTGCGGCGCAGGCCCAGGAAGAGCTCGAGGCCCAGGGGGATGGCCGCGCGGGCGATGGTGGGGTTCAAACCGTTCTTCATGATGCGGCCAATATTGCCGCCGAAGGACTGGTCGGCGTCCCAGCCCACCGCGCCCTGCACGCCCAGCATGCTCTCCAGCAGCTTCTTGCCGCCGTAGGCCCACACGAAGGACTGCATGACCTCGTTGGCGCCCTCGACGATGAGGTTGATGCGCGAGTCGCGGAAGACCCGCTCGACCTCGTTCTCGCTCATGTAGCCCTCGCCGCCCATGATCTGCAGGCCGTCGTTGACGACCCGCCAGCCGAACTCGGAGCAGAAGACCTTGCAGATGGCCGTCTCGACCATGATGTCCTCGTCGTGGCGGTCGAGCATGCCGGTGGTCATGTAGAGCACCGCGTCCATGGCGTAGTCGTACGCGGCCATGCGGGCGAGCTGCTGCTGCACGAGCTCGAAGTCAGAGAGCGGGCGGCCGAACTGGTAGCGGGTGCGCGACCACTTGGTGGCCTGATCACGCACGCGGCGTGCACCTCCGAGCATGCCGGCGGAGAGGGTGCAGCGGCCGTAGTTGAGGCAGGTGAGCGCGACGTTTAAACCCTTGCCCTCCTGGAAGAGGAGGTTGGCCTTGGGGACCTTGACGTTGGTGAAGCGGATGCGGGCCTGCCAGGTGCCGCGGATTCCGCACTTGCTGCGGTTCTTCTGGAAGATGTCGACGCCCTCCATGTCTGGCGTGCAGACCAGGGCGGTGACCTTGTCCTTGCCGTCGGCCATCTTCTGCTTGGCCATGACGGTGAACATGCCGGAGAGGGCGCCGGAGGTGGCCCACTTCTTCTCGCCGTTGATGATGTAGAACTCGCCGTCGGCTGTCTTCTCGCAGCGGGTCTCCTGGCCGCCGGCGTCGCAGCCGACGTTGGGCTCGGAGAGGCAGAAGGCGGAGAGCCAGTCCTTGGCGAGGTGGGGGAGCCAGCGGGCCTTCTGCTCGTCGGTGCCGTAGAGCATGACCGCCTTGCAGCCGATGGACTGGTGGGCGGAGACCATCACGGCGGTGGAGCCGCAGGACATGCCGATGCGCTCGAGCACGCGGTTGTAGCTGGTGATGCCCAGGCCCAGGCCGCCGTGCTCCTTGGGGATCGTCATGCCCAGCACGCCCAGATCAAAGAGCCGCTTGATGACCCACTGGGGGATCTCCTGCTCCTGGTCGATCAGGGTGCTGGGGTGCTCGGTGCGGAGGTAGTGGTCCAGGCGCGCGAGCAGCTTGTCGCACTCCTCCTTCTCGGAGGCGGTCTGCTGGGGGTAGGGGAAGCAGAGGTCCTCGCGGAGGTTGCCCCAGAAGAGGTTCTTGACAAAGCCCATGGACGTCGGCTCGGGGCCGAGCAGGGCTTCCGCGTCCTCGATCATCTTCTTGTCGGTGTCGGAAACGCCCTTGAGGTTCTTGAGGTCGGCCATGGGTGGGGCTCGGAGGGGGTGAGTGGGTGGTGGGATGAGGGGGTGAGTACGTGTTCTTGAGAGGGTGAGACGGTGATTCGGTGAGACCGTGAGGGGCGGCTGATCTCTCTTCCGTTCTGATCCTGCCTTTGTCTTCTCTGTGGCCCTCTGTGCGCCTCTGTGTCTCTGTGGAGAATGCCTTTGGTTCTACTTCTTCGCTGACTTCGCGAAGAACGCGGCGATGGCTTCCTTCGCGGGGGGCAGGTTGCGGAGGCGGATGAGCTGGCGGCGTTCGACGGCGAGGGCGGCGTCGTAGCCGCGGAGCAGGCCCTCGTTCACGGCTTCGGCGACGGCCTTGCCGGGTTCAGTTGTTTGGAGCTCGGCGCGGGTGGCGTCGAGGGCGGCGATGACCGTCGGTGAACAGTTCGGCCGACCGATCCATCGCGACGGAGCGCCGTCACGCCTGGTGTTGAAGTGGCTGTAATCCATCACCCAGTTCTTCGCCGTGGTCAGCAGCTCGCGGGGAGAGGGTGCGACCGCGTCGAACAGGCAGCCGTGCTTGACAGCCTCGTCGAACATGAGCGTGCTGCCCGTCGCGGTCCGGCGGAGCGCATCCGCGGCGTCCATCCGGGCGGGCAACAGGTTCGTGCCGCCCCAGCCGGGGCAGATCTTGAGGCCGGCCTCGGGAAGACCGACTGGGTAGGGCTTCCCAGTGAAGGGTGGTGCGCCGATCAACCCGTCGCAGTGCATGGCCAGCTCAAGGCCGCCGCCCAGGGCCGCGCCGTTGATTGCCGCGGCGGTTTGGAATGGCAGGTCGGCGACCATCTGGAACACGCGGCTGCCGTACTGGAGGTACTTGTCGAGCGCGGCGTCGTCCAGGTCCATGATGGACTTGAGGTCGGCGCCGGCGACGAAGACGCGTTCGGAGGCGGAGGCGATGACGAGGCCCACGAGGCCGCGGGGGAGGGTGCGGAGCGTGGTTTCGAGGCGCTGGAAGACCTCAAGCTCGAGGACGACCACTGGCTTGCCGGGCTGCTCGAGGGTGAGCGTGGCGATGCCGGCGTGCGGGCCGTCCTGGTCAACGTGGAGCGGGAGCGGAGTAGCCGTCATGCGTGGATCGAGACCCCTGTGGGAGCCGGAGTTGGCTTCCAGTCGGATGGTAGCAGGGAACGGGGTGATTTTCGGCGTGGAAGGTGGGGGGTGAGGGGGATACTGTTGGCCTCTGCCGCGGGCGTGGCGGAATTGGCAGACGCGCTAGATTCAGGTTCTAGTGGGGTCACACCCGTGGAGGTTCAAGTCCTCTCGCCCGCATTGGGGCCCGGCTCGCAGGAGCCGGGCCTTGTTCGTTTTGAGGTAGCCCGTCTCTCCGAGACGGGTCTCCGTTGCGAGGGGCCGGGGGAAGGTCGGGTTGAAGAGAGGCATCGGGGCACGCGGCATCAAGGGATCGAGGCGGGTGAGGGCGGTCCCCTGATTGCGTGCTGACTCCTTGTGGGTCCGGTGTCACTCCATAGCGACGAAGACGTCGCCATGGCCCCCAAGAGTCGTCATGGCACGCGGTCGGTACACTCGCGCAGGAATGGCGCTGCTCATCGCTGGGATCGACGAGGCCGGCTACGGGCCCCTTTTGGGGCCGTTGTGTGTTGGCCTGTCGGTGTTCCGGGTGCGGGAGGTGCCGGACCCGTCGAAGCTGCCCGACCTGTGGAAGATGCTGAACAAGGGCGTGTGCAAGGGGCCCGGGCGGGCGGGGGAGAATGACCGGCGCGGGCGGGTGGCGGTGGCGGACAGCAAGGAACTCAAGCTCGCGAACAGCGTGAAGTGTGCCCACCCGCTGGTGCACCTGGAGCGCGGGGTGCTGACGTTCGTGCGGTGCCTGCCCGACGCTGCCGGAGCGATGGTGAGCGATGACGCGGGGTTGTTCAACGCGATCGGCGCGGCGATGCCCGAGGTCGCGTGCTACGCCGTCGAGCCCCGTGCACTGCCAATGTGCATGACCGCGGCGGAGGTGTCGATCGCGCACAACGTGCTGCAGCGGGCGATGGTCACGGCCGGCGTGGAGCTGCTGCGGCTGCGGTGCGAGGTGATCGGCGAGCCGCGGTACCAGCAGATCGTGAAGGACACGAACAACAAGGCCGAGACCACGGCCACGGCCTTCGGCGAGCACCTGCGGCGGGTGTGGGAGCTTTACGGGGCGGAGCCGGAAGAAAGTCGACTTGGCGTGGTGTGCGACCGCATGGGAGGGCGCATCCAGTATTCGGGGCTGATCGAGCGCGAGTTGCCGGGGTGCACGGTCGAGATCATCGAGGAATCCGAGAACCGCAGCCGCTACGGCGTGACCGCGAAGGACGCGGCGGGGCGAGAGCGCAAGGCGAGCGTGTCGTTCCTCGTCGAGGGCGAGAGCCTGCACATGCCGGTGGCGCTCGCGTCGATGGTGGCGAAGTTCACGCGTGAGCTGTCGATGATGCGGTTCAACCAGCACTGGAACGCGGTACGGGCGGCCCGCGGGTATGCGGAGGTGAAGCCCACCGCGGGGTACCGGAACGACGCCCACCGGTGGCTCGAGGACATCGGGGATGTGATGTCAGAGGAAGACAAAAAGGTGCTGATCCGCTGGGTGTGACTGGAGGGAGCATTGTCGGAAGCCAAGCGCATGCTGGACCTGGCCGCGAGGGCGGCGCTGCGCGCGGCGGGCCATGCCGAGCCCAACCCGCTGGTGGGGTGCGTGCTCGTGAAGGACGGGCGGGTCCTCGGGATTGGGCACCACAGGCGGTACGGCGGGCTGCACGCCGAGCGTGAGGCGCTGCTGTCGTGCCAGCGGCAGGGGAACGACCCGCGCGGGAGCACGGCCTATGTGACGTTGGAGCCGTGCAACGGGCACGGCAAGCAGCCGCCGTGCTCGCAGGCGCTGGTCGAGGCGGGGGTCGCACGCGTCGTGTACGCACGGCCGGACCCGAACCCGCCCAAGAGCGGTGGTGCAATGACATTGCGGCAGGCGGGGATCGCATGTGAGTTGTCGACCGACAGCCCGCTCGCGAGCGGGCTCGCGGCGCCGTTCGTCAAGCGGCTGGCGACTGGGTTGCCGTGGACGATTGCCAAGTGGGCTCAGACCATCGACGGGCGGATCGCGACGCGCACGGGTGAGAGCAAGTGGATCAGCAACGAGCGGTCGCGGGTGCGGGTGCACCGCCTGCGCGGGCGGGTGGACGCGATCCTGACGGGCATCGGGACGGTGCTCGCGGATGATCCGCTGCTGACGCCCCGCGGTGTGCGGGCGCGGCGTGTGCCCAAGCGTGTGATCGCGGACACGGACCTGGATCTTCCGGCGAGCTCGATGCTCGCGAGCACGGCGAAGGACACCCCGACGCTGCTTGCGTGCGAGGCGAGCCTCACGACGGCCGAAATCACGAAGCACCGCGTCGCGTACCTGCAGAGTCTGGGGGTGCAGGTCATCCCAATCCCCACCCGCCCACGAGCGGGGAGCGCTTCGGGCATCGACCTCGCGGCCCTGCTGCGGGTGCTCGCGGCGGAGCACCAGGTCGCGACGGTGATGGTGGAGGCGGGCCCGGGGTTGCTGGGGTCGCTCGTCGAGGAAGACCTCATCGACGAGGCGGTGATCTACATTGCGCCGATGCTGCTGGGGGACGAGCTCGCGAAGTCGGTGGCGGTGGGGCGGGTGGCCGAGCAGCTGAAGTCGGCGCGCCGGTTCGATCTATGGTGTGTGCGGCCGGTGGGAGGGGATGTGGAGCTGACCTACCGACGGCGCGAGCCTGCGTACCCCTGATGCGTGTGAGTCGGGCTCTCACAGTTCACGTACACTCCGCTGATGTGGCGTGGACTCTCCCTGGCCCAGAAGTGCCTCCTTGTGTTCGGCACTGCGATTGTGCTGGTGGTGCTGGCCGCGCTGACGGTGCCGTGGCTGCGGATGACCAAGCTCATCGACGCGGGGCAGCAGGACATCTCGCACCAGATGGTGATCACGTGGGAGGCGCTGGGGCGGGCGGAGGCGGCGACCTCGGGGGTGCTGCCGCTGCCGAACATCCCGGCGCGCCAGTGGCCGCTCGCGGGGCTGGAGCCGTACGGGACCAAGGTCGCCCGCGGCGGCATCATGGCGACGCGTCTGACGGTTGATCAGGCGACGGAGCTTGCGCGGGTTGACCCGTTCATCGCGCGGGCGCTCGCAGCCTTCCGGGACGACGCGACGCAGAACGAGCTGCAGGCGGCGCAGTGGTCGGGCACCACGCGTGAGTACCGCTACGCCAAGGCCGACCGCGTGATCTCAGCCGGCACGTCGCGGCTGGTGAGCATCGTTGTGCTCGAGCGACGCAGCGTTGAGGCGACCCGCCTGCTGCTCTCGAACACGATCTACCTGCTGGGCGCGGGCGCGGCGGTGCTGCTCCCCGCGCTGCTCGTGCTCTACATCATCACTCAGAAGCTGATCCTGCAGCCGGTCAGGGCCCTCCGCGACACCGCCCAGCGCGTGCAGGAGGGCAATGTCGCGATCCGGTCAGAAATCAGAACGGGGGACGAGTTCGAGCATCTCGCGGAGACGTTCAACTCCATGCTGAACGACCTCCAGGTTGGTCAGGACCGGTTGCGCTCGATCAACTCTGCCCTGGACCTCAAGCTGCACGAACTGGCCGAGAGCAACTCGTCGCTGTACCACGCCGCCAAGGTCAAGGGCGAGTTCCTCGCGAACGTGAGCCACGAGCTGCGCACGCCGCTCAACTCGATCATCGGATTCGCGGAGCTGCTGATGGAGGTCGCCCGCAACGATCTCGAGCGCGAGCCCACCCCGGGGGTGCAGAAGCGGATCCGGTACCTTGAGAACATCCTGACCGCGGGCAAGAACCTGCTGAACCTGATCAACACCCTGCTGGAGATGTCTCGGATTGAGGCGGGCCGGGTGGAGTTGTCCATCGAGCGCATGAACCTGCGCGACGCGTGCGAGGGGCTGATCGGGCTCATCGCCCCCATTGCCGACAAGCGCGGCGTGCAGCTCAAGCTCGAAGTCGGCGAGGACCTCCCGGTGGTGAGCACCGACCCCAGGAAGTTCCAGCAGGTCGTGTTCAACTTCCTCAGCAACGCGGTGAAGTTCGTCGAGCCTATGGAGCGTACCGGCCGCCAGCCGCAGGTGACGCTGCGCGCCGAGCGGCTGCGCGGGAGTGGCGGCCCTGACGGCGGGCAGGACCGTGTGCGCGTGAGCGTGATCGACAATGGCCCGGGGATCCCGCGGGAGGAACAAGAGAAGGTCTTCGAGAAGTTCTACCAGCTCGACGGCGGGCACACGCGCGAGCACACTGGCACGGGCCTGGGACTCGCAATCTCTAAGGAGCTTGCGCAGATCCTCCAGTCGGAGATTCAGCTGGTAAGCGAGGTGGGGCGCGGCTCGATGTTCAGCCTGATCATGCCCCTCCAACTGGGGGAAGAGCACGCGGAGGTCTCAGCCCTCGAGGCCAAGTTCAGGGGTTCGCTCACGAGCGGGCGGGGCTGGGAAGGCTAGAAAAAACCTCGGCCGGCAGGGGCCGCGATTGAAGGGGCGCTGGGGGGTAGCGCATCCCTCCATTCTGCGAGCACCACTGCGCGGCCGAGGGTTCCATAGGGCGCGACAGAGCGGTGATAGAAGGCAACCGAACTCCGTTATCCAGTTGACTTCTGGTCAACCATGCGCCGCGCGCGGGTAAAGTGAGTCATGCAAACGCGCGAACGGCTCGTCCGCGCCGCCTACGAAGTGTTCCTACAGCAGGGCTTCAACGCGGTTGGAATCGATCAGGTCCTCCAAAAGGTGGGCGTCACCAAGACGACCTTCTACAACCACTTCGAGAGCAAGGACGACCTCGTCGCGGCGGTGCTCCAGTGGCGCAACGCGCAGTGGCCTCGGGCCCTCAAGAAGGTCTTCGAGGACGCCGGCGAGACGGATGCGGCCGAGCGGCTGGTGCTGCTGCTTCGCCAACGGGATGAGATCTGGGAGCTGCCTAAGGGGGGGACGGGGCTGTTCACGCGGGCGGCGTGCGAGTACCCAGCGGGTCAGGGCCCGGTGCGGCAGGCGATCGCCGAGTACCGCGCGACGCTCGAGAAAGAACTCCTGTCAATCACCAGGGCGACTGGCGCGGCTGACCCCGAGGCGCTGATGCGAGAGATAAAACTGGTGCTCGCAGGGGTGGCCGGTATGAACCTGGTTGGTGACACGGAGCGCGTGAACGAAACGGCGGTGCACGTGGCTCGGCAGGTGATCGAGCGTCACCTGGTGAGCGCGCCGAAGAAGAAGGCGGCGAAGGCGCCCCCGAAGAAGAAGAAGCGCTAAGACTCACCCGCGGATCGTGCCGCGGCACTCGCCAAAGCCGATTCGGCGGAAGCCTTCTCGTTCGCAGAAAGCCTTCATGATCACCGTATCGCCATCAGCGAGGAAAGTGCGCTTCTCGCCGGTGGGCAGTTCAATCGCCTTGCGCGGCTTGGGCTTGCCGCCCTCGCCCATCCCGTCCCACGTGAGCTCGAGCAGGCAGCCGCGGGAGTCTGGAGTGGGGCCGCTGACGGTGCCGCTCGCGATGAGGTCGCCGGGCTGGAAGTTGCAGCCGTTGCAGGTGTGGTGCGCAATCATCTGGGCGAAGGTCCAGTACATGTCGCGGAACGAGCGGCCGCTGCTGAGGCGGTGGGGGGCGAGGCCGCGCTTCGCCATGTCGGCGGACTGGAGGTAGACCTCGAGCGTGATGTCGAAGCCGCCCTGGGCCTGGTCGGTCTCGTCGTTGAGGTAGTCCAGTGGCCTGGGGTCTCCTTCGGGCCGCTGGTAGGCGGGGCAGCGGAAGGGCGCGAGGGCCTCGCGGGTGACAACGAAGGGCGAGACCGTCGTCGCGAAGTTCTTGGCGAGGAAGGGGCCCAGGGGCTGGTATTCCCACTTTTGGAGGTCGCGTGCCGACCAGTCATTCACGAGGCAGAGCCCCAGGATGTTGGAGTCGGCGTTGGCGATCTTGATCGGCTCGCCCAGGTTGTTGCCCGGCGCAAGCACGCACCCGACCTCAAGCTCATAGTCGAGCAGTTTGCTGGGGCCGAACGCGGGGGCGGCACCGGGCTTGTCGTCGGGCGGGGACTGCTGGCCCGAGGGACGCACAATCTCGGTGCCTGACACCACCAGCGACGAGGCCCGCCCGTGGTAGCCGATTGGGACCCACTTGTAGTTGGGCAGCAGCGGGTTGTCCGGCCGGAACATCGAGCCGACGGTGCTGGCGTGGTGGATGCTGGCGTAAAAGTCGGTGTAGTTGAAGGTGGACACTGGCAGAAAGTGCGTGACCTCGGTCTGCTTGCGCATCGCCTTCTCCCGCAGCCGCTTGATCGGCTGCGAGGCATGCGTGGTGGCGTTCAGGAAGTGCTGCACGGCCTTGCGCAGCCGGGCCGCGGAGCCCTGGTGTGACGCGGCCATGATGCCCGACCAGTACGGGTAGTTCAGCAGCTCCGCGAGCTCCTCGTCATCACGGGCGAAGTACCCCGCCTCATTAAGCATGGAGACGTCGAGGATGGAGTCGCCAATCGCGATCCCGAGGTGGTCGTGGGTGTGCCGGTGCTCTCCCTCGCCGTGTGTGGCCTCGATGGTGCACAGCGGCAGGTTCTGGATGGGGAAGTCGGTGCTGGGGTCGTTCGCGGACTCCACCCAGGAGCGGAGGTTCGGGTCGTGCGTCGCGTCGATAGCGGGGTAGGCCATGGGCGGAGCGTATCCGCCCTGGCGCTCGGTTTGGCCCCGGGACGCAGGGCGCGGGTGTCAGAAGTTGACCGTGAACTCCCAGATCTGGTTCTCGGCCGAGATCCGCCCGCCGGAGTCGCGCACGCCGTCGCGGTTGATGAAGAAGCGGTAGGTGCCGTTCTCAAAGCCGCCCGGGGCGTTGAGGCGGAACAGGGCGGTCTGGATCGCGCCGTTGGTGGCGCCGCTGATAGAGACCAGCGACTTGCTCAGCTCCAGGCCGTCGGGCCCGACGATGCGGATGCTGTCGACGTTGATCGTCGAGCGGTTGATGGACGTGTCGTCCATGAAGCGGACGTTGACGTCCCAGCGGGTGAGGGTCGGATTGGCGGGCAGCAGCACCTCGGCCGTTGGCGTGCTGAAGGAGAGGTTGTAGCTCTTGAGGTCGTAGACTGGGATGAAGCGGTTGCTGGTGTCCTTGACCTTGTTCGAGTTGATCTTCAGCGTGTAGGTGCCGCCGTCGCGGTAGTCCCAAGCTCCGCCGCGGGCATTGAAGGTGAAGTAGGCAGTGTACGAGCCATCGGGGTTGTGCAGCAGCTGCGAAGTGATGCTGTTGGCAGTGAACCCGCCAGGGCCCACGATGGTCATCGCGCCTGCGGTGACCAGGCCCGCGGGGTGGATGGCGCTGGGCGA
Organism: Phycisphaerales bacterium; assembly: GCA_035627955.1. NCBI lineage: Bacteria > Pseudomonadati > Planctomycetota > Phycisphaerae > Phycisphaerales > Phycisphaerales bacterium. The sequence goes on from DASPKU010000006.1 coordinate 271,529, forward strand.
GAGCGCGGAGAACTTCACCGGGATGACCCAGTCGTTCTCGTTCACGCTGTCGGTCTGCACCACGGCCTTGGGCGTGCCGAAGAACAGGCCGAAGTCGCGGTAGGTGTGCGCGGTCACCGCCCGGGCGGCGTTGTCGCGGACCTTGTCGACGCCGATTGTCAGGCGGTACGTGCCGTTAGCGGTGTAGCTCCAGGCGCCGTCCTGCGCTCCGATGCGGTAGACGACCTTGGTCGTGTTCGCGCTCACGTTGATGATCTGGTGCACGGTCACGCCGGTGTTCGCGCCCAGGGCCACCGTGAGATCGCTGCCGTCAATCGTGCTCTGGTTGAGGCCGCCGATGGTGTCATACTGGATAACGACGAGCCAGTCGGTGGCGCGCATCGTGTTGCTCACCAGTCGGGCCTTGGGCGTGGCCCACGACAGGTTGCGGGTGGTCAGCTGCGCGTCATCGAGCGCGTCGCCCTGGGGGCTCAGCACCTGGCCGATGGGCGAGGTGATGGTGTACGTGCCGTTGTCGGTCACGCCCCAGGCGTTGTCGTACGCCTTGAAGCGGTAGGTGGCCCGCTGCTTGCCGTTCACGAGCACCGGGGCCGCGGCCAGGGTGCCGACAATCGGTGTGCGCGTGCCAAGCTGTACCTGCAGGTCGCCGTTGCCGATCGTTGCAGTGTTGACGTTGCCCCAGTCGACGCGGACGTACAGGTTCGTCGCGTCGCTCCACATGCCGGAGATCGTGGGGGTGGGCGCGCTGAGCAGGGCGCGACCCTCCAGCGCTTCCATGGGCGCGGGGAGGGCGGTGGTAACGGGGGCGCGGGCGACGCGCAGGTCACGGCGGAACCAGGACATAGTGCTCTCCCTGAGGAGCCAAAGCATACCGGCTCAACGCCCAAAGTCCCTCGCGGTTGCACCGGGGGACACCGGACATTCTGCCTATTCCGTTACGACGCACCGCCGGTTCCGGCGTTCCCTTCGGGATTACCCGGGGCCTGCGGCGCGAGCGCCTGCTCCTGGGCGCCCCAGCCGCCGCCGAGGGCCTTGTACAGGCCCACGAGGCTGCGAGTGACCCCGGTCTCGGACTGCACGAGGGCGTCCTGCGTGTCGTAGAGCTGCCGCTGGGTGTCGAGGACGGTGAGGAAGTCGCCGATGCCGCTGCGGTAGCGGTCCATGGACAGGTTCACCGCACGCTCGTTCGCGGACACGGCGTCCTGCAACGCACGCCGGCGGGCCTGCTCCTGGATGAAGTTCGTCAGCGCGTTCTCCACCTCCTCGAATGACAGCAGGATCGTCTGGTCGTAGGCGTACAGGGCCTGCTCCTCGCGGGCACCCGCGGCCTCGATACGCGCCCGCACCGCGCCGCCCGTAAACAGGTTCCAGCGCACTGCCGGGCCGATGTTCCAGTAGCGGGCGTTAGCGTCGAACACGTCGCCGATCTGCCCGGCCTGGAAGCCAAAGGCGCCGGTGATGGAGAAGCGGGGGTAGAGGTCTGCGGTGGCGACGCCGATGCGAGCGGTCGCGGCCGCGAGGTTGCGCTCGGCGCGTCGGATATCCGGGCGGCGGAGCAGCAGTTCGGAGGGCAGACCAACAGGGACCTCCGCGGGTGGCGTGGGCAACTGCGGGGGGGCGGCGTCGGGCTGGTTCACCGTCGAGGGGTTCAGTTCAGCGATCAGGCTCCCGGGCTCCTCGCCGAGCAGCACGCCGAGGCGGTGGGCTGCGGTGCGGAGGCCCGCCTGATACGTGGGCAGCTGTGCCTCGCGGGTGGAGAGCTGGGCCTGCGCCTGCGCGACCTCGAGGTCGCCCGCGAGGCCCGCGTCGAAGCGGGAGCGGGTGAGTTCGACGGTTTCACGTGACGCGCGGATAATCTGGTTGCTGAGGTTCACGCGGCGCTGGAAGCCGCGCAGATCGGTGTACGCGCGCCCGACTTCCGCCGCGAGCGTGATCATGACGTCGCGCCGGTCCTCGATGAGTCCTTCAATGTCGGCGCGGGCGGCCTCAACGCCGCGCCTGACGCCGCCGAAAACGTCAATCTCGTACGACGCGTCGATGCTGGCGTCGTAGAGGGAGCGGTCGCGGTCGGCATTGGCGAACTGACCTCCGGCGGTGCGCTCGCTGTTGCGGAAGCGGGAGGCGGAGGCGCCCGTCCCAACGGTGGGGTAGTAGCCGGATTCGGCTACGCCGAGCAGGGCGCGGGCCTCACGGACGCGGGCCGCGGCGGCCTTGAGGTCCAGGTTCTGGTTGATGGCACGTTCAACCAGCGAGTCGAGCACAGGGTCATTGAAGTTGCGCCACCAGGTCGCGAGGGCCTCCTGCGTGAGGGGCTGGGCGGTGATGGGGGTGGAGGTGGCCGCGCCGTCGCTTGTGGCCTGCGGGACCTGGTCTAGCGAGCTGTACGAGGCGGAGAGCTGGCGCTCGGGGGCTTTGTAGTCAGGGCCGACGGTGCAGCCGGCGAGCAGCATCAGCAGGGCGGGGGCGGACACTCGGATGAGGGCGGCGTTCTTCAACGCGGGTTACTCCTGTGAGCCTGACGGGCGTCAAAGCGCGGGTCAGGACGGCCTATCGAGGGCCGAGTTGGGCGTGTGCGCCCGGGGGGTCAACTGTAGCTGGATGGAATGCGGTTTTCGCATGCGCGCATGTGCGGAATGCGTTCACTTGCCCAGAGGCGTGGTCACGTGATGCTCCGCCTGGCGGTGTCCCTGCCCTGTGGAGACGCGCACGATGCGCCCGTCGTCCATCTCCGCGATGCGGTCGGCAAACTCAAAGATGCGCTGGTCGTGGGTGACGACCACAAGCGAAAGGTCCTGGCCCTCGGCTACTTCGCGCAGCAGCTCCATCACGCGCTGGCCGGTGGCGTGGTCCAGGGCGCTGGTGGGCTCGTCGCACACGAGGATCTTGGGGTTGTGCACCAGGGCGCGGGCGATCGCGACCCGCTGCTGCTGGCCGCCCGAGAGGCGCGTGGGCAGGTCGTTGGTGCGGTCGCCCAGCCCCACACGGGCGAGGAGGACCTTGGCCTTCTCCACCGCCTCAGCTCGTTTGACGCCGTTGATCAGCAGCGGCACGCCCACGTTCTCTGCGATGGTGAGCGTGGGGATGAGGTTGAACGCCTGGAACACGAAGCCGACGTTCTCGGCGCGGAACTTCGTGCGGTCGCTGTTGCTGATGCTGTTGTAATCGGTGCCGAGCACCGCGCACTCGCCCCCGTCGCGTTCCAGCACGCCCGCGATGACCGAGATCAGCGTGGTCTTGCCGCAGCCCGAGGGGCCGACGAGCATCAGCAGCTCGCCCTGCGCGACGTCGAGGTCAACGCCACGGAGGGCACGCACGGCCATGGCGCCATCACCGTAGGTCTTGGTCACGGCGCGGCAGCGCACCACGAGCGGCACGGGCGATTCGCCCCCATGGCTCAGGATGGCTCCATACACGATGGACACGCGGGCCTCCGGCACTACCACTTCGCGGACGATAGTCCGGAGGATTCACCTGTGCGGGCAGGCCCCGGTGTGCCCTGCGCGAAGTCACACGCCCGGAAGGAGTTCGTAGAAGCCCTGGCCGGTGTAGCGGAGCTTGTTCTGCTTCACGAGCTCGTCCCAGACCTCCTTGGGGAACTGGTCGGGGGGGATGATGGCGGTGATCTCCGACTTCTTGCCGCCGGTCATGGCGCGGGGAGCGAGGCGGGACTCGTCGTTGAGGATGGTGAGCTTGAGGCGCTTCTTGAAGGCGGTAAGGGCCGACTTGAGCATCTCGGGGGGGATGTCGGATGTCGGGCCTCCGGCATCGGCCGTGGGTGTGACGGCCGCTGCCGGTGCGGTGGGTGCCGGTGTCTGCGGGGGCCCCTTGGAAACGTCGCCCTTCGAGTTCGCCAGCTCGTTGACGATGCGGGCGAGCTCTTCGAGGTTCTTCTCGGCGACCAGCTTCTGCACGCGCGCGGGGTTGGCGGTGGTCTTGGCGAGGAACTCCTTCGCCTTCGCCCACAGCCGCCCGACCTCCTTCTCGCTCTTGGTGATGGCGAGGTCGGAGACGATGCTGGAGAGCTTGGACACAAAGATCGTGTCGCGGTTCTCGTAGTACCCGCGGACGACCTTCTGCTGGTAGTTGCTGAGGTATTCGCCTTTGGCCATGGCGTATTGAAGGCGCGGTCTGCGAGGCGCGGATCATGGCTCCAGGTGCAGGGACCTCACCATGGACCAAATGTCACGGACTTCAGCGGCAACCAGGCTTCCAGCGGTGAAGGTGGCCAGCACAAAGTCGCGGCCGTCAGCGAGGTGCCAGATGAGGGTGTGAAACTCACCCTCGAGGCACTGGACGAATCCATAGCGGCCCATCGTGCAAGCACCCGCCTCGCTTGCCTTGATCTCCATCGAGTGATGTTTCGCGAGTGCGACACCGAGCTCAATGAGATCGTCATTAGTGGCGTAGGGGACCACTCCTGATTCGTACTCCGCGACGGAGATTTGGAAGGCGCCGATGCCGTCAGGTCGTGCATAGGTCAACGGACAATCATGCTCGTTCATGACTGCCCAGCCATCCGCGGGGTGGATGACGATTCGTTTCAACGAGCGCTCTCCGCGATGATGGTCTAGCCCCGTCGATTCGCCCCCGGCACCCACAGCACATCGAGCTTCCCATTCTCGTTCGCCACCCGCCCCAGCACGAACAGCAGGTCGCTCAGCCGGTTGAGGTACTTGATGGCCTCCGCGTTGACGCCCTCCGGCTCGCGGGCCAGCAGGGCCACCGCCAGCCGCTCGGCGCGGCGCGAGATCGTGCGGGCCAGGTGCAGGTTGGCAGCGAGTGGTGTGCCGCCTGGCAGCACGAAGCTCGTCAGCGGCGCGAGGTGGTCGTTGAACTCATCGATCGTGCGCTCCAGGCGCAGCGTCTGGGCTTCCACGATCCGCAGGGCGGTGCCGGGGTTCTGCCGCTCCTTGGCTGTATACGGGGTCGCCAGATCGGCACCGAGGTCAAACAGGTCGTGCTGAATCGCCTGGAGCACCTCGCGCACGCGCCCCCCACGCACGGCTGCTGGCAAGCTGTCGTTTGCGTGCAGCACGCACAGGCCCACGGCCGCGTTGGTCTCGTCCACCGTGCCGTAGCACTCCACCCGGAGGTCGTCCTTGCGGACGCGGGCGCCCGTGACCAGGCCGGTGGTGCCGTCGTCGCCCGTCTTCGTGTATATCTTGGTGAGCTTGATGGACATGGAGCGGTCCTCGGAGGAGAGGCGATTGGCAACGGAGTGCGCAGCTGAACCCGGTACGAACCCTGCGTCCACCACGGTACGCGGCCTCCTGAAGCGCTGGAAGCGGCGAGGGAGTGGGGGAGCGGCGGGTGTGTCGCTGCTGGCCCGCGTGTTCGCGGCCCGAGGGCTGACCGACGCCGCGGCATGCGAAGCCTTCCTCAACCCCACCCTGCGGCAGCTGCACAACCCGTCGCTGATGCCGAACCTGGACCGCGCGGCCGAGCGCCTGCTGGCGGCCGCGAAGGCCGGCGAACCGATCGTGATCTACGGGGATTACGACGTGGACGGCATCACGGCAACGGCAATCCTGTACCACACGCTGAAGGCGATTGTCCCAGAGTGCAATCTCCGGACGTACGTTCCGCACCGCCTCGAGGAGGGGTACGGCCTGAACGCGGAGGCGATCGCGGAACTTGCCGCAGGTGGGGCGAAGGTGATCGTGTCCGTGGACTGCGGCATCACGGCCACCGGGCCGGCCGTGGTGGCGCGGGCCGCGGGCGTGGACCTGATCGTCACCGACCACCACAATCTGCCCGGCGACGGCGCATTCCCGGATGCGTACGCGCTGGTGCATCCGCGCCTGCCGGGGTCGGCGTACCCCTTCGGCGAGCTCTGCGGCGCGGGAGTGGCGTACAAGCTCGCGTGGCGGCTGTGCACGCTCGCGTGCGGCAGTGAGCGCGTGAGCGAGCCGCTGCGGAACCTGTTGTGCACCGACCTGCTCGCGCTCGCCTCGCTGGGCGTGATCGCCGACATCGTGCCGCTGGTGGGCGAGAACCGCGTGATGGCGTTCTACGGCCTGCGGCAGATCCGCCACAGCTACATGGAAGGCTTGAAGGCACTGGTCGCCGCGGCCGGGCTCGACGGCGAGAAGGTGGGGGAGGAGGACGTCGGCTTCAAGCTCGGCCCGCGCCTGAACGCCTGCGGGCGGATGGGGCACGCGCGCGAGGCGGTCGAACTGCTCACCACCGCGACCGGCGCCCGCGCCACCGAGATCGCCGAGGAGCTCACGCGCAAGAACGAGGAGCGGCGGCGCGTGGAGCGGGAGATCTTCGAGCAGGCCTGCCAGATGGTCGAGTGGGAGGGCATGCACCGCGATGACCGGCGCGCGATCGTGCTCAGCCACGCGGACTGGAATCCGGGCGTCGTCGGCATCGTGTGCTCGCGGTTGGTCGAGCGGTTCGGCCGGCCCACGATCCTGATGCGCGAGCACGACGGCGAGTGCCACGGCTCGGGGCGGTCGATCGACGGGTACAGCCTGCACGCGGGGCTGGAGCACTGCGCGGGGCACCTCAAGAGCTTCGGCGGGCACGACATGGCCGCGGGGCTGAAGCTGGAATCCTCGCGGATGCGCGAGTTCGTGGACGCATTCATCGCGCACGCAAACGAGCGGATCGCGGTGGAGGAGCTCACCGGAGCGGTCGGGTACGACACCGATGCCGACATCGGCGAGCTGACGACCACTGAGGTGCAGCAGCTGCTGCGGCTGGCGCCGTTCGGGCGCGAGAACCCTTCGATAAGGCTGCGCATCCCTGCGGCCCGCATCGCGGGGCGGGCGCAGACCATGGGCAAGAACAACAAGCACCTGTTGTTCCAGCTCTCGAGCTCGGCCGGGTCCATGCGGTGGCTGCGGGTGGTGGGCTGGAACTGGGCCGACCGCATTGACGAGGTGCCCGCGGGGCGTGTGGTGGATGTTCTCATCGCGCCCAAGCTCAACGAGTGGCAGGGGAACGCGCGGGTCGAGGCGGAGCTGATCGACCTGCGACCGGCAGATTGAGGGTGTCGCGCGACGCACGCCCGGTAAGAACGGCCGTTCTGCGTGAGCCGCGACGGTAGCGGCCGCAACTTGAAGTGCCTGCCGGCCGCGGATCGATACAGAGGTATGCCGTTCATCGGGCCCACCTCAGGCGTGCCCGGCCCCGGCAATGTCGGGCGAGGGCTATTCCGTCCGCAGGGCGCGTCGGGCAAGCAGGTCAAGGCTAAGGACGAGGTGGTGACCGGCGCTGATTCGGTCGAACTCGATCGCGCGGTGCACGGCCTCAGCTCCAACGAGCAGGAAGATGCCCGCGAGGACCACCAGAAGGGCGGCTACACGCCGGACGGCAAGCCGACGAAGTCGGACCAGAAGCCGAGGCTCGACCTCGCCGGTTGAGCGGCCCGCGTCCGCATGACAAGCTTCAAGCGGCCTTCTTACGTGTGGTCGTGCCTGTCCGCGGCTTGCGCTTGGAGACGGGCTTCTTGGCTTTCGCAGGAGCGGCGGTCGTTTCATCGCTCGCGACACGGGCCTGCACCGGCGTGGCTACCGGCAACCCGAAGCTCTCTGCCCGGCGCACGCGCTCGAGCATGCGGAAGACCTCCATCAGCAATCGGCGGTCCTGGTCCCGCCCGATCAGCAGCGAGCTGAACCGCATGTCCTCCAACAGGTCGTCGCGGAAGTAGGGGACGCGGCTCGCCGGCATCGTTGAAACCAGCATGCAGATGCCCGCGGCCAGCCGCCCGATGGTCAGCGGCCCGGGATGGCCGTGCTCGAGCTCGGAGACGATGAAGGCCTCCTGTGTGGTCGCAGAGATGAGCTGGTTGTCGCGGAGCATGCGGTCGGCACGCTCCAGCGCGTCCAGGCCCGCCGAGTCCTCGGTCATGCTCACGCGCACCGCGGCCAGGCGGAGCATCGTCTGCGCTTCATCGCCACTCAGCCGCCCGCACACGTCCATTCCGCTGATGCGGGAGCGGTCGTCAGGCCAGTTGGGACTGGTGGCGAGGTGAGCGCCCAGCACGCGCGAGGCCGCGCGGCTTGCATCGCTCACGGGGGCGAAGGTGAGGTAGTACGAGAGGGCCTGGAGGGAGACGGAGAGCGTATCGATTTCACCCGGCGTGTCGCCCGAGCCCTGGAACGGGCGGCGCCCCTTGACACGGTCATCGTTGGTCAGGCGGGCCGGGTACCGTGAGAGCAGGGCGGCGGTATCGATCAGGGCGCGTACGAGGCGGGCGTCGTCGTTCGTGATGTCATTGAGCGTAACGCGGGCCGGGTCGAGGCGGGCGGGGAACGTCGCGGGGTAGCTGAGCGGGCAAGGGACCGACCAGTCGAACCACGCGGCGTCCAGGTCCGGGCTCTCGCAGACCTCGATCGAGAGCCCCTTGTCCGCGTGCCGACGCAGGACAGCATCCAGCACATGGTCGCGGCAGAGCGACGCGTCCGGCTCCTCGCTGTCGAGCGTCTCCCACTCAGTCACGAACAGACCCTGCGACTGCGTGAGGAACCGCGACCACGCGCCCGGCGACACGATGCCGATGCGCAGCGGGCGTGAAGGCCAGTTCGACTCGTCGATGCGGCTGGTCGACTGCCGGGCGCAGGTAGCGTCGTCGGTAGTCTGCACAAACGAGGCTAGTTCCGAGAACGCACGAACCGAGCGCCCGATCAGGGACATTACGCCGCGGGAGGCCCAGTTGGTCGGCCAGCGCGGCCCCGGGCTGGGCATGAGGTGCCCGCCGGAAAAGACGTTGGGTCCGGGGAGACCGCCGTTCTCGGGTGTGGGGCTCATGCGACCTTGGGATCGGACGCTCACACCCACCCGTTGAGCCGGACATACCCATATGAGGAACGGTCCGGCCGACCCTGCGACCCATGCCGTGCGTGCCGACTCGGTAAGGGTTTAGGGCTTGGGAGGCGGCACAATCCCGCCGGCGCCCCCCGGAGTCATGATCGATGGGCCACCGCCGCCGGCGCTCTTGATCCGCCCTTCCTGCACGGCCTTGGCGACCGCCTTGCTCATCTCGACGAAGTCCATCCGCAGCTGCGAGACGATCTTGGTCAGGAACTTCTGCTCCTGATCGCTCAGGTTGTTCTTCGTCTTCTCCTCGAGCACCGCCAGCATGTCGATGTGCAGCTTCGCGTACTCGAGCGACACCATGGCCTGCCCGGTCTGGGGGTCGGGGTAATAACCGAGGTACGACATCGCCTGCGTCGCCAGCAGCCCGACGAGGTCCTGGAACCCGACCTCCTGCGGCAGTTCGCCCTCGCCCTGACCGGCGGCCCCCCCGGCGGCGGCCCCCGGCCCGGGTGCGGCGGCCTTGGGAGCAGCGGCCGCGGCCTTCTGCGCGAGGCGCTCTTTCTCGGCCTGGGCCTGGCTCTTCCAGTCGGTGTCGATGATCAGTTTGGGTTCCTCGCCGGCCATGCGTGCTCCTTTCCCCGATGGTAGGGGGCGGGGGCAGGGCCGGTTCTCGGGCCCATCCAGCCGGTGAAGTGTGTACGCTGTGCCCGGCGCGGAGCGCCCAAGGGAATGAGCATGGGACGACACGGAGCGGTCTTGGTGGTGGCGGCGGGTCTGGCCGCGGCATTGGCTGGGTGCGGCGGCGGGTCCGGTTCGCCGACGGTGCGGGGTTCGCGCCCGCTCGCCCCCGCCGACTTCGCGGGTTCGGGGGAAGCGGTGGCCGTGCAGCCTCCGCCGCTGCAGCAGGCCAACTCCCCGGCCGCCGAACCTCAGCTGCCTGTCGTCACCGGTCCTGTCGCCGCCAGCGAGGGCGTCATGAACATTACCGCGCGGCCGGGGCCGCCCCGCTCGACGACACCGGTCAACGCAAGCGGCTCGCCCGTTCTCGTTGACGCCAAGATCGGCGACATTAACGGCAAGCCCGTGTTCGCCTCCCGCTTCCTCGCCACCCGCGCCGACCTGCTCCGCGCCCGCGCGGCAGAGCTGCGGCAGAAGGGCGGCCCGAACTGGAAGAACATTTGGCGGCAGGAGGTCGAGGCGGACTTCAAGACCGGCCTCAACTCGCTCATCAACGACGAACTGCTGCGGGCCGAGGCCATCGCCAACTTCACGCCCGAGCAGCGGGCCGGGTTCCTGAGGTTCATGGAGACGATCTCGGAAGACCTCGCGAGCAAGAACCGAGGCAGCATCACGGCCGCGTCGCAATCGCTCAAGGACCAGACGGTGCAGGAGTACCTCCGCGAAGCGGAGATCAAGCAGCTGGTCGGCTTCCAGCTGCAGAAGTCGGTGATCAACCGCGTGAACGTGAGCTGGCGCGATATCCGCCAGTGGTACGACACCCATCCCGAGCTCTACAACAAGCCGCCGAAGGCAAAGTTCCGGCTGGTGCAGATCTCGAACAGGAACCCCGATGCAATCGAGGCCTTCAAGCAGGCACTCGCCGAGGGCAAGCAGAAGTTCGAGGAGCTCGCCCGCAACCCCGCGAACGCCAACAAGCCCGAGGAGAGCGGCCTGGAGGAGAAGGAGCTCACCGGCGAGCGTTCCGCAATGGAGTTCTACGGCAACGCCGAGTTGAACAAGGCCGCGCAGACACTGGAGCCCGGTCAGACCGCGGGCCCCATTGCGTTCGGCTCCTACACCGCGTGGCTTCACCTGGAGGAGATCGTCAAGGAGAACCGCAGCCTCTACGACGAGCAGATCCGCATCGAGACCGGCCTCAAGGCGATCAAGATGCAGGCAGAGCACCAGAAGTACATGCAGCGGCTGCGTTCAAAGGCCACCGTCACGTCCGTGGACGAGATGGCCAAACGGCTGCTGGCGATCGCAGAAGAGCGCTACCTCCCGCGGGAGAACTGATTGACCGCCGCCGTCGCCAGCTCGCTGCGTCGGCTGCTCCGAGCGGTGGGCCTGGTGCGGGTCAGGGCGGGCGAGGCCACCACGCGGGAGCTCGGCACGATGGGGGAGCGTGCCGCGGCGGCGCACCTGCGCGGGCTGGGATTCGTGGTGCTGGGCCGCAATCTCAAGGTGCCGATGGGCGAAGCCGACCTGCTCTGCCGCGAGGGCGAGACGGTCGTGGTGGTGGAGGTTAAAACGCGACTGCGCCGGGAGGGCGCGCCCGAGCTCTCGAACCTGGTCGCCCCCGAAGCCAGCGTGACCGCGAAGAAGCGCCGCAAGCTGCTCACAATTGCGAAGCACCTGAAGCGGGCGAACCGCTGGCCGCGAGTGCGCATCGACGTGGTCGGAGTCGAGTATGACGCTGCAGGAGGCGAGCCCGTGATCCGGCACCACCCGGGCGTTGCGTGGGTTTGAGGGTCAGAGCGCCGCGGCGATGCTCTTCGCGAGGGCCGCGCCCTCGCTGCCCTCGAGCTTATAGGGCTCCCAGTCGATTGTCAGCCCACTGCGGTCCGGCTCATCGAACCGCGGGATGATGTGAAAGTGCACGTGCGGAACCGCCTGGTGCGCCAGCGTGCCGTTGTTCTGCAGGATGTTGTACGCCGTCGCCCCTGTCGCCTTCATCACGGCCCGGCACAGGCGTGGCATGACACGACCCAGCGCGGCCGCGGCCTCGTCGCCGAGCTGATCAAGCGTGACCTTCTCCTCCTTGGGCACCACCAGCGTGTGCCCGCGCGAGAGCGGGTTGATGTCGAGGAACGCGTACACCAGGTCGTCCTCGTACACCTTGTGAGAGGGGATCTCGCCCTTGATGATGCGGGTGAAGATGGTGGGCATATTCAGCAGTGTACCGCTAGAATCCGGGCATGGACCGCGAGCCGCAGCAGGACATTTCCGTCAATGACGAAGGCGCAGAGTTCATCCGCCAGGAACTTGAGGCGGGACGGTTCGACTCGGCGAGCGACGTGGTCAACGAGGCTCTTCGCAAAATGCGACGGCTGGAGGACTATCGCCGCTGGCTGCAGGCCCGCCTTGCTGAGTCTGAGAAGGACATCGCAGCGGGGCGGGTTTTCGCGTTCGAGGATGTGATGGATGAGCTTGACGAGCTCGACAAGCGCGAGCAGTCTGAACTTCGCCAACGGCGGCGGGCCTAGCGTTGGCCCGGCTCGAGATCAGCGCGGCCGCGAAGGCCGATCTCGCGGCAGTGCGTGCGTACCTCTCACAGTAGAGTGAGGAAGCATGGCCCATCGTTTCGGCGGCTCTCAGGGCAGCGATGCGACGGCTCCGAGAACACCCGGGCCTCGGTCACACGCGCGAAGACCTCGTTGATCTGAAGTACCTGTTCTATCCCGTTTTCAAGTATCAGGTTGTCTACAGCGTCAGGGGCGAATCGATCATCATCGAGGCGGTGCTGCACGGTGCGAGAGACCTGCCGAGGGCCCTCGGCCAGGGGTGACGCGTCTCGCCTCATTTCGACGCGGTAGACTCTAGCCGTGCCCCAGGTCATCACCCCCAACCGCATCCGCACGCTGCCCACGCTCGTGGCGAATCAGATCGCCGCGGGCGAGGTGGTGGAGCGCCCGGCCTCGGTGGTGAAGGAGTGTGTCGAGAACTCGATCGACGCCGGCGCTACCCGCATCACCGTCGATCTCGAGCAGGGCGGCATCGAGCTGGTCCGCATCACCGATGACGGTTCAGGGATTGCCGAGGCCGACCTGCCCATGGCCATCGCCCCGCACGCCACCTCCAAGATCGTCAGCGCCCAGGACCTCGAGCGTGTCGCGACACTGGGCTTCCGCGGCGAGGCGTTGGCCTCGATCGCCAGCGTCGCGCGCCTTTCGATCCGATCGCGCACGGCCGACCAGACCGGCGCCTTCGTCATCGAGGTCGATTGGGACCGCCACAACGTGAGCGGCAGCGACGGCGTCAAGCCTGCAGCGGGCCCGATCGGCACCTGCATCACCGTCCGCAACCTGTTCTACAACACCCCCGCGCGGCGCAAGTTCCTCCGCACCGTCGGCACGGAGCAGGAGCGCTGCCTCGACGTCATGCGCCAGCTCGCGATGGCGCACCCCGCCATCGGCTTCCGCGCCACTTGCGATGGTCGGGTAGTGATGGACCTGCCGCCCGGCCAGTCCCCCCGCGATCGCGTCCTGGGGGTGCTCGGCGGCGAGCTCGAGGACCAGCTGCTGGAGGTCAACGCCGACGAGTTCGACGACAGCCGCGGCGTATCGCTCTGGGGCCTGGTCGGCCTTCCCGGCATCGCCCGCGGCACCAACAAGCACCAGTACGTCTTCGTCAACGGCCGCTGCGTCAAGGACCGCACGATCCAGCACGCGATTGCCGAGGCCTACCGCGGGCTGATCGACCCCTCGCGCTACCCCACGGCCGTGCTGATGCTCGAGCTCTCGCCCGCGGGCGTCGACGTTAACGTGCACCCCGCGAAGGCGGAGGTGCGGTTCCGCGACGGGTCACTGGTGCACTCGGTGGTGCTGCGATCGGTACGCGAGGCGCTGCGGGCCGCGGACCTGACGCCATCAATCGCCCCGGCGTTCCGGCCGGTGGTGGGGGACGTGGCCCTGCCCGGCAGCGGGATGCTGACGCCACCGCCGGCGCAGGAGCCGCCGTCGCTCTCGCGTTTCGTCGAGTACTTCAAAGCACCGCAACCGGACGGTGTTTCGCAGCCGCTGAACTACACCGCGATGCGCGAGACGCTCAGCGAACCGCGATCTGCTGCCCCCACGAATCATGCGGGCGCCTCGCCTGTGGCGCAGGAGATTGTGCGGGCTGAAAGCCCGCCCCCCCGGTTTGAAGTGAAGCCCGTTGACCGCGTGCTGCAGGTCCACAACAGCTTCCTGGTGACGCAGGACGAGCAGGGCGTCGTCATCATCGACCAGCACGCCCTGCACGAGCGCGTGATGTTCGAGTACCTGCTCGCCCGCGTGTGGGCGGGCGGCCTCGAGAGCCAGCAGCTGCTCGCGCCGGCGGTGGTGCAGGTCGCCACCGCGCAGCTCGACCGCCTCGCCGACCTCACGCCGCTGCTGGAGAAGATCGGCATCAGCGTCTCGCCGCTGGGCAAGACCAGCGTGGGCGTGAACGCGTTCCCGAGTTTCCTTTTCGACCGCGGTGTCGACCCCATCGAGTTCATGCAGGAGCTGCTCGAAAAGGCCGAGACCGGCGCGCTGCGCGGGGCCGGCGTCGGCAAGGACGAGGGCGAGGCCGCACTCCGAGAGGTCCTCGACATGATGGCGTGCAAGGCCGCGGTGAAAGCCGGCGACCGCATGAGCGAACTCGAGCTCGCCGAGCTCGTCAAGCTCCGCGGCGAGGTGGAGCGCAGCAGCAACTGCCCCCACGGCCGCCCCACCAGCATCCGCCTCACGATCAAGGAACTCGAGAAGCTCTTCGGCAGAACGTGAGCGGGCTTTGGCAGACCCGTGCGGGCCCGGGCAAGCGCGGCCTCATCCCGGCCCAGCTGGGCACGCACCTACCATCACCCCGTCGTCCCGGTAGCTCAGCTGGATAGAGCAGCGGTCTTCTAAATCGCAGGTCGTGCGTTCGAGTCGCACCCGGGACGCTTTCGCTTTTGATCGCGCCAGGGTGCGCAACGTCGCACGATCCCGTGAAACGCAAGGGTTTATGGTCGCTGGTGGGCGCGTTGCCGACGGCCTGATCCTTGCGCCACGCCGCGCCCTCTTGCCTCGAATCGCGCCCAGAGTGCGGGCCTTGGTGCGGGGGTGTGACTGCGGACGCATCGGGCCGATGGTTGTCGGTTCCTGTTGCACGCATCCGCTCTGCTTCGCCTGTAGGACCCTTGCTGGTGGCGGGGAGTGCATCGAGGGCGGAGGTGAGGTCGTGCAGCCGCGTGTGGGTGTAGGTCCCAATCGTGAGCGCAGGAGTGCTGTGACGTGCCAGCTCTTGGGCCACCTTCACTGAGGCGCCCGACTGCACCAGCCGCGTGACGTACCCGTGCCGAAGGCTGTGGAAGTCGGCGTAGCGGCCGCAGAATCGGCGTAGCACAGGAAATCCGACCTTTCCCGCCGATCACGTTCTCCGGGCGTAGCAGCCTCCTGGAGCCAGATGGCGCGGGCCGTCTCGAGGTCTGCCCTGAGGACCGCCGCGGCCTTGTCCTGGGGGAGTGGGCAGACTGGCTCCCCCGTCGGCTTGTTCGCCAGCCATGGGGCCAGCGCATCCGCGAGGTCCTTGCGGATGGGTTGCACATCCCGCCGCTTGCGTTTGGAGTACCCCGCCTCCACCGTAACCGTGGGCGGATCGCCAGCGAGGTCGAAGGACTCCGGGGTAAGGCTGGCGACCTCGCCCGCACGGAAGCCGGTGCCTGCGGCGATCAGGCACGCCCACCTGCGATCAGGGCAAGTGACCCTCACGGTCGATGTCATCACTGGCTCCCCCGGTGCTGTGCGGTGGCGCCTGGGCACGGACACATGATCGGACGCCGCGGCTACGGCGACCACGCGATCGAGCTCTTCGGCGCTGAGGTCACGCCGCACGCGCCGACGGTCTGTCTGAATGCGCAGGCCGGAAGCCTGAAGGTTGAGAAGGGGGTCTACCGCCGTCCGCTTGTCCCTCGCCAGCCACCGCCCGAAGCCCTTCGCGGTCCGGATGTAGTGGTGCCGTGTTTGCAGTGACAGACCGGCTTTGCTCACAACCCCGGGGGTGCTCAGCTCCTGGATGGCGCTCATTATGAGGGAGGGCTGGAGGTCCGCAATCCTGGTCACCTTGGCACGATCGAGGATCTTGGTGAGCCTCGTCTCGGCTTCCTCGTGAGCAAAGGGACCGCCGAACGCACCGCGGACCATCTGCGGGCGGTCTGCGACACCAGCTGACGCTGCGGAACGAGCACGCCCCGCGCATCCTCGACTGCAGGCTAGGCAGGTAGCGGCGCATTGTGACGTGATGTAGACGGGCCGCGCACTGGGGGGGCAGCCGCGGCCCGTCAAATGAAGGTCAGGGTTCGTCCTCGTCGCCAGGCCAGGCGGTCACTCGCTCAGCAGTTGCCCCCGCCCAGGACCCGGAAGAAGCTCTCGATATCCTGGTCCGTCCCGGAATCCCCGTCTGCGTTGAAGTCGCTGCCACCACTGAAGCAGCTAGCGCAGCAGCTCCCGCCGATGCAGGCGAAGAACGCCTCGATGTCCTGATCGGTGCCCGAGTCCCCGTCGCCATTGAAGTCGGCGGTTCCGCAGCCTCGGGGGTATGCGGCGGCAGCGTCGAGTCGCCCGGCGCCGAGCTGGCCTACGTAGTCTGGGTTGAGGAGTGTGAGGTCGGCGGCGGTTTGCAGGATGCGGGACGGGTTGATTTTGGGAGTGCCGTTCTCAAGTGTGCCACCCGCCGCTAGAACACCACTGACCCACGCGGCGGCGAAGCTCGTGCCGCTCGCGTAGGCGTAAAGATCACCGGGCAGGGTGCCGATCACGTTCACGCCGGGGGCAGAAACATCGACCCAGGTCCCGTAGTTGCTGAAGCCAGCCTTGTAGTCGGAAAGGTCCGTTGCAGCGACGGCAAGGACACCAGGTGAAGCGGCGGGGTATTGCGGTTGAGCCGAGCCGCCGTTGCCAGCGGCCGCGATGATCGCGATGCCGCGGTTGCTGGCGTATGTGACAGCATCCCCAACGACAGTTGAGGGGACGGGAGCCGCAAAGGAGAGGTTGATGATGTCGGCTCCCGCATCAGCGGCGAAGTAGATCCCGCCCGCGACGGAGAAGGTTGTGCCAATGCCATCGCTGTTGAGGACTTTGACCGGGATCACCGCCGCATTGGGCGCCAGCAGGCCCGCGACTCCAGTCACAAACGTCCCATGGCCTGTGAGCTCGTCCACCAGACCGTCGGAGTCATCATCGACACCGTTGCCCACATCGCCCGCATTGATGGTCGATTCGATGAAGTTGTACCCGGGAAGCATCTGGTTGCTGATCCCGGTGTGGGTACTGACGCCTGTGTCCAGCACGGCGAGGCGAACGCCCCCGCCGGTGGCGGCGGGCGACATCCCCGGCGCATTGATTCGTTCGTGCGACGGCTGAGTCGGGAACAACTGCGGAAAGGCGTAAACGAAGAAGCTCTGGGTTGTTCCTTCGGGCGACGTGATGAACCTGTTCTGCTCGGCCGCCGACACACGCGGGTCGTTCTGGAGCTGGGCCCGCATGGCCTGGGTATTTGCCGGCGAGTAGTTCTGTGGCGCCTGCAGGACATAAAGCTTCTTGGCTGGGTAGCTCGCGATCACCTGGGCGCCGAATGGCTGCGCTAGCGCCTCCGGACTCGCATCGCCTTGGAGGCGAATGACGACCTGCCTGGGCACGTCCGTGCCCGCGGTCTGAGCCAGTGCCGGCGAGACCAGGAGCGCGAAGAGGCAGAAGGATGATGCGTGCTTCATGGTGTGCCTACGCAGATGAATGGCGCCCACGCGGCGGGGTGCCGCTCAACCCTGAACTCCCGAACGACCTTTGCGAGCGCCTCGGCCGGGCTGATCTGCTCCTGAGAATACAGGGTTGAGGCCAGAAGGGCCATCATTTCGGTGGTGGTCTGGTCGTGCACAGGCCAAAGGCTGATAACTGCGGTCTTTGCCCCACCCACCAACACCCCCCGAACGAGGCCGTAGCTCTCGTTAGCAGCATCAGTATCGGTCTGTCCTGTCCCACATCCGGAGAGCACGACGGCTGCGCCCGCAAGATCCATGGCCTGGAAGTCGCGCGCCGTCAGCCATCCGTCCGAGAGCTGGATGCCGGAGGCAAGCGGGTCAACGGCGTTGAACCGGGCGTGCCCGGCAATGTGCACGAATCCCGCCCCCTGCATGCCTCTCCGGACTTCGGCGCAGGTTGCTCGCGCCCCTGTGAGGAGAGTGCTGCCGGGCACCGCTCGATGGACCGCAACGGCTTCGGCTTCGATCTGGGGAGCGAGTTCGTCCCCTACTCCGACCACCAGGGAGGGGCCGCCTCTGGCCCGGGGAGTTCGTGCTCGCATCGCTGGCAGAATGCCGGCGCTGGGCACCTGAAGCACGGGCCGATCCAGCAAAGCCCCGAATGGGACCGCATGGAGGTAACCGTGGGGCACGACGATGGCGGACGAGTTGTTCGCAATCACCCTCGCGAGAGGAGCGATGAGCAGTGCGTGCAGGTCAGCCAAGGCCCCCCGACCATCATCGATGAGTCGGGGGCTCAGGCCACCAAAAGCGAGTCTGGGAATCGCCCGCTGCACTTGGAACTGGAGGCGCGACACCGCCTCGCGCGCGAGCGCTGCATCGCACAGCCCCCTCCTGACACAGAGGCTGCCTTGATGAGCCACGAACGCGGAGATGCTCGGGCCATCCTCAAAGTACTCGAGCAGCTGCCACCCGGGCGGGAGCTGCTCGAGCACGTCGGCAGCCTCAGGCGCTCGTGACAGCAGGTCCGCGTACCTGGGGTTCGAAGCGAGCCGCACCTCGAGCGACCGCAACTGTGCCTCAACATGAGCAACGGAGGCCCGCCATTCGGTGAGCGCAGCATCGGAGACGAGCATTGCACTCTGACCATGCATCTTTGAATACAACGCGTTCAGGTCACCAATGAGCTGGTCGCGCTCTGCGCAGGTCCGGTCGGCGGCATCGAGCCCTCCGTTAGTGGCACGGTCCTCGTGCGCTGAGCCGAGGAGATCCAGGAGTGATCGGCTGCGACTCCGTTGCAGAAAGTTGTAAGCCTCCGCAGCATTCGACGCACTCTCATCCAAAAGCAGCCGGATCAGCTCCGAAAAAGCTGATACTCGCGCGGAAAGAAATGCGCCACGAAACAGTCCGCTGTGCAGCGTCGCCCGGGTCTTCTCCAGCACCGCGGTTGCTTCGCGGAGGTCTTTGATCGCGTCCGCCCGGTTCCCCTGAGCAAGATTCGCACGTGCGCGGGCCTTGTGAGCCGCGACAATGAGGGGCGGGATGGCGAGGTTCCTACCGGTCTCAAGAGCGAGGGCTGCGGTCGATGCCGCTGCCGCGAAGTTCCCCTGCTGGATCTCGGCGTCCGCCTGCAGCACCTGCAGCCCCGCCTTATGCGCCGGTCGGTCCGCGACGAGGGGAAGCGCTCGACGGAGCAGGGCTGATGCTCGTGCGCCACCGCCGCGATGGATCGCAATCTCCGCCTGTGCCGCGAGCGCGTGGGCCTCGCCAACGGGATTGCGGAGCTGCCGGAAGGCGAGCGCCGCAGCGTCAAGGTACGGCACCGCCTCGTTAACCCGTCCCATTGCAATAAACGCACGCCCAAGGCCGACCCGCGCCCGGGCGGCCTCGCGGGGTAGTTGGTGCTTCTCGAGCTCGTCAATCGCCCTCTGGTAGTGCTCCACAGCCTCCGCGTGCATCCCGGAGTTGAGCATGGCTTCGGCCTGCTCGGCCCCGAGCCTTGCGATGTCACCTGGAGCGTCGCTCCCGAAGGCGGCGCGGGCGAGATCAAAGTGTGTGAGGGCTGCCTGGAGCTCGCCGCGCCGGGAGTGGTAGTCCGCCAGGTTTCCTTCAACGATCGCCGCCGCCCGCGAGGCCCCAGCTGCCCGGAAGTAGGCGAGCGCCGTTTGGAATGCGGCCGCGGCCGGCTCGAAGCGGTTGAGGTCGAGCAGCGCTTCAGCGGCATTGTTCTCCAGCTGTGCTGCGAGCATCGCGTGCGGGGAGACGTGCGGGCGAGCCCGGTCGAAGTGCTCGATCGCCTCCGCAGGATGGTCACGCATCCTGGCAACCACACCGAGGTTGATGTCCGCGCGGGCGGCCAGGAGGGCTTCCCCGGCATCGGCGAAGATCGCGTGCGCCTGCCGGCCCACGGTGGCCGCCTCCTCCAACCGCCCCAGGCGCGCCAGGGCGTGCAGCGTGGTCATCCGGGCCAGCGCCGCCTCCACCGGGTGCGAGCCGGCATCAGCACACATGACAGCCTGGTTCAACGCAACAAGGGCGTCTTCAAACTGGTTGGCGTACGCGAGCACCTGCGCTCGTGCACGCCTGGCACGGGCCTTGGGATAAGGCAGATCGAGCGCATCGGCCGCGCCCACAAGCCTTAATGTGAGATCGAGTGCGCGGGCCAGGTCCTGCACGCCCACGGACTCGACCTGGTCAGCAATCAGAGAAAACTCGTGGACGGCATTCTGCCCCAGGATAGCGCGCGCAAACTCCTCGGGCGGCGACACCGCCAGCAACTGCACCCACTGCGTGCCCCCAGAAGTCTGTGTCATCCCACATGTATATCCGGCGCGACCACCCACTCAGCCCCGACCAGCGCCATGAGGTCGTAGGTGCCGGGCTGACAATCGAGCGAGAAAATGCCCCCTGGACCCGGCTCGATGACTTCGAGGACCGTCCCGTCCGCCTTGGCGGTGAGCACAATGGCAACAACCGGGTTAGTTCCTGCAGGGTCAACTTGCCCCCGGATCGTGAACCCGTCACCGGCAGGGACAACCTTCACGTCAATCTCGGCGCTCGCCGAGGTGTAAGCCCTGTGTTCCAGGGAGGCCCGGCCGCGGAACCCTTGCAGAACAGGAGCACCGGGGGGCGTGAGGAGCCTGGCGATCACCCGGCTGGTGCGGGACAGCAAGTCACGAATTGTTGTGGTGGACGCGAGAAGACGCTCCGACTCGGCGGCCATGCCGGGCTCCGGGTCGGGGCAAAGTCGGCAGATCTCGTCGATGTACTGGGCGAGCCCGGCCGGAGTCTTCTGGGGAACCGGCGTAGCGCCGGGCCCCTGCAACGGACGCTCAAGAAGCTCCGCGATGTGCTGTTCAAGCTCAAGTTCCGGCGCCATGCGTTCTCCCCCGGCGAGTCCGCCGTGTCTCGTCCAAAGGAGTCAAGCTCGGGGCTTCGTGATACACGGTCACGGTCTTTTCTCGCCGAGGGTCGGGTCGAGGATCATCAGGAGTTTGGCCAGGCAGCGGTTGCGCGTTGGGCCGATACTCCCGACCGGGATGCCCAGCCGTTGCGAGATCTCGTCATAGGAGACGGGCTGCCGCGCTAGATAGAGCGCTTTCAGTAACTGCTCGCACCTGCCGCCCAGCGTGTCCAGAGCGCCACGGATTTTTGCCTGGAGTTCGGCGCGTTCGACCAGCTCGTCGGCAGCTCCATCTGTGGGCATTCCCGCCGGGGCCGCGCTCTCCCATCGGTGGTGGCGAGTCCACTTCCAGCACTCCCGTGTCGCCGTCGTGACCAGCCACTTGGACAGTGCCTGAGCGTCCCTCAGCGTGTGCAGGTTGCGCACCAGCGCGAGAAAGGTGGATTGGAACACATCATCGCAGCCCTCCGGCGGAAGTCCCTGGGAATGAGGAACGAAGTAGACCAGGCGCCGGTAACGCCCAACCAGCGCGGCCCATGCCCGCTCGTTCCCTTGAGTTGCCGCCTGAATGAGGGCCTGGTCGGAGTCCAATCGCTCAAGCATATTGGCCAATCGGTGTATCAGGACGGGGCGAGGCGTCTCCTGTGGATGAACGGGAGGGCTTATGCGCGTTTCGCTTTGGTCCGGGGTCTGGTGTGCGTTGGGCCTGGTGGTGGGGCTCGGGGCAGGGGAACGCAGCGCCTCCGCGCAGTGCGACTGGGTCAACCGCACGCCCGGGCCGGGCGGGCGGGTGTACCACGCCATGGCCTTCGATACTGCCCGCGGGGTCGCAGTCACCTTCGGGGGTGACGACTCCGGCGGCTACAACAGCCAGACCTGGGAGTGGAATGGGTCGGCGTGGAATCTGCGGGGAACGAGCGGGTTCGGTGGCCTGACCGGGCGAGATGCGCACGGGATTGCGTACGACGCTGCCCGGGGCGTGACGGTCCTCTATGGCGGGTTCAACGGCTTCACCTACACGAACCAGACCTGGGAGTGGAACGGGGGGGGGCCGGGCTCGTGGACGATGCGGGGCGGGGCCTCGCCGATCGCGCGGGGGTCGCCCGCGATCGCCTACGACAGTGCGCGGAACCAAGTCGTGATGTTCGGCGGCTACACCTTGTTCAGCCTGGCGGGCGACACCTGGGTACTGGGCGCGAACGGGTGGACGGCGCGCGCCGGCGGGGGCCCCTCCGGGCGGGGAGCGGCAGCGATGGCGTTTGATTCCGCGCGCGGAGTGATGGTCCTGTTCGGCGGCGACACGGGCGTGGTCAACGGCGAAACATGGGAGTGGAATGGGACATCGTGGACCCAGCGTCAGGTGTCCGGCCCAGCGCCTAGGTGCTTCCACGCGATGGCGTACGACGCCGCGCGGGGCGTGACGGTGCTCTTCGGCGGATACCTCGCGGGGAACTACAGCGGCGAGACGTGGGAGTGGAACGGGACGAGCTGGACCCTGCGGTCGAGCGGCGGGCCCTCACCCCGGGGCGGGCCCGCGATGGTGTACGACAACGTGCGGCAGCAGTGCGTGCTGTACGGCGGCGAGGACGGTGCTTACAGCGCACAGACCTGGGGCTGGAACGGCACAGCGTGGACGCTGCTGAGCGGCCCCGCGCAGCCTGCACGGGCGTACACCGCAATGGCGTACGACGCCGCGCGGAACGAGACCATCATGTTCGGCGGTGACACGGCTCAAGGGCCGAGCGCCGCGACGCTGGCGTGGAACCCCGGCGCGGGCGTCTGGACGGCGAAGCCCGTGACGGGGCCGAGCGCACGGTCGGGGCATGCAATGGCGTACGAGGATGGACGCTCGCAGCTCGTCCTGTTTGGCGGCGCCGCCGGCACGACGGAGTTCGGAGACACCTGGGCGTGGAATGGAGCTGGCTGGGTTCTTCGCATCTCCGCCGGTCCATCGGCGAGGCACGGGACTGCGCTGGCCCATGATGAGGGGCGCGGAGTGACGGTGCTGTTCGGTGGTATCACCGGGAATAACAGCCTTCACGCGGACACCTGGGAGTGGAACGGTTCCGCGTGGGCGCAACGGGCCGTCAGCGGACCCACGGCCCGGCACCGGCACGCCATGGCCTATGACCGTCACCGCGGGGTGACGGTGCTGTTCGGCGGCGAGACCGCAGGGGGCGCCGGCGGTTCAGCAAGCGGTGAGACCTGGGAGTGGAATGGCAACACCTGGTCCCTAGTGTCCTCCAGCGGTCCTTCCGCGCGGTCGGGTGGAACGCTGGTCTATGACGAGCTGGCAGGGGCGGTGCTGCTGTACGGCGGTGTAGACATCAACGGGTACCCGGCGCCGACATGGCAGTGGGACGGCGCGAACTGGTCCATCAGGAGCAGCAACGGACCGGGCGGGCGCGATGCGCCGGCAATGGCGTACGACCGTATCCGCGGCGTCGTCGTGATGTCAGGCGGGTTCGATGCGAGCTACGCGAGCGACACCTGGGAGCTCCGCTCGGGGCGGCCGGCCGTTCAGTCGCTGGCGGGCGCCGTTTCGCTCACGCCGGGCCAGCCACTGGTGCTCACGGTGGAGGCGTCCGGCGCGGAGGCGTTCCAGTGGCGTCGTGCGGGGGTGTCGCTGAGCAATGGGGGGCGCGTGAGCGGCGCGACGACGGCGTCCCTCGTCATCAGCCCGGCGGAGGAGGGTGATGCGGGAACGTACGATGTTGTTCTCTCCAACGCGTGCGGGAGCACCACCTCTGGCGAAGTGGTCGTGAGCATGGGGCAGCCCGGGTGCACGGCCGACTTCAACGGCGATGGTGACACGGGCACGGACCAGGATATCGAGGCCTTCTTCGCGTGCATCGGTGGAACGTGCTGCGCCACTTGCGGCCCCGCTGACTTCAACATGGACGGCGATACGGGGACCGATCAGGACATCGAGAGCTTCTTCAGGGTGCTCGGGGGCGGCCCATGCTGATTTACCGCGGCAGAGCCAGCCGCAGGGCCACCGGGTTCACGCTGATTGAGCTGCTGGTGGTCATTGGTGTGATCGCCCTGCTCGTCGGCCTCCTGCTCCCGGTGCTTTCGGGCGCGAGGGCGGCGGCACGGACGGTGAAGTGCGGGGTCAAGCTCCAGTCCCTCTCGGCGCTCACCGCCTCTTTTGCGCTAGACCGCAAGGAGCAGGCGCCGATCGCCGGCCGGCTCTGGCAGCACTCCCGGGCCCAGTTCACCCGCGCCGGTCTGCCGTCCAACCTCATGTTCTACTTCGAGTCTGGTCCCGGGAGTGCCGAACGGCCCTTCCCGTTCTTCGCCTCGCTGGCGGCCCACTCGGGCGTGCCTTTTGACACCTCCTCGAAAGCCGCCATGCGGGTGAAGCTCGGGTTTCCCGGCGAGGACCCCGATGCCTCCGGAGACTTCACCTCCCTCACCCGCTGCCCCGACGACAGCACGTTCGACCAGCAGCAGCTCAAGCACCTGGGCAACACGCTCCTGCCGGAGGACCTCACCTGGACCGTCGCGAACGGGCTGGGTGAGATGACCTCGTACATGCTGAACGAGTGGGCCCTCGGGGAGTCGTACACCTCGAGCACGCGACTTTTCGGGAAGCTCTACAAGGGCAAGTTCCCGTCCATGACCGCTTATGTGGCGGACGGCGAGCCGCGGGTCTTTGAGCCGCCGGCGGACATCAACTACGCCCTGTTCTACGACGAAGAAACTATGCCCGGCTACACGTTCGCGCACTACAACGCGTGGTACAGGCTCTACATGCCCGAGGAGCAGTTCGTCGGCGGCGTCTTCTATCAGTTCGGCGCACCGGTCGATTACACCGCCGGCTTTGTGCGCGGCGGGATGCGGCACAAGGGGGCGACCAACGTGACGTTCCTGGACGGACACGTCGCGACCGTGCCGCTCACCGAGGCGGCACTCGAAGGGGTGTACATCAGTGAGCCCTGAACGCGGGTCATCGGTGGCCGACCGATCAGAGGGTCGGGCACGCGTACGCCTCCGCGTGCGTGGCATGCATCGACACCGCGCCGCGGTAGCGGTTCAGTCCCTCGATTGCGACGTCGTACGGCAGCTGCGCGAGCTGCGACGGGAACGCTCGGACCGCGGCGAGCTTCCGCTGCATGACGGCAGAAACATCCTCAAGATGGTCAACGGCGGGGAGCGGGGACCACAGCTCGTAGGCTCGCAGGCGCGGGGTCGCTCCCGGTCTCCCGGCAAGGGCGGCACGCAAGATCGCCATGCAGGCCCGGTGGTCGGGATGTCCGTCCCCCTCATGCGGCAGGTAGATGAGTTCCGGCTGTTCGCGGGCGATGATCGGGGCGAGCTCCGACGCCGCGGCCTGGACTGCGTGTTCCAGTCCCCAGTCCGGCAGGCGGAGGAAGTGGGGGGCCTTGGTTCCCAGGAGGGAGGCCGCGGCCAGCGACTCGGCCTCGCGCACGCGCCACGCCTCCTCGCGCGGCAGGTGCTTGAGGCCCAGCTCGCCCGAGGTCAGCACGGCAACGACGACGCGATCGCCAGCATCGACGTGGTTCAGCACGGCCCCGCCGCAGCCGATGGCCTCGTCGTCAGGGTGGGGGGCAATAACGAGCACGTTCACGCCGGATTGTTAGGCGTGGCCGGATCGCGCGGAGGGACTGCCTCGTGACGGCCGTCTCCCATACCCCGACGCCGGTGATCAACGACTCCTCGCGTGCAGCCCGCGTGCGTGCGGCGGGCAAGTTCCTCTTCGAGGGCGACCGCAAGTTCTACGTCAAAGGCGTGACCTACGGGCCGTTCCGGCCCGGTCCGGAGGGGGAATACCACACGCGGGAGCGGGTGGCAGCCGACTTCCGGAACATGGCCGCAGCGGGGATCAACACGGTCCGGGTATACACGATGCCTCCGCGCTGGATGCTGGACCTTGCGAGTGCGGAGGGACTGCGGGTGCTGCTAGGTGCGGCGTGGGCTCAGCACCTGAACTTCGTTGAAGACCGTCGCCTGCGGCGCGAGAGCATTGACGCCGTCGTGCGCATGGCGCGAGAATACCGCGGTCACCCCGGCGTGCTTGCGTACTGCATCGGTAACGAGGTCCCAGCACCAGTGGTTCGGTGGTATGGCTATCGGCGCATCGAGGCCCACCTGCGGCACTTGTCCGACGCTTGCAAACAGGCCGACCCGGACACGCTGGTCACGTACGTGAACTATCCATCGACCGAGTACCTGGAGCTTCCGTTCCTCGACTTCCTCTCATTCAACGTGTTCCTGGAGGACCGCGTCAAGCTGGAGAGGTACCTCGCCCGGATTCAGAACCTGGCCGGCGAGCGGCCCCTGCTCTTGACGGAGATCGGGCTGGACAGCCTGCGGAACGGTGAGGGTGTTCAGGCGGCGTCGCTCTCATGGCAGGTGCGAGCGGCCTTCGCCACGGGTTGTGCCGGCGCGTGCGTGTTCTCGTGGACGGATGAATGGCACCGCGGGGGCGAGGACATCCTCGATTGGCGCTTCGGCCTGACCCGCGCGGACCGCACGCCAAAGCCCGCCCTCAGCGCGGTTCGCTCTGCTTTTGCGGAGGCGCCGTGCCTGGCCCGGCGGCCTCTCCCCAGAGCGACAGTGGTGGTCTGCACGTACAACGGCTCGAGGACCATCCGTGAGACGCTGGAAGCGCTTGCACGCCTCGATTACCCCGATTTCGAGGTGATCGTCGTCAACGACGGCTCCACAGATTGCGCCGGCGAGATCGCGGCGGAGTTCCCCTTCCGGGTCATCACCACCGAGAACCGCGGGCTGAGCGCTGCCCGCAACACCGGCTGGATGGAGGCGACGGGGGAGGTCATTGCCTATGTGGATGATGATGCCGCACCTGATCCCCAGTGGCTGCAGTACCTCGCGGCCACGCTCCTGGACGGGCACGCCGGCGCGGGCGGGCCGAATCTCCATGTGCCCAGCGATGGTCCGACGGCGACGTGCGTGAGTGCCACCCCCGGGAACCCGACCCACGTTCTGCTCTCGGACACGGTCGCGGAGCACGTTCCAGGTTGCAACATGGCCTATTGGCGGTGGGCGCTGGAGGCAATCGGCGGGTTCGACCATCAGTTCAGAATCGCGGGGGATGACGTAGACGTGTGCTGGCGCCTGCAGGACCGGGGCTGGACACTGGGATTCAGCCCGGCGGCCCAGGTGTGGCATCACCGGCGCGGCTCAGTGAGGAGTTTCTGGCGACAGCAGCGCAACTACGGGCGTGCCGAGGCCGACCTGGAGCGGAAGTGGCCGGAGAAGTACAACGCGGTGGGCCACGCCCGCTGGGCCGGACGGCTGTACGCGGGAGGGTCGCCGCCCTCGCTCGCGCCCTCGCGGAGAAGGATCTACCACGGCGTGTGGGGCATGGCGCTGTTCCAGCATGTCTACCCCACCGACCGCTCACTCCTATGGGCTCTGCCGGCGATGCCCGAGTGGCACGGCGTGTCCATCGGGCTGGCCGTGCTCGCGATGCTAGGGATCATTTGGCCGGGGATGCTTCTGTTCGCGGGCATTCTCGGTTGCATGCTGGTATTCGCGGGTGTGCAGGCGTGCGTTCACGCGGCACGAGCACCGGTTGATTGCCGTTGGAGGGGCATGCGCCTGATCGGGATGCGGGCGCTGATCGCGTTCCTGTACCTCATGCAACCGATGGCGCGGTTTGTTGGTCGGGTGCAGGAGGGGCTGACTCCGTGGCGATTCCGCGGCGTTCACGGGTTCGCATTGCCGCGTAGTTCCACGATCCAGCATTGGTCGGCTCACTGGAGAGACCCGTTCCAGCGGCTCGCCGACCTTGAGGGCGCACTGCGACAGGGTGGTGCGGTCGTGGTTCGCGGGCACGAGTTCGCGGGTTGGGACCTGGAGCTCCGGGGCGGGCTCGTTGGGCGGGTCAGGGTCCGGCAGTTCACCTCTGACCTGCCGAAGCGTGTCCAGTGGGTGCGATGGGATGGCCACCCGCGGGTCGCCCCACTTGGGACCTGCGTGTTCCTCGTGCTGCTGGGTGTGTGCTGGGTCGCAACGCGTCAGGGTGAGTACATACTGGCGAGCGCCGGCTGGCTTGCCGGCGCGATTCTGGCGGTGCTCGCGATTCGGGAGATCGGGGCCGCGATGGCAACGTTCAGGCGGGTGGCGGAGGGGCTGGAGAAGGGGAAGTGAGCGTCGCGCCTGGCCAACACGGGGCATGGAGAGCGGCCCTCAAGGCCGCCCCGCTACCGGCGCGGAAACTGGCGGGGATGTGGCTCCTGACGCTGGCATCGTCCGCGTTCGCTCTGCTTCAACCCTGGCCGGTGCAGGTGATCGTGGATTCTCTGGTCGGCAGCGCTCCCGGGTGGAGTGGAACGTTCGCTGATCTCATCCCAGGGGCAGACACGACGCGGGGTGTGGCGGCGTGGGCCGCGGCCGCGGCGGTGGTCATCTTCGCCCTCGATGCCTGGGTTGATGTTGCGCTGACGATGCGGTGGGTGCGCGTCGGACAGGGAGGGGTCTACCGGCTGGGGCGAGTGGTCTTCGCCAGGCTGCTTCGCCGGTCGCCGGTGTTCCACGCCCGCACACCCGTTGGCGATTCGGTGGGGCGGGTGACCGGGGACTCGTGGTGCGTGTACAACGCCGCCTCGTCGCTGCTCTTCGCACCCATGCAGGCGCTGGTCGTGGGGCTGGGGAGCGCGGCCATCATGCTGCGGCTGAACCCGTGGCTGGGCGCCGTCGCTCTGGCGAGCACGCCGGGCGTAGCGTGGCTCTCGATCGTCCTTGGGCGGCGGGCTCACCGGGCGAAGTCGGAGGAGCGGCAGAGCGAAGCGAGGTTGGAGTCGCATGTCCACCAGACCTTTGCGGGCTTGGCCGTTGTGCAGGCATTCGCTCAGGAGCATCGCGAGCAGGCGAGATTCGGATCTCTCACGGCCGAGACGCTCAGGACGCAGCGGAGGACCGCGGTTCTCGGCGCCATGGCAGGTGCAGGGGCGAGTGGTGTGGCCACCCTTGCCCTGGCCGGCGTGCTGCTTCTGGGGGCGCGCGAGGTTCTGTCGGGCCGTCTGACTGTCGGCATGCTGCTGGTGTTCATCGCCTACCAGACCACCCTCACCGGGCAGCTCTCATCCCTGGCGTCGGCGTGGACCTCCGCCAGGGGCATGACCGCGAGCGCGGAGCGTGTTGCCGAGGTCATTGGCACACGGCCAGAGGTCGAAGAAGGGGGCGCGCCGATGCCGCCAGCGGCCGCGCTTGGCGTGAGGTTCGACCGGGTTAGCTTCGCGTATGAGCCCGGACGGCCCGTGCTCGAGGAGGTTTCCTTCGCCATCTCACCGGGCGAGACGGTGGCGATCGTCGGCCCGAGTGGAGCGGGCAAGAGCACGCTCGCGATGCTGGTCGCCCGATTGATCGACCCGCAGGCGGGCACCGTCCGCATCGGCGGCGTGGACGCGAGGGATGCCGACCTGCGGGAGCTCCGCTCCCGGGTTGCGGTACTGTTCCAGGAACCGCAGCTGCTCGACGGCACGGTCGCGGAGAACATCCGGATCGGACGGCCGGATGCCTCCGACGAGGAGGTCGTGAGCGCCGCCCGAACGGCTGGCGCTCATGACTTCATCACACGTCTTTCGGACGGCTACGCGACTGAGATCGGGTCCCGCGGACACACACTTTCTGGCGGTGAACGGCAGCGGCTGGCGCTCGCGAGGGCGCTGGTCCGAAAGGCACCCATCCTGGTGCTAGATGAGCCCACCGCCAGCCTTGACGCCGCGACCGAACGCTCGCTCATCGATGCGCTTGAAACCGCCTGTGAGGGGCGGACCACCATCATCATCGCCCACCGCCTCTCCACCGTCAGGAGGGCGGACCGGATTGTGGTGCTCGCCGACGCACGCATCCACGAGTCGGGCGCGCATGACGCACTGCTCAATGCGGGTGGGCTCTACGCGAGGATGTGGCGCCGCCAGTGCGGGCATGAGCCCGTCGGGGGGGTGGCATGAGACCGGCCCCGCAGCCGCTCTGGAAGTGGGTGCTCACCTACGGCCGCCGACGCCGCGCGGGACTGGGCGTGCTCGCGTGGCTCATGCTGGCGGAGGCGGCGCTGAGCGCGCTGCTCCCGTGGCCGATGAAGGTGCTGGTGGACAATGTGCTGGGAACCGAGCCGCTCCCGGCTCCGCTCTCGTCGATCACCGAGGGATGGGGAACCTGGGGCCTGATTGGCGCCGCAGTCCTGTGTGTCGTGTGCGTTCACGGCGCCGTCAGCCTGCTCAATGTCGCGCAGGCCGGGCTGAACACCTCCGTTGGACAGCGGCTCTCGTACGACCTGGCGGCGGATGTGTACGCCCAGTTGCAGGGCCTTTCGCTCAGGTCACACGCGAGGCGCTCGATCGGTGACCTGATGCGGCGGGTCACCGAGGACTGCACCTCGATCACGACGATTCTCCGCGACTCCCTCCTTCCTGCGGCCGCCGCGGTCGTGACGATCGCCATCGCCGCCGGCATGATGCTGGCACTCAATGTGAAGCTCACCTTGCTCGCCGCGATCGCGGTACCTGCCCTCGCGCTGATCGTGCGCCGCTACACACCCGCCATCTACGACCGCGGCTATGAGTATGCCCAGTCGGAAGCGGACATCTGGGACGACGCGGAACGGTCGCTGGTCGCCGCGCCCATGCTCCAGGCCTTCACCGCGGAGCCGCTGGCAGAGGCGAGGATCTCGCGGACGTACGACCGTGTACTCACGAGCGCGGTGGCGTTGACACGCGCGCAGTTCCGCCTGAAGGTGCTCAGTGGGGCGGTGGCCTCCGTCGCGGGAGCGGGCATGCTGATCGTCGGTGCACACGAGGTGCAGAGCGGCAGGCTGACGGTGGGAGGCTTGCTCGTGTTCCTGGCCTACCTTGCCATGCTATATGCGCCACTCGACACGCTCTCTCAGTCGATGAGCAGCGGCACGCAGGCGGCGGGGGCCGCGCGGCGGGTGCGCGAGGTGCTGGAGGAGCAGCAGGAGGTCCACGATCTTCCAGGCGCTGCAGCGCTGGCCATTCCTCCCACGAAGGCCGCCGAGGTTGAGTTCCGTTGCGTCACCTGGGGGTACGAGCCCGGGCGTGCTGCAATCAATGGCGTCGATCTCAGGCTCCCGGCCGGACGCACGGTGGCCCTGGTGGGGCCGAGCGGCGCGGGCAAGAGTACGCTCGCGGCCATGATCGCCCGCCTGTGCGATCCATGGTCTGGCGAAGTGCGGGTCGAAGGCGCAGACGTGCGCGACCTGACGGTGCGCAGCGTCCGCGACCACGTCGCGTTGGTGCAGCAGGAGACCTACCTGTTCCCGATGAGCGTGGCCGACAACATCGCGTACGGGCGGCCGGGCGCAACGATGGATGAGGTGGCGGCCGCCGCGAAGGCGGCCGGCATCCACGACCACATCAACTCGCTCCCGCAGCGCTACCAGACCGTCGTGGGAGAGCGTGGGGCCACGCTCTCCGGGGGTGAGCGTCAGCGGATTGCCATCGCGCGGGCGCTGCTGAAGAACGCGCCCATTCTGATCCTCGATGAGCCGACCAGCGCACTCGATGCCATGACCGAGGCAAGCATCCTGGAGGCCCTCCGCGCCGCGCGCCGGGGCCGCACCACCCTGGTCATCGCCCACAGGCTGGCCACGGTGCGGCATGCAGACCGGATCATCGTCATGGAGCGCGGAAGGATCGTGGCGAGCGGCACGCACGAGGAGCTTGTAACGGCCGGCGGGTGGTACGCCGAAATGTGCCGTTTGCAGCTGGGAGAGCCCGCAACAGGAGGGCCCGCGCATGGCTGAGCAGCCACTGCCCCCCGGAGCCTGGAGCCACGGTGCGCTCCCTCCCTCGATCGTGCTTGGTCCAGGAAGTCTCTTAACCGGTGACCATGTGCTCCGGCGGTTCCGCTCCCGTCACGCGCAGGCCGTGGTGGCGGGGCGCTGCACAACCCTTGACGGGGTGCACCTCGCCCTTGGAGAGCATGCCCAGCTCGTCATCGGGGACTGGTGCCACCTCTCGTCGGTGATGCTCCTGAGCGAGGAGCGGATCGAGATTGGGAGCTATGTGGCCATTGGCTGGAACACGGCGATCGCCGACACGGACTTCCACCCGATCGCGCCGGCGCAGCGGCAGCAGGACGCAATCGCCTGCTCCCCCATTGCTGCCGGGGAGCGCCGACCCCCAGCGGTCTCGCGCCCCGTCATCATCGAGGATGATGTCTGGATCGGTCCCTGCGCCACCATTCTGAAAGGGGTGCGGATCGGACGCGGCGCGGTGGTGGAGGCTGGCTCGCTCATCACCCGCGATGTTCCGGCCGGCGCCCGGGTCATGGGCAACCCAGCGAAGGTGGTGAGCTGAGATGCCCCGCAGAATCCCACACGACTGGCACCCGGGCAGCATCCCCGACAACGTGGAGATCCACCCGCGTGCGCTGATCGAGACCGCTCTCTGCTTCGAGGGCTTCCGCAGTGAACTGGCCGTCGGGCTCACCGTCGAGGAGGGCGCGGCGCTGTACACGGGCACGATGCTGGATGTCGGGCCGCACGGCCTGGTCCGCATTGGGCGCTGCTGCATGCTGAACAACCTGCTGATCCGCTGCGATGAGCTGGTCGAGATCGGCGACTATGCGCTGCTGTCGTGGAACGTGGTGATCATGGACTCCTACCGCACCGACTTCGATCTGGAGGCCCGCCGCATGGCCCTCCGCAATGCCGCGAGCAGGTCGGACCGCCGCCTGGGCGAGGCCGCCCCTACGCGCCCGGTCCGGCTCGGGCGCAATGTCTGGGTTGGTTTCGATACGTGCATCCTCCCGGGCGTGACCATCGGGGAGGGCGCCATCGTGGGGGCACGCTCCGTCGTGTGCACCGACATCCCCCCGATGACCATCGCGGGCGGGAACCCGGCACGCGTGATCCGCGCAATCGAGGAGGGCGACGATGCCTGAACACAAGGGAAGGATCGTCGTCCTGGGGATCATGTTCTTCTACCCTCTCGCGGGGGTCACCTACCAGTTCCTCCACTACCTGCTGGGCTTGCGACGCCTGGGGTACGACGTGTACTACCTGGAGGACACGCTCGCGGATGTCTACGACCCGACCGTCGGCGACTACACGCCGGACCCCTCTCGCAATATCGCGGCCGTGCAGCGGGTCTTTGAGCGGTTCGGGCTGGACGGACGCTGGGGGTACCGGACACCGCAGGACGTGTGGGTCGGCATGTCCAAGGCACGGATGCTGGACGTGTGCCGTAGGGCCGACGCCGTGCTCAACGTGACCGGCGCCCATGATCTGCGCGACGAGCACCGGGGCATTCCCCGCCGTCTTTACGTGGAGTCGGACCCATTCGCCACGCAGGTCAAGGTGGCGAAGGGTGACGAGCGGACCATCGCCTTCCTGGACCCGCATACCCACTTCTTCAGTTTCGGCGAGAGCGTCGGGACCCTCCACTCATCGACGCCTGTGACGCGATACAACTGGCAGCCAACGAGCCAGCCCGTGTACATGGACCTGTGGCGCACCAGCAGCCGCGGCGGCGACGGGTATACCACGATCACTACCTGGCACAACAAGGGGGATGGCATCGAGTGGCAGGGCGAGCGTTACTACTGGACCAAGGACCGCGAGTTCCGCAAGTTCCTGGATGTCCCTCGCCGCCGCCCCCTTCGGTTCGAGATGGCCGCGGGTGTTGATCACTCCGTCCGCACGCTCCTCCGCGTGAATGGCTGGGAGAACGTGGACGCAGTCCCGATCTCGAGTGATATCGACCGCTACCGCGGCTACATCCAGCAGAGCCGGGCCGAGTTCACCGTCGCCCGCGACCAGTATGTCCGGCCCCGGACGGGTTGGTTCAGCGACCGGAGCGTCTGCTACCTTGCTGCGGGCAGGCCCGTGATCACACAGGCGACCGGGTTCGAGCGGCATATGCCCACGGGGCGCGGCCTATTCGCGTTTTCCTCGATGGAGGACATCCTCGTGGCGATCGATGCGATCGAGTCGAACTATGAGGCTCACTCACGGGCCGCGGCCGAGGTGGCGGAGAGCCACTTCGGGAGTGATGCGGTCCTCGCCAGCTTGCTCGCGCGGGCGGGCCTGTAGGGGGGTGTATGCGGTGAAGATCGCCCAAGTCGCAACCAGCAGCGGGCCAGTCCGCCAGGACCAGACCGGGAGCGTTGAAAGCCTGGTGTGGCTGCTGACGCGCGAACTGATCGCCCTCGGGCACCAGGTGACGGTGTTCGGCTGCGGAGGAGCGGAAGTGCCGGCGGGTGCCGAGTTCGTCCGTACCCACCCGGGTGCCTATGGGATGCCGGGCACCCCGTCGGACTGGCAGGTCTGCGACTGGATGACGCTGGCGCAGGCGGTCGGTGAGTCCCACCGTTTCGATGTGATCCACAGCCACGCGTACCTGTGGGGATTGCCGCTGCAGCCATTGTCACACTGCCCGATGGTCCACACGCTCCACACAACGCCGTACGACGACGAGGAGCTGCTCGCGGCCCGCTTCCCGGACGCGGCGATCGTTGGAGTGTCGCACTTCCAATGGTCCTCACGACGGCTGACGCCCACCGGCGTGGTCTACCACGGCGTCGATCCGACGGCCTTCACGTTCAGGCGCGAGTCCGGTGGCTATCTCTGCTATTTGGGCCGGTTCATCGCGGGCAAGGGCCCGCTCGAGGCAATAAGGGTTGCGAAGGAGCTCGCGATGCCCATCATGCTGGCTGGCCCGCGCAACGAGTACTTTGACGAGCACATCGCATGTCGGATTGATGGCGAGGCCGTGCGTTACGCCGGGGCGGTGGATCGGGCCGAGCGTGACGCCTTGCTTGGCGGCGCCGCCGCGCTGCTGTACCCGCTTAGCGAGCCCGAACCCTTCGGACTGGTGCAGGTCGAGGCGATGATGTGCGGCACGCCGGTGGTTGCGACGCGGACGGGGGCCACGCCCGAGGTGATCGATAACGGCACCACAGGAGTGCTTGTCAGCAGTCATGCAGAGCTCGCGCGGGCGGTCGCCTTGGCCCTCAGACTTCCACGCGAGCTCGTCAGGGCACGGGCGAAGGAGCGTTTCACCGCGCGGCGGATGGCTACCGAGTACGCTGCCATCTACGGCCGCCTTCATGAACCAGCTGCCGCGCGCACCTAAGCGGCCGCTCCCCTTCGTAGAGCCCGCCCCAGTGCTGAGCACCCCCCGCTCGCCTGGGGCGGCTCTCATTCTAAAGCCCGCTGACGCTCCTTACGAAACGCCGCTGGCCAACCAAGCTGATCATCTTCGCCCGGACGTGTCGTGGTAGCCCCCAGTGTGCCGAAGGTGATCACTTTGTGCCTCTGAGCGCCTTCGTGTGATCACCTTCGGCCCCCGACGCAAGGGAGTCATTGGCCCTTCAGCAGGACGGAGCCAAGCAACCCAACGGCGTGATCGTCTTCGCCGAACTCCCCAGCAATCGCCCCTTGCACGTTAACGACCCATGCGGTTGCAATCTCATCAGCCGCCTCCGCCACCTCCTGAGGTGTCGGGGCCAGCTCGCGGTAGTCCATGCCCTCCTCTGGTGGCCGCCCCCTCTCCTCCCTGGAACCAACGGCCATGGCAAGCACCTTTTCGATCCCGGAGAGGTTCTCCGCCAGGCACTCCTCCGTCTTCGCATAGAGGACCTTGGCGCCGTCGAAGTACGCATCCGAGATCCGTCGCGCCGCCGCCTGTAGGAACAGCAGCCTCCGCCAGTGATCGAGAGCGCAATGCGCTTGCTGCCCCAAGGCTGCGGCTGAGGAGCCGCCAGCAGCCCTGCGCCGATGAGCCCAAGGGCAAGGTTGGCGGCTCCCTTCTGCCCTCAACAAAGACAGAGACGGTAGAGGTAGCCAAGGCGGTAGGAGACAGCGCCGCAACCATCGACAAAGAGAGAGCCAAGATTGAGGAGAAGGCCCCTGAGACTGCGCCAGAGAGCGCCGCCCTTGGTTCTGTCTGTCTCAGATGCCAGAGAAGCGGAGCCGCCAAGCGAAGGTCCTGGGAATCGGCGGGGACCACCGCTCGGGCCGCCGAGCGCCGGCGGTCACCCTCGGCCTTCGCCTCGCGCTGGGCCCCCGCCGCCGCCGGGTCGTGGAACAGGCAGAACACTGATCCCGGGCGCGGCCTTCCCCCACACTGCGACCCGTCCCCCTTGCGGGCTGAACATGCCTGACCCGACCTCATGACCGTCCTCCTTTCCTGCTAGCAGGAGGGGGGAGGGGTGGGGTGGCCAACCCTTCCGCGCCGGCTGCGCTCACCATTGCCAGCATGGCAGTCCGGATCACCGCGGGCAGACGGGGCCATGCAGCGACGATGACAGCCAGTTCGGGCGGCAGACCGGGGCCGTCGGAGGGTTGCGGGGGTTGGTGCGGGGGTTGTACCGAACGGCCGGGTTTTTCAGCATTGTCCTGCGGTCTTCTAAATCGCAGGTCGTGCGTTCGAGTCGCACCCGGGACGCTTTCAGCCGCAGCCGCCGCCCAGGGCCGCGAAGAACGCCTCGATGTCCTGATCAGTCGCGGCGTCGCCATCCCCGTTCACATCCGAGTCCAGGCACAGCTCGCAGCAGTGCCCGCCGATGCAGCGGAAGAGAGCCATGATGTCGTCATCGGTCCCGGACTCACCGTCGCCATTGAAGTCCGCCGGGCACTGCCACTGCCGGACGCTGACCCGCGGCATCAGGAGCACGCGCCGCGTGCCGTCCTGCACGGCCACTTCGAACTGATCCGGCGCGAGCGAGTCGCCCATGCTCGTCAGCGATAGCTCGAATACTCCGGGCGCGACCTGCATGGCCTGCCCGGCGGTCACGGCGCCGCTCCCGCCCGGCATACGGGCGACGCTCAGAGCGAGGCCCGCGCCTGTAACGGTCTGGCCGCGCCAGTCGCGGAGCGTGACGCGCATCACCCCTGAGCGCGCCCCCGCCCCGTACGTCTGCAGCCGCGTGGTCTCCACCAGGCTCTGAACCGCGTCCACACGACCCTCAAGCGATGTGCGCCAGGCGTCAAACTGCGTCCGCAGCGTGAGTACCGGGTCCGGGTCAGCGGCAATGGTATTCGGCACATTCAGCGACATGAAGTAGTCGCCGCCCGCGGTGCCACCCTTTGCCGCGAACGTGCCGTCAGCCCGCGGTGTCGTGATCCCAACGCCGCTGCCCGGTGCGTTGAAAATAAGGTCGCTGCGACCGTCTCCGGTCAGGTCCGAAGCAACCAGGCGCGTGCTCGCGAACCCAAGATGGCTGAGACCGAGCAGCGTAAACGCGCCCGTCCCGCTGCCGCGGAAGTGCATGAACTGACTCGTGGACGTCAGGACCGCGAGGTCCGCGTGCGTGTCGCCATTGAAGTCGCCCGTCACCACGCTGGTGGGGGTCAGGTCAAGGTTGTGCGTGCCCGCGAGCGAGAACACGCCCGCGCCGTTGTTGCTGTAGATCGTCAGCATTCGCGGCGTGCTCTGGGACACGACCGCCGCGTCGACATCGCCGTCGTGGTCGAAGTCTGCCGTCGCAAGGCCGACCGACACGAGAGGAATGACCGCGTGAGTGCCTGGCGTGTACGTGCCGTTGTTGTTGCCCTTGTACACCAGCAGCCGGGGCGTGCTGCCCCTGGAAACAACGAGCGCATCCGTACTCCCATTGCCATCCACATCGGTCAATGAAACCGCGGTAGAACTCGAACCCGCAGCCATGGTGAGCGGGGCGCCCAGCGTGCCGGCCCCGTCGTTGATGAGGGTCATCAGCGTGCTGCTGGTCGTGCTCAGCGCGACCACATCAGGGCCGTTGCCTGGCGTGATGCCGCCGACCCGCGCCAGCAGCGGTGTCATCGGGATGGCCGTGTCGCGGCGAGGGCCGAATGTGAGGTTCCCAAGCCCGGGATTGACGCTCGCCGCCGAAGTTCCCACCGCAAGCAGGTCCAGCACGCCATCACCCGTGAAGTCCGCGAAGTCGACGATGCGTGTGCCGGAGAGGACCGGCACCGCGGTTGCCGGCGAGAAGCGTGCGAACGGCGACCCCGCGGGAGTCACGTTCGTGAGGATGAACGCGTTGGTTGAGCCCGAAGGCGTGGCCGCGACCTCCGGCTTGCCGTCACCCGTGATGTCAGCCACCGCGAACTCCGCCGGGTTCACGCTGGCGAGGTACACGCCCGAGGCTCCGTCGCGGTCGCCGGCACGGGCGATCAGCATGTAGCCGATGTGAGCCGACTTCGTGAAACTCGCCGGCGGAGCCCCGCACGTGGTGGTCCCGCTCGGGCACGAGCAGCGCCCATCGCCGCCCATCAGCCGAGCCGCTTCCATTCCTGCCATAAACCGGGCCGCGACATCACCCTCTGTTGCATGGATAGCCTGCACCGCGGCCTCCACCACCGGTGCGCCGGTCAGCACGTTCCCCTGCACGGCGTACACGATCTGCCCCGACTGACCCGCGTAGCTGTAGTAGAACGAACCCGTCTGCCCGCCCGCCCATTCGCCGGCCCCGGCACCAGTAAACGTCGCGGCGTTCCCGCGCACATCGACAAACCCGTACTGGCGAGTGAAGTGCGCCTGGTCAAAGAGGTTGAGCGCCTGGAGGATGTCCCCGGGAGGCATTCCGTCCAGGATGCGGTCGCGGATGAACGTACGGTTGAGTTGCGAGGTGTCACCGGCCGACTGTGCCGTGCACGCGCCGACGCCTACCACCAGCACCGGCGTGAGCGCCTGAAGGTCCAGGTTGGTCAGGCACGTCGCAGAGCCAACAGCGATCTCGCCTGTGCGGGTGTCCACCAGCAGGATGGACCACGTGGCGAGCGTGGAAGCGGCGGGGATCATCGCAGCGGCGGCAGCGACGAGAACTCGAACCACGGGGCACCTCCGTGCGGCCGAGTCTACCACCGGAGTCAATGGCGATAACCACCTGAAAGAGGGCTGGTGAAGGCCATGGCAAACGCCACAGGATGCAAGCACGGCAATCAGGCCGCGAACAGCGCCTCGACGAACGCCTCAGGGTCGAATGGCTGCACGTCCTCAGGCGTTTCTCCCACCCCAACGAACTTCACCGGGATTGAGGTCACCTCACGCACGGCGATCACAATCCCTCCCTTGGCCGTCCCGTCGAGCTTGCTCAGGAAGATGCCTGTGACGCCCGCCACCTTGCCGAACTCCTCGGCCTGCCGCAACGCGTTCTGACCGCTGGTCGCGTCGAGCACGAGCAGGACTTCATGCGGCGCGCCCTCGATCTGCTTGCTGATCACATTGCGGATCTTGCCCAGCTGCCTCATGAGCGGGTCCTGCGTCTGCAACCTCCCCGCGGTGTCCAGGATGAGCACATCCACGCGCCGGGCCTTGGCCGCGGCGCAGGCGTCGAACGCCACGGCCGCGGGGTCACCGCCCTGCTGACCCTTGACAACCTCGACGCCCAGCCGCTCGGCCCACACCTCGAGCTGCTTGACCGCGCCCGCGCGAAAAGTGTCGCACGCGCCCAGCATCACCGACTTCCCCTGCGACCGCAGCGTCTGGCACAGCTTGGCGATCGAGGTCGTCTTGCCCACGCCGTTGACGCCGGTCATCAGGATCACCGTGGGTCCGATGGGCGCGAGCTTGAGCGACCGCTCCTCCGCGGGCCACAGCCGTTTGATCTCGGACTTCATGTAATCCAGCACCTGATCGCCGCTGGTCATCTTCCCGGAGTGGTAATCGGCGCGGATGTTCTCGATCAGGCGCGACGTGGTCTTCACGCCCACATCGGCCGAGAGCATGCGGTTCTCGAGCTCTTTGATGAGCTCCTCATCGAGCTTGCGGCCCAGCAGCAGCGAGCGGACGCCGGTGACGCCGGTGACGAACGCCTCGCGGGTCTTCTCCAGCCCCTTCTCGAAGCCCTGCTTGACCTTGCCGAAGATGGACTTGAAGAAGCTCATCCCTGCGCCGCTTCTCCCGGGGCCTCGCCGCCGCTCGCCAGATTGGGGCGGCTCTCGACCCGCTTCATCACCTTGTCGAGCAGCGCGTTGATAAACCCCGGTGCCTTCTCGGTGGAAAAGTGCTTGGCCAGCTCCACCGTCTCGTTCACGACGACCTTCGCCGGGTTGCGGCCGCTGCTCATCTCGAAGTGCGCCAGCCGCAGCAACGCCCGATCGACGGCCGCTTGCCGGTGCGTCGGCCACTCCGGCGCGAGCTCGCGGTACTCCGCGTCGGCGGCGCTCCGCGCGGACCACGCCCCCAGCACAAGCTCGGACACGACCTCCGCCGCGACCGGGCCGAGGTCGCGCACGCCCTTGAGCGCGTCGCGCACCACCATCGCCGCGTCCGCGTCGCCGGGGCGCTTCTGGTCCAGCTCGTACAGCAGCTGGAACGCCAACCGCCGCGCCGCCATGTTCATCACCTGGTCGGCCGCGCGACGGGGTAGCTGCGACAGCTCGTCCTCACCTCCGGTCACACCGCCCGACACCGCGCCCTCGACCGCCCCGGAGAGCTGGAACACGCCGGTGTAGGCCAGCGTCCGCAGTTCCTCGGGTGACTTGGGCGTGCTCATCGGCGCGGGCTCCGTTTCAGCTTATCCTTCACCGGCGACGGTAGCCCCGCGCCGCCGGCCCATGATGCGGCCCGCTCTCCATTCGAAACCTGAAGAACATCCAGCGCCGCGTTCATCGCGTCAGCGCCCTTATTTCCTTCCTTGCCGCCCGAGCGGGACATCGCCTGTGCCGCGCTGTTGACAGTCAGCACGCCGAAGGTGACCGGAACGCCGGTGACAATGGTCACGTTGATGAGCCCCTGCGCCACCGCGTCCGCAATCACGCGGTCGTGCATGGTCTCGCCCTTGATGAGGCACCCGAGCGCGACCACCGCCTCCGCACCCTCGCGGGCCGCGCCCAGGCACAGCGCCGGCAGCTCGAACGCGCCGGGTGCCGTGATCACATCCACCGCTCCTACCCCGACTCGATCGGCGTACGCAGTAAGCGCACCATCCAGCAGCCGCTCCGTAACGGTCGCGTTGTAGCGCGACACGACGACAGCGACGCGGGGCGGTTCGGGCTCACGGTCGTTTCGCTTGGCCATGGGCCGGGATGGTAGGGTCAGGCCCGCACCGGCGGCGCGGCCGCGCTCACCTCGGCGCACACCTCCGCCAAAGCACCGCAGGCGAAGCGTACATCGTCCTCGGTCACGAACGGTCCAAAGGACAGGCGGAACGCCCCGTGGCTATCGAGCGTCCCCACCGTGGCGTGGGCGTGGGGTGCGCAGTGGATGCCCGACCGCACGAGTACGCCCAGCTGCTCGAGCATCACCGCCATCTCGGCCGGCGGCATGGTGTCGTGCGTGAGCGAGAACACGCCCACCCGGGCCGGCGGGTCGCCCGGCCCGACCAGCCGCAGAGCCGACAGAGGTCCGTCCAGCGGCTCCCGTCCCTGGACCCGCGCCCCGCCTGCGTGCAACAGGTCGGTCATGAGCTCGATCAGGCCAAGCTCGTGCTCGCGCAGCGAAGAGACGCCGCGATCCAGAATCCACTCCACAGCCCGCGAGAGGCCCACAATCCCGATCGTGTTGTGGCTCCCCGCCTCATACTTCTCTGGCAGGCTCGACGGCTGCACATCGTGCTCGCTCAACGACCCCGTCCCGCCCTCGCGCGTGGTCGCGACGAGGTGCTCGACACCCGGCCGGATGTACAACCCGCCCGTGCCCTGCGGACCCATCAGCCCCTTGTGCCCCGGGAACGCCAGCAAGTCGCACGACAGCGCCCGCACATCCACCGGCACATGCCCCAGTGCCTGGGCCGCATCGATGAGGTACAGCACCCCCCGCTCGCGGCAGATTCGCCCGATCTCCGCGACCGGCTGCAGCGTGCCTGTCACGTTGCTCGCCATGTTGACCGCGACGAGGGCAGTGTCGGGGGTGATCGCCGCGGCGACGGCCGCCGGGTTCACCAGCGCCGTCTCAGGATCACAAGCCAGGTACCGCCACTCCGCCCCATGCTCGGCAAGCGCATTGAAGGGCCGCAGCACCGAGTTGTGGTCCATTGCGGTCGTCAGCAGGTGCACGGGCCGGCCCGGATGTTCGCGCACGCGGTGCCGCACGACGCCCTTGATCGCCAGGTTCAGGGCGTCGCTCGTGTTCAGCGCGAAGATGATGTGGTTCGCGCTCTCGCCGTTGATCAGCGTGTTCAGCCGTTCGCGGCACTCGCGGATCAGGCGTGCCCCCTCGCGCGACTCGGCGTAGTGCCCCCGCCCCGGCGACGCCCCCAGGCGTGTGCCGTAGTCCATCATCGCCTCGTACACGCCCGGCGGCTTGGGGAAGCTGGTGGCCGCGTTGTCCAGGTAGAGCCTGCGCATCGCCGGATGGTAGGAAGACGGGTCACCGCCCCGCGTCCGCCGAGGTATGCTCGCACCCTTCACAGGAGGCTCCCATGCGAATCCTGCACGCGCCCGCGCTCGCGTTCCTCGCCGGATCGGCGTTGCTGACTGCCACCCACGCGATCGCCCAGGAAATTCCCGGTGGTCCCTCGCCCGTCGCAACGCAGGTCCAGCGGGCGATCTCGCCGCAGTCGCTCCGCGAGATGAACCACAAGCTCGTCTCCTTCGGCACCCGCCACACCCTCTCCGCGACCGAGGGCGAGCGCGGCGTCGGCGCTGCCCGCCGCTGGATCAAGTCACACTTCGAGTCCTTCAACGCCGGCATCAATGGCGGCCCCGCCGGCGCCCTCGAGGTGTCCTTGGAGGAGTTCACCGCCCCGAAGGGAGTACGCATCCCCGAGCCCACGAAGGTCGCGAACGTTGTCGCGGTCCTCAAGGGCAGTAGTCCAGAGTCCAGCGGCCGCCTCTACTACGTCGTCGGCCACTACGACTCCATGCCCACCAACGTGATGGACGCCCAGAGCGACGCCCCCGGCGCCAACGACGACGCCTCCGGCACCGTCGCGGTCATGGAGATCGCCCGCGTGCTCGCAAAGACGCCGCTCGAATCCACCGTCGTGTTCCTGTGCACGGTGGGGGAGGAGCAGGGGCTTGTCGGCGCCCGCTACCACGCGGAAACCGCGGCCGCGAAAAAGGCCGACATCCGGGGCGTGCTCAACAACGACATCGTCGGCGACCCGTGGGGGCCCAACGGCAACCGCGACCAGTCCACGCCCACGCTCATCCGGGTGCTGTCAGAGGGCCTGCCCCGCAACCCCAACGCGGAGCAGCTCGCCCGCATCCGCCAGATCAGCAGCGAGAACGACTCGCCCAGCCGCCAGCTCGCCCGCTATATCGTCGATGTTTCCCGGCGCGAAGCCACCGTCGTGCAGCCCATGCTCGTCTTCCGCCAGGACCGCTTCATGCGAGGCGGCGACCACATCCCCTTCAACGATGCGGGCTTCGCCGCCGTGCGTTTCACCGAGGTGCACGAGGACTACCGCCACCAGCATCAGACGCCGCGGATCGAGATCGTTGACGGAAAGGAGGTGCAGTTCGGCGACCTGCCCGACTCGGTGGACTTCGACTACCTCGCCAACGTCACCCGCCTCAACGCGGCCGTGCTCGTTAACCTCGCAAACGCCCCCAGCTCCCCCGAGAACGTCCGCATCATCACCGCTAAGCTCGACGTGACCACCACGCTCCGCTGGAGCAAGAGCCCCGAGTTCGACGTTGCCGGCTACGAGCTGGTCTGGCGCGACACCACCAGCCCAACTTGGCAGCACTCGCGCGACGTGGGGGACGCCACCGAGGTGACCGTCAGCGAGAGCAAGGACAACTTCTTCTTCGGCGTGCGTGCCTACGACCGCGACGGATATCGCAGCCCCGTCACGTTCGCGGGCGCGGCGAAGGAGTAGACGCCGCGCCGTCCCAACGCTCAGCCACCGACCTTCACCTGCTCGGGCTGGGCGCTCTTCTGCGTCAGCCACTGGTCTGCGATCTTGACCACCGCCTCGTGGAGCCGCAGGGCGTCCCGGGTCTGGTCATCGGTCTTGATGTCGTTGACCATCACGCTGAACGCCACGCGGCGGCCGGTGCTGGGGTTGATCACGTAGCCCGAGAGGCAGCGCACCCCGTCGATGTACCCGCTCTTGGCCCGCAGCTCGTTCTTGAGCTTGCCGTCCTTGAACCGGTTGCGGAGCGTGCCCATGCCCGGGCGTGCGAGCGACTCGGTGTACACCTCACAAACCTTCGCGTCCTCCGCCATCTCGCCGAGCCACTTGGTAAACGTCGCGGGCGAAACCTGGTTGCCGCGCGACATGCCCGAGCCGTCGGAGATGGTCGTCGACGCCGCGTACGTCGGTCCGAGCTTCTGCCCGATGACCATCCGCAGCACCGAGCCGCCGTTGTTCCAGGAGCCCGAGTCCTTGGTCACCGCGTGACCCACGCGCTTGAGCAGCGCCTCCGCGTACATGTTCTCGGAGTCCGCGTTGCACCGGCGGAGCACATCCGCGATCGGCGTGTGCACCGCCGCGATCGCGCGACCGCCCGCGAGCGACTCCTGCGGCTGTGCCAGCCGCACGTTCATCCCGCTCGCACCCTGCGAGACCTTGACGCCCGCCTTGCTCACCTGGTGAGCCAGCAGGCGCCCGAAGAACATCGCGGGGTCCTGCAGGGTGATGTCGATTGGCTGCTGCGTCTGGAAACGGACATCGCCGCGGAGGGCGAAGCGGTCCTCGCCCGCCTCCCGCGTGATCCACGCGCTGTTCTTCCCGTCGACGATGGTCCTCGCCCGCACGTCCACCCGTACCCACGGCGCCTCGGGCTCGGTGGAGTAC
Organism: Phycisphaerales bacterium; assembly: GCA_035627955.1. NCBI lineage: Bacteria > Pseudomonadati > Planctomycetota > Phycisphaerae > Phycisphaerales > Phycisphaerales bacterium. Next base: position 315,748 of record DASPKU010000006.1, read on the forward strand.
ACCGGCGGCGTGCCCGCGCCTTGGATTCCCGGACCAGGGAAGAACGACAGCACGTTGGCGTGGAAGTTCACGCCGCTCACCTGCGCGCAGTACGGCCGGTCGAGCTGGTTGACCGGCCACGAGGGGTGCACGAGCTCGCGGTCGAACACGCGGTCATCCACGATGATCTCGGTCACCTCGGTCATCCCCGACTTCGCGACCGCCGAGGCGAGGGCACCGAGCATGTCGCCCACCGTCAACTTCGGCTGACACTCCTGCAGCACCAGCGGGTCGCCCAGCGCCGGGTCACCCGCACCCCGAACGATCAGGCGCGTCCCATCCCGGATAATTTCGGTTTTGAAGGTGAAGTCCGGCCCGAGCACCGAAACCGCCGCGCCGGTCGTCAGCAGCTTCATGTTCGACGCGGGCGTCAAGGCCACATCCGCGTGCACATCGGCCAGCTCGTCGCCGGTCTCGAGGTCCACGAGGCTGATGCCCACCTGCGTGGGGCCGAGTCTCATGCCCCCGAGCGAGCGGGAGACCTCATCGTTCAGTGAGCGCGGCTGGGCGAGCGCCGTCCCCGCTAGAACCATCATCGTTGCCGCGGCCGCTGCGAGCGCGTGGGGAACCTTCATGGGTGATCTCTGCTCCAAGTTGCAGGTGCGTACGCACACAGATCGGCGAACCGCCGCCGACGGCTGCAACCGCGCCAGAGAGTACCGCGTTATCGCTCCGAGCCGGCCATCCGCGGACGCATCTGCGCAAGCGACACGATGTCATCCGCCTGCGTCTTATTGAGCAGGTCCCATGATGCCCAGCGCAGGCCGTCCACCATGGGAGCGTGCGTCAGGCCGTCGCGGATGAACTTCGTCAGCTTGCGGATGGGCAGCTCCGGCAGCGCGTCATCCAGAACGGGGAGCACGACCCGGGGCTTCGCGGGGTCGGGGATCAGGTACGCCCACGCGCGCTCCGCGTCGCCGCTCATGCGGTACACGAATGCCCAGTTCCACACCCCGTGCCAGGCGATGTCCTCCTTCACGCCCTCGCAGGCGCGGAGCTTCTGGCGGGTGTGCTCGATCAGCGCGGCGGACTGCTTGTTGAAGGGGGCGAGGAGGTCGTCGGGTGTAGGAGCCTTGTAGCGGTCCAGCCAGGCAAGACGTGTCTTGGATGGGGCCGACATGGGTGGACTCCGTTGACTGCTGCCACAAGCAAGGGAGGACGCTGAGCTTGCGGGTGCGCCACGCCAGAGTTGGTGTGGGGGTGCACCAGAGGGATTCTTGGCCCGATCCTTCACCCGGTCCAGCACTAGGTTCATACGGGCGGCAGGTTTACAGCCAGCCCCGCCGGCTGGGTTGCACCCCGGTAGGATGTAGGGAGCCTCGAAGCTCATCAGGAAGCCCCCAGTGCCTGACAAAACCCAATCAGAAGTCTCCGCCGCCCCCGCCTCCCCCGAGCTCGACGTGCAGGGCTGCTCCGTCCTCCTCGTGGATGACAACGAGCAGAACCTTGAGCTGCTGCTGGCATACCTCGAGGAACTAGGGTGCGAGCTGAGGACCGCGGCCGACGGCATCGAGGCTCTCGACGAACTGGGCAAGCGGCGGCCGGACCTGATCCTGCTCGACGTCATGATGCCCCGCATGAGCGGGTTTCAGGTGTGCTCAAAGATCAAAAAGGATGCCGGGCTGCGGGATATCCCGGTCGTGATGGTCACGGCTCTGAACGAAGTCGCCGACGTGGAGCGGGCGGTGGAGAGCGGCGCCGACGACTTCCTGACTAAGCCGGTCAACCGCCTGGAGCTGGTCACGCGGGTTCGCTCGCTGCTGCGGGTGAGCATGCTCCAGCGTCAGCTCAAGCAGACCATGGCCGAGCTGCGGAAGCTCGGAGGCTGAGGCCTCTCGCACGCGAGGCAGACACGCTCAGCAGGGCCCGCCGCCCAGGACGCGGAAGAACGACTCGATATCCTGGTCCGTCGCGGTGTCGCCGTCGCCATTGAAGTCGGCGCTCTGGCACGTCGGGCAGCAGTTGCCGCCGATGCACGCGAAGAACGCCTCAATGTCCTGATCCGTCCCGATGTCGCCGTCCTGGTTGTAGTCGGCCGTGCCGCACACGACGGGTGTGGGAACATAGCCAACGTACATCACGACGTTGTACGACTCGTCGGCGCTGGCGGGGTTATTGTTGAGAACGCTGGGGTCCTCGAACACGCTGTTCCCGTCCATGTCATAGCAGACGCGTGCGGAGAGCACGAGCCCCCCGAGCTGCCGCGGATCCCCTGGCTCCATCGTTGTCGGATCGACGTTGTTCCACGCCTGCTGCGTGGCGCTGCCGGACCAGATCGACGCCGAAGACGCGGAGTCCGCGTCCGACAGGTTGAGGACCTGCACCTGGTAGTTGGTCCCCGAGTTGCGCCCGGCGAACACTGAACCCATCTCCAGCACCACTTCCAGCGAGTAGCAGAAGCTCGCCTCGTTGTAGAGCCCGCGGATCAGGGCGATGCTCGGCACCTCCAGCACCTGTGCGCCTAGACGCTTCTTGAGCGAGACAGAGGCGATGAAGTACAGATTCCCCGCGGCGTCAAACGTCGGTGAGGAGATCGACGGCCCCGCCGATGCAAAGGGATTCTCGCTGAGCGATGCCAGCCGCCCGATCGACGCGTCGTTCCCGTCAACCACTCCGTCGCCTTCGCCGGTGTCGTTGGTGCCGGGCGCGCCGTCCAGCCCATAATCACCGAAAAGCTGCTTGCCCGTGGTCTGGCTCACATCAATCCACGCGGCGTTCGACCACGTCACTGGCGAGTTCGCGTTCGTCGGGTCGAACCGGGCTACAGCGATCGCCCCGAGCGGGTTGGCCGAGCCGCCGATGCTGCCGTGGTACACCACTGACGCGACAAGGGCCCGCCCCTGCCGATCTCTGGTGATCGCCACCGGCCCGGAGCCGCCGCGGAAAATGGTCTGGCTCTCGTAACCGCGGAAGTCGCCGTTCCCCAGGTTCCACGTGTACGCAATGCACGGGTCGGTGAGCGACGACGGCAGCGACACGGTCCGCGTGGCGGTCGGTGCGCCGCTCGTATTCACGCCCCACAGGCTGATCGAATCAGTCTTCCCCGCGCCGGAGTTACCGCGGGTGAGGATGCCCGCGGTGCCCACCGTGCCCGCGAACAGGGTGCGTGCGGTGAACGACGGCGCCCCGCGATGATCGATCGTCCCCGTACGGTGAGCCGTCGAGGACGTGATCGCGTTGGCCGAGGTCTCGGTGCGGGCATTGCTCAGCAGGTCCGACCCCACGACCACAGGCCGTCCCGCGAGGTTCGCCGGCACGGCCGTGGGCACGGTGTGCGTGACCGGATCGCGCACCAGCACCCAGTCCGTCGCGGGCCCGTTACTGCCTCCGTTGTTGTCGATCAGGTTGACCGTCGTGCCGCGCGCGGGAGCCCGCACACGGAAGTAGTTGTCGCCGACCAGCAAACTCGCCGCTGGTCCGGTCGATCCGAAGCTGTCGGCCCGGAAGCTCAGGTTGCCGTCCGCATCGATCGCACCCAGACCCAGCTGCGACCGATCCGTGGCGCCGTTCGTGCTGTTCGCCGCGGCGTGAATTCTCGTCACATAAAGACGCGATGGGTTCTCCGGGTCAAATGCCGCAAGCCCTGCGTACAGCTGGTTCACGAACACGTTGCTCGTGCCCACCACGATCTCGTCAAAGTCCATCAGCCCCACCCCGAACACCGTCGCCTGCGTAGGTGGCTGCACGGTCGAGTTGAGCGACGCGATGTTCTCGTTCGTGTTCAGCCCCCCGCCCGCCGCGCTCCAAAGCGTGTAGGAGCTCGCCAGCGGGGTGGCCCCGGTCTTCACCGCCGCCGAGATCGTCGAGGTGCCGTTGAGGGCCGTGAACCGGGCCGCGCTGGTCTTCCCCGACTTCATGATCGGAGCGACGCCGAAGGTCGTTCCCGCCGACGTCCTGAACTCCCGCAGGTCAACCACGTAGTTGCTGCGCATCCCCGGGCCGATGTTCCACGGGTTGAGCGCATCCCCCGGCAGCCCCGACCCGCCGTCGCTGTTCCGCGACACGCTGTCCTGAGCCACGCACGGCACAGCCAGCCCCGCCACGGCGGCCAGCAGGGCGGAACAGGCCCACAACGGGGAGGCGATTGCGGCGGTCTTGCTCACGTGTCCGACTCTCCTCGCCAGTGAAACAAAGGGACATCGACCAGATGCCCGGACCCCTGTACCCCGCCAGCGGCGGGCCGAGAGGTCTTTCCTCATCTTAAGGCATGGCCCCAAACCCCACAATCCAGAAATCGACCCCTTCAGGCGGTCACTCCTGGGGCCAGCCGTCGCGCCAACTCCGCCGCGAGGGCCGCATTGCTCCGAACGAGGTCCAGATTGGCCCGCAGCGTCGCCCCGCCCGACGCCCCGTGGAGGTGGGCAAGCAGGAACGGCGTCGTCTCCCGGCCTGCAATACCCGCCCGCTCGGCCTCGTTGATCGCCTCCGCCAGCCAGCGGTCCCAATCGGCCCGCGGGAGCTCACTCGCCGCCGGGATCGGATTGCACACCACGATCCCCCGACCCGTGCGGGCGAGCTCATGCCGCACGTACGCGGCAAGCTCGCCGATGTCATCGAACCGGGCGTCCACGCCGGCCGCGCTCTCCCGCAGGTAGAACGCAGGAAACCGGTCCGTCTGCCATCCGATAACCGGCACCCCGAGCGTTTCGAGTGCCTCCCGCGTTGCCTCCACGTCGAGGATCGACTTCACGCCGCTGGTGACGACCGCAACCGGAAAGCGTGTGAAGGCCGCGAGGTCGGCGCTGATATCCAGGTGCTCCCCATACCCGCGGTGCACGCCGCCCAGCCCACCCGTCGCGAACACCTGCACGCCCGCCGCGGCCGCGAGCTCCATCGTCGTGCTCACCGTGGTCGCTGCGTGCCGCCCGCGCGCGATGAACACCCCGAGATTCGAAGAGTTGGCCTTCGGCACCCCGTCGGCCGCGAGTAGCGCCGTCAGCTCTTCGTTTGTCAGCCCCACCGTCGGCCGCCCGGCCACCACCCCCACCAGCAACGGGTGAGCGCCACGATCTTGCACGATGCGGGCGAGTTCGTACGCGAGGGGCTCCCCCTGGCCCCTGGGCACGCCGTGCAGCAGCAGCGTGGTCTCGAGGGCGACGGACGCGGGGCGGGCCCGGTTGATGAGCATGAGCGATGGTAGTTGACGCGTGCGCCGGGGGGTGGTACCCGTAGCGGCATGCTGACCACGGCGATGTGTGTGATGCTGGCCCTTGGACAGCCCGGCGACGCGCCCAGCCCACTCGTGCACGAAGGGGTCCCCCGCGAGCACGACGCGACCATCAAGGGCTACTTTGGCCGCCTTGACCTGCGCGTGGCCATCAACGACCTCATCACGCCCGAGGCCCTCCGCGCCTGGCACATGGACCTCGCGAAGGAGCCCCACATCGCCGGCACCGAGGGCAGCGCCCGCGTCGTGGAGAAGCTTCGCGCGGGCTTTGAGGGCCTTGGCCTCAAGACCGAGGTATGGGACTTTTACCCGCTGCTCTGCGAGCCCATCGCCGCCGAGTTGGAAGTGATCGCCCCCGAGCGTCTCACCCTCGACCTCGCCGAGAAACCCGTCCGCGGCGACCCCGACAGCGCCAAGATCGGCTTCGGCTGGAACGCCTACAGCGGCAGTGGGGAGGTCACGGCCGGCGTTGTCTACGCCAACTACGGCACCAAGGCGGACTTCGAGAAGCTCGCGGCGATGGGCGTCAGCGTCAAAGGCAAGATCGTCCTGGCACGCTACGGCGGCAACTACCGCGGTTACAAAGCCAAGTTCGCCGAGGCCGCGGGAGCCGCCGGCCTCATCATCTACACCGACCCCGCGGACAGCGGGTACATGAAGGGCCTGGTGTACCCCGAGGGCGGCTACGCCAACGACTGCTGCATCCAGCGCGGCTCGATCGTGACGCTGCCCTGGCAGGGCGACCCCCTCACCCCGGGCAGGCCCGCGACAGAAGAGGCCGAGCGCCTCAAAGAGAGCGAGGTCGCGCTGCCCCGCATCCCCGTGCAGCCCGCGTCCTACGCAGCGGCAAATGAGATCCTCTCGCGTATGACCGGCGAGGCCGTGCCTGAAGGTTGGCAGGGTGGCCTGCCCTTCACCTACCGCATTGAAGGCGGCGACGAGCTCAAGGTGCGGCTGAAGGTCGAACAGAAGCGCGTAGTTAAGAAGGCCTCGAATGTCATCGCCCGCATCGAGGGCAGCACCTACCCCGAGCAGCTGGTCATCGTCGGCTGCCACCATGACGCCTGGAACAACGGCGCCGCGGACCCCCTCGCGGGCACCATTGCCATGATGGAGTGCGCCCGTGCCTTCGCCGAGCTCGAGAAAAAAGGCGAGCGCCCGCTCCGGACCATCGTGTTCGCCGCGTGGGACGCCGAGGAGTTCGGCATCATCGGCTCCAGCGAATGGGTTGAGGCCCACCGCGACGAGCTCACGAAGAACGGCATCGCCTACATCAACCTCGACATGGCCTCCATGGGCCTGGACTTCGGCAGCGCCGCCTCTCCCAGCCTCCGCAGGGTCATCGCCGACGCGGCCTCCAGCGTCCCTCAGCCCAAACAGGCGGGAAAAACCGTCCTCGACGCGTGGCGCGAACGCACCAAGACCAGCGACGGCATCCCGCCCTTCGGCGACCTCGGCGGCGGCAGCGACCACGTCGCGTTCCTCTGCCACGCCGGTGTTCCCAGCTGCTCCATGGGCGGCAGCGGCTCGAAGGGGAACTCGTACCACTCCGCATACGACACGCTGCCGTGGTACTGGAAGACGGTGGGGACCGACTACGAATCAGCGCGGATGGTGGCGCGGGTGACGGCGCAGACAGTGGAGCGGCTGGCGTACCAGGAGCGCCTCCCGCTCGACTTTGCTCCGGTGGCCAATGACGTCCGGGCCAAGGCGGCGGTTCTCAAGGAGAAGACGATCGCCGCTTCGATCTACCCGCCCCACACCGCCGGCGTCGCGGCTTCGTTTGACGTACTCCACAAAGCCGCTGATCAGTTCGAGCAGGCGTGGTCGGAGTTCGAGAAGAGCAACCTGCCCCCGCACGCGGCCAACGCCCACCTGATGAGGCTCGACCGGCTCTGGCTCACGCCCGAGGGGCTCCCGGACCGCCCTTGGTTCCGCAACAGCTACGCCGCCCCCGACGAGGACTCCGGCTACAGCTCGTGGATCCTGCCAGGCATCAACGCGGCCATCGCACGTCGCAGCGAGCAGATGCTGGCTGACGAGCTGATCAGGGTGAAGAGCACGCTCGAGAAGGCAGCCGACGTTCTACGGAACGGCCTCGGCGAGACCCCGTCCTCCGCTGGCCAGTGATCATTGAAGGATTGACGGGCGACCTCCCACTCCCTCAATCCCTCACTTGCCAGCTCCCGAAACAACAACGCCGCCCTTCCGGACGGCGTTGCGTTCAGCACATCACTGATGGGGTGAGCCTCAGGCCACTCACACCATCTGCTTCAGGCCCTTGAGGGGGCGGATCTTGATCACGGTGCGGGCGGGCTTCGCCTTCACCGTCATCATCTCGCCGGGCTTGAAGGGGTTGGGCTTCTGCGCGGCCTTGGTGGCGGCCTTGTAGATCGACTGCACCTTCATCATGCCGGGCACCACGAACACGCGGTTCTGGCTGGCGCTGGGCTTGGCCAGGTCCGCCGCCATCATGCGGCCGAGCACGTCGAACACGCCGGCGACCTGCTTGCGGCTGATCCCGACGTTGTCGGCGATCAGCGTGAAGATCTCCGTCTTCTTGCGCTGCTTGGACGCGGGGGTGATCTTGGCCGGCTTGGGGGCGGCCTTGGCCGTGCTCTTGCTCGCTTTCTTCGCCATCTGTCTTTCTCCGTAAAGGAAGGGGTTTCTCTCCGAAAAACCACACGTTTTCCGCGAGTGCTGTGCCGCGTTGTATCAGCGCCGCGGCAGGTCAGCAAGGTGCCGGGGGTGGAAAACCCCCGATTTCAAGCACTTTTTCGGCGCTCCCCCTGCCGCACCTGCACAGTTTCAAGGGAAATGCGCTGGTTTCTCAGCCGGTGGGGGACGCCGCCCCTCCGAAAAGCCCCGCTTTGTGCCGGTGATTGGGCATCCCCGCGCTCGCGCACCCCACGCCATGGGCGAGCGCCGCCGGGCTCAGGTCCACTAGCAGCGGCGCGTGGTCCGACAGCCCTGCCTCGCGCTCAAACTGTGAATACCACGCATTTTGCAGCCTTTCCGCGAGTGGCGGCGACAGGTACGCCGCGTCGATCCGCCACCCCTGGCCGTCGTGACTGAACCACGAGTACTCGGCCTTGTCGGGGTTCCGCGAGCGCCACGCGTCCACGTACCCCCGACCCAGCAGCGACTCGAGCTGCTTCGTGCACCGCTGCGACTTGGGCCCGCCGTCGAGCCCCCGGCGCGAGGTGTTGAAGTCGCCGAGGATCACCGCGTCCGTAGTTTTCCACAATTCGGCGGCGCCAAGCAGGAACTCCCAGTACGAGCGCTTCCCCGGCGCGTCGGCGTCATCGGGCACATGGACGCCCGCGACGGTCAGGTTCTGCTCCGGCAGCCTCGCGGCGAGCCAGCGCCCATTCTCCGGTGCGCCCGCGATCAGAACCGGCAGCAGCGGCACGCGCGAGGCTATCAGGATCCCATTGACGCGCGACGTGCTGCGGGAGGTGAGGTGGAACTCCAGCCCATGGTCGTTGAGCACGCCGCGGATCGAGCTGCCCCGCGTCACTCGGAACTCGGTCAAAACCACCACGTCGGGCTTGTGGGCCAGCAGCGAGAGGATGATCTCCGGCAGCCGCTTGGGCCCGCCGCCGTGCAGGATGTTCCAGGTGATCAGACGCACGTCAGGAAGGTAGCCCGCGTACCCCGCCGCTCCACGGTGGTGCAGCAGTAGACCTCAGGGCCCCGACACCGGCGCTGTGGAAATCGCCCCAACCAATCTCCGGCACACCGCCGCCGGATCCTCCGCTCCACACACCACCGACGACACCGCCACGCCCCGCACGCCCACCTCGAGGAGCCGTCCGATGTTCTCGGCGGTAATCCCGCCGATCGCCAGGTGCGGCACCTCCCGCGTCCGCTCGTCCCGCAGATAGTCCTTGAGGTACTGCGGACCCACGATGCGCGGCTTGCCCTTCGTGGTCGTCGGGAACATCGGCCCCACGCCGCAGTAGTCCGCCCCCGCCTCCACGGCCGCGACCGCCTGCTCCATGTTCTCAGTCGAAACTCCCACAAGCAGGCGGGACCCCGTGATGCGCCGCACCTCGTGCACGTGGAGATCGGTCTGGCCAACGTGCACGCCCTGAGCGCCGGCGAGGAGGGCGATGTCGGGCCGATCGTTCACGATCACCGCGGCACCGTGCGGAGCAGCGAGCTGCACCAGGATGCGGGCGCGTTCTAGCAGTTCGCGAGAGTCGAGCGTCTTCTCACGCAGCTGCAGGGAGTCGGCCCCGCCCTCAAGGGCAAGCCGGGCCACCTCCTGCCAGCCATGCACCCGGCACAGCGACTCGGTGATCAGCACGCAGAGCCGCCACTGCCTTCTCCGGTCGAACGCCCCCAACGCAAGGGCCAGCCGCTGGTCCCAGGTATACGCGCGGTACCGCACCTGCTCGAACGCCGCCGCCGCCCCCGGGGCCGTAAGTGCCTTCGCCGCTTCTTCCAGCGACCGCAGCGCCTCGGTCAGTCGCGACCCCGCGGCCGCGGCAATCCGTGCCACGCCCTCCCGGCACATTTCGGGCCGCGTCTTGATGACCGTACCAACGTCCCCGGGCGTGTCTCGCGCCGCCAGCAGCCGCAGGCGGTCGGCGGGCAGGAGCTCGACGGCCCCTTGGAAGTCGTGCCGCAGGTGCTTGAGCCCCTTCGAAAGCTCCGTGCTGTTCAGCACGAACCGGGCGACGTCCTCCATCACCCGCAGCGCCTCGCGGGCGCGGTTGGCGTTCGCGTCGATGATCCTGAGCAGGGAGTCGGCCATAGGCCCTACAGCAGCGTCCGCAGCACCGCCTCCACCGTCATCGCCAGCAGCACCAGCGGCAGGTGGGCGATAGACGCGAAGAACACGGCCCGGGCCGCGGAACGTGTCCGCGTAACGATCAGCCGTACCGCGAGCGCTCCGAAGAACATGGCCGCGCCGCCGGCGATCACGATGTACGGCAGCCCCAGCAGCTCGGGCATGACCTTCGCGGGGAAGATCGTCGCGGGGATGAGGGCGAGGGTCCACAGGGCGACGGTCAGCGCCGTCCACAGCCCCTTCTCGTCCACCACCGGCAGCACCATGTACCCGCCGGTGCGGTAGTCCTCTTTGTACATCCAGGCGATCGCCATGAAGTGCGGGATCTGCCAGATGAACATGATGGCAAAGAGCGACAGCCCGCCGGCCTCGAGGATCGACTCAAACCCGCCGCCCTTGTTGGCCGCAGTCCATCCGATCAGCGGCGGCAACGCCCCGGGAATCGCGCCGACAAAGGTCGCGAGCGTGGTCCGCGTCTTCATGGGCGTGTACAGCGCGACGTAGCTGACCACGCACGCCAGCGAGATCAGGCTGGGGATCGGCCCGGCAAGCAGCAGCACCGCGACGCCCGCCACGCACAGCGCTACGCCCGTCGCGAGGACCGCACCCGGCGTCACCCGCCCCTGCGGCAGCGGCCGTCGCTGAGTCCGCGGCATCACCGCGTCCCGCTCGCGCTCCATCCACTGGTTGACCGAGTTAGCGCCCGCCGCCGAGAGGGCCGTGCCGACCATGCAGATCAGCCCGGTCACGAGCAGCTCGCCAATGGTCCAGTTGCCCGTCACCGCCCCCATGACAAAGCCGACCATCGACGTCACCGTCACGAGCCGGGTGATCCCGGGCTTGGTGGTCTCCACCAAGCTGCGGACCATCCCGCGCGGCGCACGCACCAAGGCATCACCGGGGGCGATGTCGGCCGAGGGAGGAGTCGCGGCGATCACGCCGACTTGATCCACAAACGTCTCCGCGCTGAGCACTGGAAAAGTTACGGTCTGACAGGAACCCGATGATACCCGGCCGCCATGCCTTCAGGCGGCAATCGGACCGGTGCACTCAGGCGTTCTTGCGGTACTTGGCGACCATCTCGGCCAGCCGACCCAAGCCGGCCTCCAGCACCTTGCGGGGTGGGCCGAAGCTGAACCGCACGAAGCCACGGAGCGGCGAGGGCGCCGGGCGGCTGCGATTCGGGTTCACATCGAAGTACTCCCCGGGAACGGTGAGCACCTTGTGCTTGAACGCGGCGTACATGAAGCCCTCGCCTGTGTTCAGCGGCTCGGGCAGCTTGCTGATGTCGCCGAACACGTAGAACGTGCCCTCGGGCTTGCCAGGGACCTCAATGCCCATGCCTCGGAGTGCGGTGATCGTCAGGTGCTGCTTGAGGGCGAACTCCACGGCCGTCGCCTTCGTCTCCTGATCCGCCCGCGCGGGCTCCAACACCATCACCGCCGCCCGCTGGATGGGGCGGGACGGCCCGCCGTCGAGGAAGCTGCCCGCGGCCGTGAGTGCGTTGATGATCGGCACCGGCGCCACCACCCAGCCCACGCGCCACCCCGGATAGCGGAAGCACTTGGTCAGGCCATCGATGATCACGACGGGGTCGGTGTTGACCTCGCGCACGCACTGGGCCGCGGATATCGACGGCCGCACCCGTCCATCCGCGAAGGAGTAGTGCGAGTAGAACTCGTCCATCAGCAGCGTGCAGTTGCGGGTGCGGGCGATCTCGGTCCAGGCCGCGAGCTCGCGCCCGCTGACGACCGCGCCCGTCGGGTTGCATGGGTTGCTGATGAGCAGCGCCCCGATCTTCTCCTTCACCACGCGGGCGTCGAGCTCCTCGTGCCCGATGCGCCAGTTCTTCTCCGGGCGCAGCTCGATCCACGTGGGGCGGATGCGGCTGAAGGTGACGAGCAGGTCCTCGTAGGCGGTGTAGTCGGGCGTGAAGTACCCGAGCGTGAGGTCGCTCAGGCTCGCGCCGATGCGGGTGAGGGCCGCGCGGCCGCCGGGTGCGATCATCACGTTGGCTGCGGTGTACTGCGACGGGTGGTTCTTGCGGTAGAGGCGGTTGTAGTGCGCCGCCACCGCCTCGCGCAGCTCCGGGATGCCCTCGACCGGCCCATAGCCGTGGTCGGGCGTGTCGATCTCGAGCTCATCGAAGCGCGCCGGCGCGCCCTCGAGTTCGCCGATTTCTGGCTGCCCCTGGCCGAGGTTCGCCCAGTCGGGCGCGCCCATCTTCCAGCCGTTCTTCATCGCCTCGTTGTTGACGCGGATCACGCCCATGAAAGGCAGCGGCCGGAACGCGGGGAACGAAGGAGACGCGGGCGGGGCGCTGGGGGCGGTGGTCATGGGGGCCAGTGTAGCGAAACGAGGAGAGCGAAATGCGGAAACCGGTGAGCGAAAATGAGGACACGATGCCGGGGTGAACTCGCAGGGCGCAAAGAAAGGAGGCTCCACACGGAGCCTCCACTCTCATTCACTTCACTTCTGCAGGTCGCTCGCTCACCAGCTCACATCGGCCTCGTCGAGCACGAGCAGCCCGCCCGCGTTCTCCGGGTCGTTCACGGAGAGCTCAACGAGCCGCCCGGTGATCGACAGCCGCTGCCCGGGCTCGAGGCCCGACTCGACGCGCTGCAGGTTGACCAGGATCGTGGGCCGCACGCCCGTGCCCGCGTCCATCGTGCCGCGGGTCGTGAGCTCCATGCCGTCAGCCGTGCGGCGGGCGCTCTCGAACGTCACCTCCCAAGCGCCCGCAACCGTGCGGCCCAGGAATCGCTGCGCCTCACGCCCGCGATCTCCGCTGTTGAGCAGCGAGTTCACGATGGTGGTGGGGGTGTCCGACCACACCATCTCGCCCGCGTCACGCGTCGCCTGGTACACGATCACCGGCTCCTGATCCGCGGGCGCGGAGTAGGTCGGCTCCGTATAGGTCCCGGCGTACGCGCGGTAGTCCGCCGGCAGCTTGGCCGAGTAGTCCAGCAGCGTGCTGCTCGAGTAGCTCGGGATCGTGCTGCCGTAGTAGTACGTTGTCTCGGTGTACGCAGGCGTGTCGTAGTAGATGCTGGTCGTCTCATACGCCGGGTAAATGAGCGAGTACGTCAGCGGACGCTGGTAGTACCAGCTGTACGTGTACGACGATGACAGGCACAGCGGATCGCTGTAGGTGTAGTACGTCGGCCCGCACCACCTGCGGTGCCAGGGCGAGTACGAGCTTGAGTAGTACAGCGGCGTGCCCCAGCCGTAGTAGGGGGTCCAGCTGCTGTACGAGTAGCTCGGCCCGAACGAGAACCCGATCCACCAATCATTGTGGCGGTGACGCCACGTGTTGTAGTGGTGGTGATGATGGCCCCAGTGGTGATCGTGGTGGCGCCAGTGGTGCCGATCCCGGCCGCCCCAGCGGTGATTATGGTCGCGGTCGCGCCAGTGGCGGTCGCGCCAGTGGCGGTCGCGATCGCCGTGGTCGCGGTCGTGCCAGTCACGCCCGCCGCGCCCGCCGCGCCCGTCGCGCCCATTGTGGTCATGGTCACGGTCGCGTCCGGAGTTGGTATCGCCACCGCCACGCGGCTCGGCGGGGGGCAGGTGCCGCTGCGTCAGCGGCATGCCGCCGCGCGTGACGCGTTCGCCACGCGTGCTGCCGGTGCCCAGTCGGGGTTGCTCGGTGCGCGGCGTGGGTGCTGAGGTGGTCGGACTACCCGAACGCGGCGAATCCACCCGCGGCTGCTCGTCGCCGTTGCGGTCCGGCGTCACGCTGCGCGTGATCGGCATCCCGCCCCGCGAATCGCGCGTATTCCGCTCCGGAGGACGCGAGGTATTCAGGCGCGGCTGGCTCGGCACGGGCGTGGATCGCTGCGTCGTTGGCTGGGACGGCGTCACCACCCGCGGCGCCGGGGCAGGCTGTTCGTCGCGCCCGCTCGGCTGCGGAGCAGGGCGACCCCCTGGCATGCCGCCACGAGAGGTCCGCTGTGGGGCCGGCTGAGGACGCGAAAACGAAGGCTGAGGCGCGACGCGCGGCGCGGCCTGACGCGGCTCGCTGGGCCGCACCGCCGGCGCGGGCGTGCGGTCACGCTCCACACTGGGCTGACGCTGAATCGTGGGCGTGGGCGTTAAGCGTGCGCCGGGCATCCCGCCGCGCGAGCTCGGCCGCTCAAGCCGTGGCTGAGGAGCCATGCGCGGCTGTGGCTGCACGCTCGGCATGCTCCGCGGTTCCGACCGCTGAATCGAGGGCGGCGGCGCCGACATCCGCGGCGAAGGCGACGACATCCGAGGAGCCGAAGGGGGCGACATTGACGGCCGCGATTGCGAGGGCCTCTGCAGCGACGGACCCGCCGGTGCACTCGGGCGCGGCGCGGGACGCGCCTGCGCCGGCGCCGCACGCCGGTTGTCCTCATTCCCGCGGTTCGCCCCCGACTGCATGCGCGAGAGCCCGCTGCCCGCGTCGCGCCGCCGCTCGCCCTGCGCGAACGCCGGCACGGCCGTGCTGCCGACCACCGCGAGCAGCATGCCCGCGATCAGTGCGTGCGATCTCTTCATCCCGCTGGGAAGGCCCGACGTCTTCTTCTGGCACATGGCTCTTGCTCGCTTCCGGGGCACCTGAGGGCGAGCTTCCTGGGCTCAACCCCTCGCGGCACACACCCCGAACAGAGTTCGGTTAATCCTACCTGGTGGACGCCCTCGGTCGAGGGTAGTGCGCACTAGGTTCACGCAGCACAACGCGGGCAAGCACCGCGTATTTCCACCCGGTACAGTGCTTTCATGCCCCCCAACCTTCTTGCGAACCCTCCAAGGCTTCCCATGGTGGCCCCGTCCGTGCTTTCCGCAGACTTCGCCAACATGGAAACGGACTGCCGGGCAGCAATGGCCGCCGGGGCCGACCTGCTCCACCTGGACGTCATGGACGGCCATTTCGTGCCCAACCTGACCATGGGCCCGGACCTGTGCCGGTGCCTGCGCAAGGCCCTGCCGCAGGCCTACCTCGACGTCCATCTGATGGTGACCAACCCGGGCATGTTCATTGAGCCCTTCGCCAAGGCCGGCGCTAACCACTTCGCCTTCCACGTGGAGGTCACGCCGCCCGACCAGGTCGAGCCGATGATCGCCCGCATCCGCTCGCTCGGAATGCAGGCCGGCCTGGTCATCAACCCGCCCACACCGGTCGAGAAGATCCTGCCCTTCGTCCACCTGCCCGACCTGGTACTGGTGATGAGCGTCAACCCCGGTTTCTCCGGCCAGTCGTTTATCGCCTCTGCTCTCGACAAGACCCGCGCGATTGCCGCCAAGCTGCGCAAGGACCAGCGCTTGCAGATGGACGGCGGCGTCACCCCCGCCAACGCCCACATCGTCCGCGAGGCCGGGTGCGACGTGATGGTGACTGGCTCGGCGCTGTTCTCTTCGCCGCGGGAGAAGTGGGGCGAGGTGATCGGCGCGATGAAGGGGCAATCACCACGCCAAGCAGGCCGATAAACCGGACGCTTATTTCTGTTGCGAGCGCCGGGTGCGGGTGGTCACAATGGCTGCACGCGCCAGCCCGTGAGCGCACTCGGAGCAGCAACATGCCCCCTCACACCGTCCGGGCCATGCTCGTCACCGCCCTCTTGGCTTGCCCAGGCGCTCTCGCTCAGGACGTGCACTGGAGCAACCCCGTAGGCGGTGATTACTGGGTCGGGAGCAACTGGCAGGGCGGCGCTCCGCCCACGACCACCCAGCAGGCGGTCTTCGCGGTAGGTGGAACGTACACAGTCACGGCCGCGGCCCCGGTGAAGCTGTACCAGATGAAGTTCATCGGCGGCGATATCACCTTCGCGCCGCAAAGCGGTGCGCGAATGTACGCGCTCGTTGTCGGCAGCGCCTCGAGCGACTGGACGAGGCTGCGCGGCGCCGCTCCGGGGCCATACGAAGACAGCGGCCCGTCCCCAAACGTGTCGATCACGAACGGAACCATCGACGGCGTTCTCTCCGGACTGAGCGGAATCGGCCTTTCGTCGGGCGCAATCGCGACGGTCTCCTCGATCTTCTCCTTCATCTCGTCCGTCAGCGTGGATGCCACTTCGAGGCTCACTGCGTACGGGAGCATCACCGTCAACCAGTTCCTGAGCCAAGGCACGATCGAGCTGCGCGGTGCAGTCGTCTCCGCGTGGACAGTGAACCAGAGCGGTGGTCAGCTCACCGCGATCAACAGCCGGATCGGAGGCGATTCCGTTTCGATCAGCGGCGGCCCGCACACGTTCATCAACAGCTCGGTGGGCCCTGATCTCAATGGCATCAGCGCATCGATCGGCGGAGATGCAACATTCACTGGTCCTTACGGCGGCCTCCCCAACATCCGAGATAACACCCTTATCGCAGGCGTAGTCCGGCTCCGGGAGGGTGCGACCGCGGGGAGCTCGATCCCGGTCTATGGAATGCTCGACCTCGGCCCGGGGTGCGCTGCCGGTTGGCTCCGCCTCTATGACGGCGCGGTGGTCCGGGTCTCCCCGCAGGCAACGGTGAGCGCGCTCATGTACCTGACGGGCGGGCGTCTCGAGGTCGAGGTTGACGCACTGCAGCTTCCAACGGTCGCGCCGGTGACCTTCTATGGCGGCGATGGCGCTGGCGAACTCGCGCTCCAGGTGGCCAATCCGAACGTACTCCGCGTCGGGCATGCGGTCCCGATTTTCGCGGATTCCGCCAGTGACCAACGCGTTCAGTTCTCGTCGGTCCAACTGCCTGAACTCCCCGGCGGTCGCGCCCTTCAACTCGCCGAAGCAGCGACTGGCTACGAGCTCCGCGTTGTCGCCGGCGGTTCCAACCCCTGCTGGACTGCCGACTTCAACGGCGATGGCGACACCGGTACCGATCAGGACATCGAGGCGTTCTTCGCGTGCCTTGGCGGGAACTGCTGCTCAACATGCGGCTCTGCCGACTTCAACAGCGACGGCGACACGGCCACCGATCAGGACATCGAGGCCTTTTTCCACGTGCTCGGCGGCGGCTCCTGCTGACCCGCACATCCACGGGGTGAAATGCCGCGTGACCTCAGGCGTTATAGGCCTTTGTGCGGGCTGCCGAAGCCCGTCCCCGGCTCTGGTCATTTGATACACTTGATACTGGCGCGGAGGGCGTGGGGCTTACCCCAGGCTGATCGAACGCCTGGGCTGGATGCCCGGGGCCGCGCCGCAGCGAGGATCGTGTGATGGCCCGAGCTTCCGCCGAGAGCACCAGAACGTGGAATGAGGTCCGCCCGGCCCGCCGCTCCTCGATCCCCGAGGGGCTGTGGCTGCGGTGCAACTCCTGCGGGAAGATGGTGTACCGGCGGCACCTTGAGGCCAACCTGCACGTCTGCCCCGAGTGTAACTTCCACAACCGCATCAGCGCGACCGAGCGCGTGAGCCAGCTCGCCGATCCGGGCTCCTTTGTCGAGATGTTCGCCGGCCTCCGCCCGACCGACCCGCTCAACTTCAAGGACCTCAAGGGCTACAAGGACCGCCTGCTCGCCGAGCAGATCAAGACCGGGCAGCAGGACGCCATCAAGGCAGGCCGCATGTTCATCAAGGGCCGCGAGGCGATGGTCGTGTGCCTGGACCTCACCTTCATGATGGGGTCGATGGGGAGCGTCGTGGGGGAGACGATCACCCGCGCGATCGAAGAAGCGACCAAGACCAGCCTGCCGCTGGTCATCGTGAGCTGCTCAGGCGGCGCCCGCATGCAGGAGTCGGGCCTCTCGCTCATGCAGATGGCCAAGACATCCGCGGCCCTCGCCCGCTACGACGAAAAGGGCGGCCTCTTCATCTCCGTTCTCACCGACCCGACCACCGGCGGCGTGACCGCCTCCTTCGCCATGCTGGGCGACATCATCCTCGCCGAGCCCAACGCCCTCATCGGCTTCGCGGGCCCGCGTGTGATCCAGCAGACCATCCGCCAGGAACTGCCCGACGGCTTTCAGCGCAGCGAGTTCCTGCTCAATAGCGGCCTGGTGGACCGCGTCGTCCACCGCAACCAGCTCCGCAGCGAGATCGCCCGCGTCATCGACTATTCGGGCAAGTAAACCAACAACAAAGCCAGGACTGAGCCTCGCTTTCAGCGACGCCGGGACTGAGCCGCTCTGGGCGAAGTCCCCGGGTTGGCGGCGACGCAGTCATCGCAGAGCCCCTCGATATTCCACCCCCATTTTTCTTGACCGCGACCCATACAACCGTATACTTGCATGGTGACGCAAATGAACAAGAAAACGCCAAGAGACCCCGCCACCGCCGTCCGCACCGAGCAGCCCATCGACGGCCTGCTCGACGCCTCCGTCTTCAAGGCCCTCTCCGACCCCACCCGCCTCAAGCTGCTCGCGGCCCTCGCCAAGTGCGCCCGCCCGTGCAGCGTCAGCGAGGTCGCCGAGTGCGCCAAGGTCGACCTGTCCGTCGTCTCCCGTCATCTCTCGGCCCTCGAGGACGCGGGCCTGCTCGCGTCAGAGAAGCAGGGGCGGGTCGTGAAGTACCACGTGCGGTACACCGAGGCCGCGGGGCTGTTCCGAGCCCTCTCCGACGCCCTGACCGACTGCTGCGCCGGCGGGTGCGGCTGCGGCCCCGACTGCAGCTGCGGGTGCGGCGGGTGCCAGCCCAAAAAGTGACCCAGAGAGTGAGCCCGGGCGTTCCGGGCTCGTCGAAGTGTTCGGTTTCGAAAGGAGTCTGCCATGTCCGACCAGATCAAGTGCGGCTGCCCCTGCGGCGAGAACTGCACCTGCGGCGACGAGTGCGCCTGCGAGGGTTGCACCTGCTGCGGCCAGGCCTGAACCGCGCCGGGCATAGCCCGGGTTCAACTGACGGAGGTCGGTCCGAGAGGGCCGGCCTCTGTTGTTCGCGCCCACGCCGCACCTACGCTCTCTGCTCGTGAGTGAGCCGCAGAAAACCAGTCGTTCCCCATGGTGGCCGCCCCTCGCGGCCGCGCTCGCGCACGCCGCGCTCATGCTCGTGGCCGGGCCGCCTCTGAACCTCTGGCCCCTCGCCCTTATCGCCCCCACGCCGCTGTTCTGGTACCTGCGCCGCGGGACCGACCGCCCAAAGCGCGACGCGCTCCTCCTCATGCTCGGCGTTAGCCCCATGTGGCTGGTGTGGGAGTGGTGGATGATCGACGTCACCGCCCCGGGGTTCCCGTTCTTCATCCTCCTCCAGTGCTCGTGGACGGCGCTGTTCTTCCTTGTGGTAAGACGCCTGCACGCCCACATCCCGCGCGTGCCCTGGCTTCTCCTCGCGCCGCTGGTGTGGGTCGCGGTGGAGTTCTTCCGCGGGGAGATCTTCCTGAGCGGCTACGCGGCCGCGCTGATGCCCTACCCCCTGATCCACAGCACGACGCTTGCCACACCGGCATCGTGGCTGGGGGTCTACTTCGTCTCATTCCTGACGCTGCTCTTCGCCAGCGCCATCTTCGACGTCATCCTTGGTCGCGGGCGAGAGCGGGTGCGGGCCGCGGTGGCGCTGGCCCTGCTCATAGTGACCTGGGCCGCGGCCGGCGTGCAGGTCCATCGCACGCCCTTGAGTGACCAGGCGGTTACGCCCGGCATCGTGCAGACCAACCTTCCGCAGAGCAACAAGCTCGCCTGGACCGAAGAGGCAGAGATCCGCGACTGGGAGCGATTCAGCAACCTCACGGTCTCGATGGCCACCAGCGAGCCGCGCCCGGACTTCATCCTCTGGCCCGAGACCATGATGCCCGGCTGGACGCTCGAGATGGTCACGCTGCCCAACGGCGAGAAGCGTCCGATGGACGCGTTCTACGACGCCCTGATGGACATCCAGCACCACATGGGCATTCCGATGATCGTTGGTGAGGACGCCCTGGTGAACCTCACCATCGACCGCACCGACCCCGAGAAGCCGCGCCTCAAGCGCGACGCCCGCCACAACAGCGCCTACCTCGTCGTAAACGGGCAGGTCCAGCCCGAGCGCTACGACAAGGTTCGGCTCACCCCCTTCGGCGAGACCATGCCGTTCATCTCCCGCTGGCCGTGGCTGGAGAAGCAGATGCTGTCCTTCGGCGTCGGCGCCCAGGGCATGAAGTTCGACCTCGCCCCGGGGACCAGCCACACCGTCATCCCCGTCCCGCTGGCCAGCGGGTCCACTGTCCGAGTGGTCGCCCCCATCTGCTTCGAGTCCACCGTCAACGGCTTTTGCCGCGAACTCGTCTTCGAGAACGGCCAGCGCCGCGCCGACCTGATCGCCAACCTCACCAACGACGGCTGGTTCGGCAACTCCGACATCGCCCGCGCCCAGCACCTCGACATCTCCCGCTGGCGCTGCGTTGAACTCGCCACCCCGATGGCCCGCGCCGCAAACACCGGAATCTCCGCCCTGATCGACGCCCAAGGCCGCATTCTCTCCCGCGGCGTCGAAGGCTCCCAGCAGGAGAGCCGGATTGATGGCATTCTGAGAGGATCAGTGCCCCTCGGCACCGGGACCACGCTTTTCGCGCGCCTGGGGAACGTGTTCCCCTGGTCGGTTCTGGGGCTCACTACCGCCGCACTGCTCGTGACGTTCGTGCGTAAGTGGGGGCGTCAGGCAACGCCGGCCGATTCCAGGGCGAAGAGAGTCAGGCTGGGAGCAAGAGGTAGATCATGAAGAACGCGTACGCGGCGGTCGGGGTCACGGCGGTAATGGTCGCTCTCGCAGGCGGTTGCGCACAGCCCTCCCGCCCCGCGGGGGCCATGGGCGCCGCCGCGGCACCCTTCACCGTAACCGATCCGGTGGCTCTTTCGGCCATCCGCGAACGGGCGATCTCGACCGTGCAGGAGCTGATCGCGAGCGAGACGCCGCAGTTCCGGGCCAACGCAGTGGAAGCGGCCCTGCACTCGCCCGACCGGCTCAAGTCCATCATCGAAAAGGGCTTGCGCGATGAGAACGCCGGCGTGCGCGCCGTGGCCGCGATGTCCGTCGGCAAGGGCCGCCTGGCCAAGCTCGCGCCGCAGGCACGTTCCCTGCTGCACGACAGCAACGCGTATGTCAAGAGCGCCGCGATCTTTGCGCTCGCCCGCAACGGCCTTCAGGTCGACCGCACGCCCCTCTCCAACCTCCTCCTGAAGGACCCGTCGCCGCAGGTGAGGGCGCAGGTCGCCTACATCCTGGGCGAACTCGGCGACATCTCCGCGTTCCCGCTGCTCAAGCAGTCGCTGAAGTCCCCTATCCCCAACGTCTCGCCCCTCCAGGTCCGCCTTTTCGAGCTGCAGGTCGCGGAGGCCATGATCAAGCTGGGCGACCAGCGTCAGCGGCCCGTGGTCCGCGCCGCCCTCTACCCCTCCCGCCAGGACGAGCTCGAGGCCGTAGTCCTTGCCTGCCAGATACTTGGCGACGTCAACGACCGCGAGTCTATCCACCAGCTCGTCTCCCTCTCCGAGTACAAGGAGGAGGTTCTGGTCGAGAAGCCCTACGGGGAGGCCAAGGTCACCCGCCTGGAGAAGGGCAACGGCTACCCGCCCGAGGTGCAGCTCGCCATCGCCGGCGCCCTCGCCACCATGAAGCACGGCGACGGCACCTTCATCGCTGACCGCTACCTCACCCACAAGTCCGCCCTCGTCCGCTCCCAGGTCGCACTCGTCTACGGCCAGATCGGCAAGGTCGAGAACTGGGGCAAGCTCGACGCCATGATGAGCGACACCTACCCCGGGGTACGGGTCGCCGCCGCGGCCGCAGTGCTCAAGTCCGCCGGCCCAGGACGGGGCGCGGTCACCAGGTAGGGCGCGCGGGGGGGCCTCCTCCGTGGGCCGCTCCCCTAGGGATTGTGGACAGTCCAGGGGATGGGCACCTCCAGAGGCCTGTTGACAGGTGGGAGGTTCCTCGGGTATCAATGCCGCCTTGCGGGAAGTGGCGAACCGCCATGCCCTGCTGAACGAATGCTCGGAACGGACACCAAGCTCCGGCATGGAGCGGGTGCGTCGGGGGTTGGCTTGATGGCCGACTCCCTGGCCCGGGCTGGGTCCGTCAAACTGTCCAGGAGTTGCACGTGCACGTCTTGACTAAAACGCTCGTTGTCCTTGCCGCCGTGTTCAGCGTGGCGCTGTCCGCGCTGGTGATCGCCTACGCCGTGAACACCGACCGTATCGCCGCCGACTACGGCAACGCGCTGCGTCGAGTGACGGTGGTGGAGGCGACGGCCGCGCAGAACAACGCGAGCTACAACTCCGAGAAGACCCGCCTCGAGGCGGACCGCGCCCACCTCAACAACCAGATCCTCGGCCTCAAGAAGGAGATGGACACCCTCGCGACCGAGAACGCCTCGCTGCGGACCGCGGTTGTCAAGGCCGAGTCCGAGCGTCAGGCGATCGTGAACAAAATCGCGGAGCTGGGCGAGACCACCAAGACCCAGGCCGAGATCATCAAGAACTACCGCGACGAGAACTCGGCCCTGCGTCAGTCCGACCTCGACCACCGCACCCGCGCGGCCGAGCTCGATGACCGCATCGCCGACCTCGAGAGCCAGCGCGAAGTGCTTGAGCAGAACTACCGCGCCCTGCAGGAGCAGATCGCCGAGGCCAAGCGCAACCAGGAGCAGATGCTCAACGGCACCCGCAGCGGCTCGGCCGGCGCGGTTGGCGGCGCTTCCCAGCCCTCCGCCATCGGCGTCAACATGGCCGGCGTCGTGACCCCCGACATCAAGGCCCGGGTCGAGGCCGTCACCTACGACGACACCCTCAAGAAGACCATCGTCAAGATCAGCGCGGGCGCCAACGACCGTGTTGGCCGCAACATGGTGTTCCACATCGTCCGTGGTGATGAGTTCATCGGCCGCATCCAGATCAACCAGGACCCCGACCTCAAGCACGCCATCGGCGAGATGATCCTGACCAACCAGGGCAAGCAGGTCCAGGTTGGCGACACCGTCCAGACCAACCTCTGATCCGCCCTCTACAGGAGCAACGACATGAGCCAGTTCGGCATGCAACTCCCGGGTGGGCGCGTCAAGCGCGGAGCCTCCCCTGACGTTTACACGGCCCTCGCCGCCCTCGCTACCGCCTTCCTGATCGCCGCATGCGTGGTGATGTTCATGGCGGGCAAGAAGGTCGGCAAGGACGGGCAGCCCTGGTCTCTCCAGGACCCCACCAGCATCAAGCTGGCGGACGTCAAGTAAGCCCATACGGTCGCGAGTTCCGGCCCGCTTGAGGCCGGTTCCGGCTTGACACTTGGCCTGTGCTGACTACGTTTATTCCCCACCTCAACGTGCCCGGGCAACCGGTCATGAGGACGGTGGGCTGTCGGGGCGGTAGCTCAATTGGTTAGAGTACCGGACTGTCGATCCGGTGGTTGCGGGTTCGAGTCCCGTCCGCCTCGCTTCTGCAGGGCTCCGCGAATCGCGGGGCCTTGTTCGTTTTTGAACTGAAGCGCATCAGTCGGGGCGGGAGTGGTGCCCATCCAACACCGACTGGGCACTCTCACGTTTTCATTCGGTGCTTGTGGGCGTGTCACCGCACCCGACGAACAAACAGCATCAACACGGGTTGCGGACACGGGCCCCTCCTGATCTCCGGGGGCCCGTTTTTCTGCGCTTGCCGAGGATTCAGGCCGCGTCCGCGCGCCGGACGCATGCTGGTCGCGTGCCGATGCACGTGCTCCAGCTCCAGGAACGGCTGCGGACCGGTTACTGGTTCATCCCCGGGCTGATGTCCGTCGCCGGCGTGGTGCTGGCCGAGTGCATGCTCTCCCTGGACCGCGAGGGCGTGGGCGGGGGCTCGTGGCTCTCGCGGTGGCTCAACGCCGGCGGGGTCGAGGGCTCGCGTGCCGTTCTGTCGACGGTGGCGGGCTCGATGATCACCGTGGGCGCGACGGTGTTCTCGATCATGATGCTGACGCTGTCGATGGCGTCGCAGCAGTTCGGCCCGCGCATGCTGCGGAACTTCATGCGCGACCGCTGGAATCAGGCGGCGCTCGGCGCATTCATGGCGACGTTCCTTTACAGCCTGCTGGTGCTGCGTTCCATCGGCGGCGGCGGCGCGGCCACGGGCCAGAGCGTCGCCGCGCCGGCGCTTTCGGTCAGCGTGGGGCTCGCACTGGTGGTCGTCGCCGCGGGCGTGCTGATTGCGTTCATCCACCACGTGTCGGTGCAGATCCAAGCGCCGCAGGTGATCGCGATGGTCGCGCGCGAGCTCGATGCACAAATCGACGAGTTCTTCCCGGAGGAGGTCGGGCGCGAGGGGGGCCCGAGCTCCCCCATGCCGGAAATCTGCGGCCAACCCGGGCGCGAGGTGAACTTCATCGGCACTGGCTACATCGAGGTGCTCGACCTGCCCGAGGTGATGCGCGTCGCGGTCGAGCACGACCTGATCGTGCGGCTGGAGGTCCGCGTGGGACGGTACGTCATCAAGGGCCAGCCATGCGCGTCGGTGTGGCCGGCGGAGCGGGTGACGGAGAGCGTCGCCGCGCAGATTGCGCAGGCCTACGCCCTGTCCGTCCGCCGCACGCCCGCGCAGGACCCGGAGTTCGCCGTACGGCAGCTGGTGGAGATCGCCGCGCGGGCACTGTCACCCGCCCTCAACGACCCGTTCACTGCCGTGGCGTGCGTGGAGCACCTCACCGCGGCAGTCGTCAAGATGGCCCAGCGGAAAATCCCCTCGCCGTTCCGAGCGGATGAGAAGGGCGTCGTGCGGGTAATCGCTCCGCACCCGACGTTCGGGGAGCTTCTGCACCTCGGGTTCGAGCCCATCCGCCAATACGGCGCGGCACACCCGCTGGTGATCAACCGCGTGCTCGACGCCCTCGCGACCATCGCCGGCGCGCTCACGCGGCGCGAGGACCGGCCAGTGGTCCTCGAAGAGCTGGGCCGCGTGGACAGCAGCATCCAGCGTCACCTCGCGGAAGACCCACAGTTCGGCCACCTCCGCACCCGCGTCGCGAAGATCGCGCAGGCGCTCCGCACGGGCGACGAGTCGCCGGAAACCAGCAGCGGCGTTGGGCGCGACGCGGAGGTCGGCTAGCGGTCCGCCTTCTCCCCCAGCTCGCGGTACCGGATGTTCCGCCACCGCACCTCCATCGGTTCGGCTTTGGCGCCAACGTCGTGCACCTGGAGCGCGATGTGACCCGATGCGTCCACCGCATCGAACATCGTGGCGGCCGGGACGCCGTTGACCCACGTCTGGATCAGCGGACCGCGGGCGACGATGCGGACCCGGTTCCACTCGCCGGGCCTGTATGCCGTGCGGGCGTAGGGGGCGTGGGTCAGCGGGACCAGCCACCCGCGCCGCGACTCGTCGTAGATGCCGCCGGTGAACCCGCGATCGGAAGGATCGAGCTCGCACTGGTAGCCCACCAGGCGGCCCTCACGGTTGGCGGGGCCGCCCTCCACGTGCGAACGAAACTGGATGCCGGAGTTCAGCGCCGCGTGCTGCCTGACCTCCATGATCAGTTCAAAGTCACCGAGCGGGCGGTCGAAGACAAGGAACGTGTTGGGCGTGTTCGGGGCGGAGGTGCCCACGACCTCACCGTCTTCGACGCGGAAGATAGCGTTGCCGCCGTGGACCGACCAGCCGGTCAGGTCTGTGCCGTTGAACGGCTGCTGCCACTCGCCGGCTGAGGTGGACAGCGGCTCGAGCGGGGTGATCCAGCAGTTGCGGTAGCGCACCGGCCCCTCCGCGGCCGAGGCGTGCTCCTGCAGCCGCAGAGGCCCGACTTGCGGTCCCGTGCCGCCGGGCGGCGGGCGCTCGCCCTTAGCGGATGCCGATCCAGTTGGGCCGGGCACCTCGACATCGTCGTGGACGAGAACGCCATTCCACACCAGCATCACGCGCGCGCTCCGCACCTTTTTACCGCCTTCGAATCGCGGCGCGCGGAAGATGATGTCGTAGCTCTGCCATATGCCGGGGCCGGTCGAAGCATTGCGGTCCGCGGCCTTCACGTTGTAGATCGCCGCCGCTTCGTCCAGACCCGGCGGGTTCGGGCCCGCAAGGGTGCCAAGCACCTGGAGCTCGTACAGCCCCTGCAGGTAGACGCCGCTGTTGCCGGCCATCTGCCCGGTGCCGCCGGGTGGGCAGTACCACTCGATGTGCAGCCTGCAGTCGGCGTGCGAGGTGCGAGAGGTGTGGTCCCCATGCCCCGGGATCATCTCGATGAACTCGGGGGCGGCGAGGAGGTCGTCTTGCGTGAGGTTCGCTCCGGGCTCGAAGGTTCGCACGGTCGTCAGGTTCGCGGTGGGGCCGCGCCCGATGAGGGTGGCGGCGTCCGCGAGCGGGAGGGCGCCGACCCCGTACACCCCACCGAGCTGCGACAGCACCGTTGCCGGGATGCTGCTCTCCGCGGCGGGAATCTGGCTGAGCGTGTACCACGCCTCGGTGGACCAGATGGGCTCGCCGCCGGTCGAGACCGGGTCGGTGCGGAGGTAGACGCAGTAGCCCTGCTTGAGCCCGGGGATCGTGAGCGTGACGGCGGTGCCATCGGCGTTCGGCGTCGCGCTCGCCACGCGTAGCGCGTGGTCGTCAATCTTGGGACCGCCGTACTCGGCCGTCGGGGCATATGTCCACTGCCGCACCTCGAAGTTCCGCGGGTTTGAGAGCCACGCGCGGTCCACGGGAAGTGTGAAGCGGACCTCGAACCCGGCCGCGGTTGCGTGCATGCTCAGCATCTCGAAGGCGGTGCGCCCGCTCGACCGGAGACGCTGAAGGCCGAAGCGCTTGTCCTTCCAGTTCCAGTTGCCGCCCGCGCCGATGCCTCCGACGTACAGCGCGCCGTTGGGCCCCCACGCGACACGGTTGATGCCGCAGTTGAACCCTTGTGAGAACTGGAAGACCGCGCCCTGCCACTGCCCGCGCACTTTCTCGAGGCACGCACGCCGCAGACCGCCGGCGGTGAGCTCCCCGATCAGCATCTGGCCCTTGTAGGGCCCATGCTCGATGAGAGTGGGTTGCGTCGGCGAGTTGCTCACCTCGCTCTGCGGGAGCAGCAGCGTCGCTGGTGTCCGCGGCAGATCACCCAGCGAGCTCGCGTGCCCGCCCGCCGGGTAACGCGCAGCGAGTTGCGGCACCACCTTCGTGTTGTTGTAGTGACCGAAGAACCGCCCCGGCACGACGTGCGTGAGCTGGTTGCAGGGCATCCACGTGCCCTGGTTGTCGCAGTAGAAGAGCTCGCCCCCGGGCCCGAGGCCCAGCCCGTTCGGGGTGCGGCAGCCGCCGGCGATCACGTGCGAGAGGCCGCTGCTGAGGTCGGTCTCGATAATGCCGCCGCGCATCGGCCCGTTGGGCGCGGCGTTCGTCCCCATTCCCTCCCACTTGGGCGGCGCCATCGCGGTCGAGAGCGCGGAGTAGAGCTTGCCGTCCTTGTGCACCAGGCCGAAGTTGAACTGATGGTAGTTCCAGCCCTCCCAGCCGTCGCCCACGGTCTCGTGCGTTTCGAAGTAGCCGTCGCCGTCGGTGTCGGTCAGCTTCGTGATCGCCTTGCGGTGCGAGACGTACAGAGCATCTCCGACGCTCACCAGGCCGCAAGGCTCGTAGAGACCATCGGCGCACACGCTGAGTACAGGCCTCCCGCCCTCACGCGTAAGCCCCGCGATCGCGTAGAGCTTGTCGGGCTCCTTGGTGTCGATGTCCGGCAGCGCCTCGCCGGTGCGCTGCAACGGGTCGAACGTTCCGATGATGAGGCGGTCACCATGGAAGCACATCGCTCCCACGCGTGGCTCGAACCCCTCAATCTCGATCGTGTCGAGCTCGAACGAGGGATGCACGCCCGCGACGGGGCACTGATCGCCCGGGCGCTGCGGCACCGCGCTTCGGATGCGCTTGGGACCGGGGCTCGTCACTCGAGCGGCGTCCGCTTCGGCCCACAGGCGATCGTGCGGTATGGGCACGAAGCGGTTCGATCCGGGGGTCTGCCACTCGAGCGCGAGCAGCTTCTGACCGCCCGCGTCGAAGTGCTCGAGCTGGAGCGAGTGGCGGCCGGGAGAAAGCTCGATGGCGCCGCTCTCACTGGGGGTGGCCGCGTGCTTGCCGTCGTGGTCGATGATGACGCGCCCATCGAGCCGCAGGCGTGAGCCGTCGTCGGATGTCAGGCGGAAGCGGTAGGCCCAGCTGCTGTCGCCGGAGGTCGTGCGCTCGCCCGCGGGCGGCGGAGCAGGGATATCGAGCTCCGCGAGCACGATGGTCAGGAAGGGCGAGGGTACCGGAGCGAACCCCCCGTCTTGGAAGCTGATTGATGGGCGGAGCTCATCGATGTTGGGCGTTTGATTCTCCGCGAGCTGCGGGATGTGGTTGATTGTGGCCGCAGGGTCGAGCTGGTAGATGCGGAACGTGACGCCCTGCTCGCGCTCGGCGCGAGCCTGCTGCCCCAAGGTGGGCGATACGAAGGGGGCGAGAACAAGGATCGCGCCGGCGAACAGTCCGCGGCGTGTGGTCATCGTGTGCATGCGGGGAGCTTAGCGGATCGCCGCGTGCGCGAGCCGCAGGTCCTCCACCAGCGCCTGGTACTCGCGCTGCTGCAGGGCCGGGTCGGGCGTGCGGAGGATGGCCGAGGGGTGGATGGTGGCCACGAGGGCTGCAGGGGCGAGCGGGGTGTCGGTGAGCAGGCGGGAGCGCATCGTGCTGACCCGGAACTGCGCTCCCAGCAGCGACTGACCCGCGGTCGCGCCGAGCAGCACAATGACCTTTGGCTTCACCACGTTGATCTCGTGGTCCAGCCACGCGCGGCAGGCGCGGACCTCGCGGGCGGATGGCTTGCTGTGGATGCGGCGCAGGCCGCGGTTGGGATCGGGCTCCCACTTGAAGTGCTTGACGGCGTTGGTGACGTATGTCTGCTGGCGGGGGATGCCGGCCTCGGCCATTGCCCGCGACAGCACCTCCCCCGCAGGCCCCACGAAGGGGCGTCCGGCGAGGTCCTCCTGATCGCCCGGCTGTTCGCCCACCAGCATAAGCGGGGCGTCCTCCGGCCCTTCGCCGAACACCGTTTGGGTAGCGCGGCAGTAGATGTCGCAGCCCTGGCACGTGCTCGCGGCCTCGCGGAGTTGATTGAGCGACAGGACAGGCCCGCTCGGGAGGTAGGCCGCGGCGCCGGTGGCCTGGCCGGCGTCGCTGTTGAGCATGCCCTGCACGCGCGTGGGGGCGGCCCGCACCAGGGAGTCGATCAGCTCGGACTCGGGGAGGTTGCCCCAGTAGCGAACCGGCATCTCCCGCTGCATGACGCGGAGATTCGTTCGGGCGGGGTTGTAGATGTTGGCGTAGTACGTGCGCCAGATCTCCTCGAGCGTGTCGTCCGTGGGCGCGTCGCGCCGTGTCGCGGGCGGGCCGTAGGTGAGCGACTCCCCGTTCCAGTCGGCGGTGCCGACGGGCGTGAGGATGGTCCAGCGCATCACACCGAAGCGGCGGGCGAAGAAGGGAGCGACGATGGGGAGCACGCGGTGGTCGGGCCGGTGCCACGCGATGTAGTGGTCGCCCGCCTCCGTCCCGACGCGCCGGAACCGCACGAAGGCCTTCATCTTGTGGGCATCGCGGCTCACGCCCTTGACAAGCAGGTAGAAACGGTGCACGTCTTCATCGGCGGCGTCAGTCAACAACGAGCGGCGCTCGTGTGTCAGGCGGTAAAGCACCCGGTAGAGCACGTCGAAGCGCGAGGGGTCGCGGTGGCAGATGGCGTGCTCGGCGAGGCGGACGAACTCGCGGGGGACAATGTGAGTGGCCTGCACGAGCGGAGCGCCGCCAGCGTCGGTGGCCACACGGGCCGATTCCGTTGGCTCCGCCGCGGCCAGCACACCCTGCTGTTCGTATGGATCGACCCACCGAACCTCGTCGGGCCCGAGTCCGGCCGCGAGGAGCGGGCGCACGCTCGCGCGCCAGGACTCGAAGTGTGCCGCGCCGGCGACCACGCGGCTCATAGCTGCCCCGTCCGCGCGCTCACGCCCGCGGCGAAGAGCGACAGCTGATGGTCTTTGGGCGCGACTGCCGCGCTCAGCTTCGGTGAGTCGAGCAGCTTCGTGTCGGGGTGGTGGTCGGCAGCGACGATGAACGGCAGCGCCCGGTTGAGCGCCACCTTCAGCCGCTTGAGGTCGCCCAGCCGCAGCGCCCGGTGCTGGCGGGCCTCGATGATCCTCCTGGCATTCCGCGCCCCGATCCCCGGCACGCGCAGCACCGCCGCCTTGCCGGCGCGGTTGATGTCGATGGGGAAGAAGTCGCGGTGCCGCAGCGCCCACGCGAGCTTGGGGTCCATGTTCAGCGGCAGGTCCGGTTGATCCGGTGTGGTCAGTTCCTCCGCCTTGAAGCCGTAGTGCCGCATGAGCCAGTCGGCCTGGTACAGCCGGTGCTCGCGGATCAGCGGCGGCGTGACGGCCGGCAGCGACGAGTCCGCGTGCGGGATTGGGCTGAAGGCGGAGTAGTACACCCGCCGAAGACCCTGCTCGCGGTACAGCGTGGACGCGCGCGAAAGCAGCACGGCGTCCGGCGACGGCGAAGCTCCGACGATCAGCTGCGTGCTCTGCCCCGCGGGTGTGAACCGGGGCGACTCGGCCCCGCCGCTTTTCCCCGAGCGGTGCTCGTCCTTCGCCGCCTGGTGACGGTCGCGGATGGCCGACATGGTGAGTTCAACGGTTCGCAGGCTCTTCTCCGGTGCGAACCGTTTGAGGTCCTCGTCGGTCGGCAGCTCCACGTTCGCGGAGAGCCGGTCGGCGTAGCGGCCGGCGCGGTCGATGATCGCCGCGTCCGCGCCGGGCACCGCTTTCAGGTGGATGTACCCGAAGAACTTCTCCTGCTCGCGCAGGCGACGTGCCACCTCGGCTAGCTGCTCCATGGTGTAGTCGGGCGACTGGATGATGCCCGAGGAAAGGAGAAGGCCCTCGATGTAGTTGCGCTTGTAGAACTCCATGGTGAGCCACACGACCTCCTCCACGTTGAAGCGGGCGCGTGCAACGTCGCTGGTCACGCGGTTGATGCAGAACCGGCAGTCGAACACGCAGTAGTTGGTCAGAAGGACTTTCAGCAGCGACACGCACCGCCCGTCGGGCGTATAGGAGTGGCAAATGCCAATGCCGTCGGTGTCGCCCAGCCCCTGCCCCCGGTTGGAGCGCGTCGAGCCCGAGGACGCGCAGGAGGCGTCGTACTTCGCGGCGTCGGCAAGGATTGCGAGCTTCTGGCGGAGGTCCATCCGTGGTCCTGCGTGTGCCCAGTGGATTCGCGGAGAATGAGCTGCTGGATTGCATTCACGGGTGCAGGCGGTCCCCGGCTCGGGTAGGCTGCCCACCATGGAAACCCTGAACAGCAGCCAGCCCGGGCCCATCCGCGTCACCCAGGTCATGGTTGCAGCCCTGATGTTCGGCCTGCTCACCGCCAGCGCGGTGATGTTCATGCTCGTGCACATGGGCGTGCAGCAGCCGCAGCACGGGCTGGAGATATTGCTGTACGTGCTCGCCGCGCTCTGGCCCGTCTGCGCGATCATGTCCGTCGTCATGAACTCGGTGATGGTCCGCCAGGCGCGAGCGCAGTGGAACAACGGCTCGGGTCAGGGCGATGAGGACGACCTACTGCCGGCGTACTCAAGCGCTGTGATCGTTCGCGGGGCGCTGCTGGAGGGCCCCGGCCTCTTTGGGGCCGTGGCGTTCATGCTGACGGGCAACATGCTCGCCCTGATCGCGCCGGCGCTCTCGCTGGCGGCGCTCGGGCTCATCTTCCCGTCTCAGGAGAAGTTCCGGGCCTTTGTGCGCGATGTAACCGATCGCAGCTGACTGCAAACTCGGCTGCCGCGGCCTCACCACGTCAGCACAAGCTTCCCGAACTGCTCGCCCGCCTCCAGGCGCGAGTACGCCTCGCCGGCGTGCTCGGCCTTGAACACCCGGTCGATCGCGGGCTTAAGCCGCCCCGCCCGGAAGAGAGCCGTCACTTCCTGGAACTCCGCGTTGGTGCCCATCGTGGAGCCCAGGATCCGCAACTGATTCCAGAACACGCGCGTGAGGTCCGTCACGGCGTCGCCGCCAGTTGTCGCGCCCGGCGTGACGTATGCCCCGCCGCGGGCGAGCGACTTGATGCACGTCAGGTGCGTGGCCTTGCCCACCGAATCCACGGCCATGTCCACGCCGCGCTTCTTCGTCCACCCGCGGAGGTCCCTGGACCAGTCCTGCCCCTGGTCGAGGATGCCGAAGTCAGCGCCAAGCTCTTTCGCGCGGTCGAGCTTCCACTGGTGCCGGCTGGTGACAGCGACCGGGCAGTTCAGGTGCCTGGCGATCGCGAGCGCGGACGTCGCCACGCCGCCGCCAATGCCGGTGACGAGCACCGACTGCCCCGGCCGCAGCTGGCCCTTGGTCATGATCATCGAGTACGCCGTGAGGCCACAGAGCCCGAACGCTGCTGCTTCGACAGGATCGGCGTCCCCCACATCCGCGAGGTTGAGCGCCGGGG
Source organism: Phycisphaerales bacterium (assembly GCA_035627955.1). NCBI lineage: Bacteria > Pseudomonadati > Planctomycetota > Phycisphaerae > Phycisphaerales > Phycisphaerales bacterium. The sequence goes on from DASPKU010000006.1 coordinate 348,043, forward strand.
CGTTGAACCGCTCCATGAACATGCCGTTGTGGTGCTCGCCGATCAGTTCGTACGCCGGGGCGAGCGTCGAAGCGGGCGGGTCATCAGGGTGGGTGCGGGGTGCGACTTCCATCGCGGCGTTCACAACTACCCGCCGCCCCGCCCACGCGGGGTCAACCCCCTGGCCCAGCGATTCGACCACGCCGCACGCGTCGCACCCGCTCACCCGCGGGTAGGTCAGCGTGAGGGCGCCGATGCCGCGCCCAACCCACAGGTCCATCTGGTTGAACGCGCTCGCGAGCGTGCGGATGGTGACCCAGCCCGGCGGCGGCGGCGTGGGCTCGGGCCAGTCGGTCTGGAACTGCACGTTGGGGGTAACGGGGCTGCCCTGACGCTGGAGGACGACGGCTCGCATGGTCTGCGAGGGTACGCACTGCGCTGGTTGGTGGAGCGTTAGGCGATGTGCACGATCACGCTGCGCGTATGCGGCGATGACCGGTGCTCCCAGAGGTAGATGCCCTGCCAGCGGCCAAGCGCCAGCTTGCCGTTCATGATCGGGATCGCGAGCGACACCGGCGTGATCGCGGCCTTGAGGTGGGCGGGCATGTCGTCGGGCCCTTCGGCGGTGTGCGTGTATTCAGGGTCGTTCTCGGGGACCAGCCGATTGAGCCACGCCTCCAAATCGCGCTTGGCCGAAGGGTCCGCGTTCTCCTGAATCAACAGACTCGCCGACGTGTGCCGCACGAAGACGGTGCACAGCCCCTCGTGGCTCGTGGTGCTTGCGTGCCACTTGCACACGGCCGCGCGGACCTCGTCCGTGAACTCGTACAACCCTTGTCCGGGCGTCTGGATGGAGAGCTCCGCGATCATGGTGTCGCCGCCCGCGGCACGGCGCGGAATGTCACCGCCATGCGGTTCCAGGTGTTGATGGCCGCGATCGCCCACGCCAGCGTTACCAGGTGCTCATCGGAGAAGTGGGGGCGTGCCGCCGCGAAGACCTCATCGGGCACGTGGGTCCCGCTTACGTCGGTCATGGCCTCGCACAGCGCCAGCGCGGCCCGCTCGCGCTCGGTGTAGAACGGGGTCTCACGCCACGCGGGCAGCGAGTACAGCCGCTGGTCCGAAAGCCCCGCCGCCTTCGAGTCCCTCCAGTGCGCATCCAGGCAGTACGCGCACCCGTTGATCTGCGAGGCCCGCATGCGCACGAGCTCGAGCAGCGAGGGCTCGACACCCACGCGGGCGATCTCCGCCTCGACGTTCGACATCGCCTGCATCAGGCTGGGCACCACCTTGGGGTACTTCAGGCGTGGTTCCATCGCTGCTCCGGGGCTTGGTCGCGTGCCAGGCGATCGGCTTGGTCGGCCGGTCGCGTGCATGTTAGGATCGGTGCCATGGGCACCCTCGGTCATCCCGATCAGCAGGTGAACAACGCGACCGACCTCGGCCTGGGCGCGTTCGTGTGCGAGCGCTCGTCGCGCGTGCTGTACTGGATCCTCGGGGTGGTATTCGGCGCGATCGGCCTTCTGCTGGTACCCGGCGCGATCGCCCTCGCTTTCGCCAAGCCACCTGAGCTGGCCGGCGCCAGCGTGATGCTGGCGTTCAGCGTCCTCTTCCTCGCCCTCGCCTACCTGTGCGTCCGCCAGGCGAGGACCACGTACCGCTTCTATGAGCAGGGCGTCGCTCACTTCATCGGCAGAAAGCCACGGACAGTGATCCCCTGGGTCGAAGCTTCCGAGCTCACGTACCGTGTCGTCAAGCAGTACGTCCACGGCATCCCCATGGGGGCGAACGTCACGTTCACGCTCAAGGCCGAGGACAAGCGCAAGGTGTCGTTCACCAACAACCACAAGACGAAGGTGAAAGCCCGCAAACTGTTCGGTCCCAAGGAGGTCGTCGCGGTCGACGAGCTCGACTATGTGCGCGACATGGTCGCCGAGATCATCGCCGACCGCATGGCCGACCGGCTCCTGGCGGGTGAGTCGATTCAATGGTGCAGTGCGGGCACGCTCTCGGATCAAGGGCTGACGCCCCGGCGTGGCAAGTACAAGGGCGAGCGAGTCCCCTACACCGATATCGACCGCGAGTCGGCCAAGGAAGGGTCGTTCTTCCTCTACCGGGCTGGGGACGAGCGCTCGTTCCTGACAGTCGCGATGGCTGCGCCGAACTTCTGGCCCGGCGTGGTGCTGCTCCACCGCATGATCGGCGCCTCCCAGCCCGAGGGTGCGGACGAGGTGATCGTCGAAGAGGGCTCGGGCAGCTGACTCGTGATCGACCAATGACCAAGTTCGAGCTCGCAACCCGCTTCTTCCTCGCTACCGCCGTCATCCTCGGCTCCTGCCGCGTCGTCGGGTTGCTGACGTCCCGTCTGCGGCAGCCGCCGGTCATCGCGGAGATGATCGCCGGCATCCTGCTCGGCCCCACGCTCCTGGGCCTCTTCTGGGGCGGCGCGGCCATGAACTGGCTGTTCCACGACGACGTCAAGCTTGTGCTGCACACGTTCGCACAGGTGGGGCTGGCACTGTACATGTTCCTTGTCGGCATCGAGTTCCGCACGGAGCTGGTGGTGCGTGGGCTCCGCTCGGCGGCGGCTATCTCCGCCGCCGGCATCCTCGTTCCGCTCGGGCTCGGCGCCCTCATCGCGACCGCCGCGTGGGACAACCCTGTCTACTTCCCCGCTGATGTCCGCGCCGTTGACGCCGCGCTCTTCATGGGCGCGGCCCTGTCCATCACCGCCTTCCCGGTGCTGGCCCGGATCGTCTCGGAATCGGGCCTCGGCGGCACCAAGATCGGCACGCTGACGCTCGGGGCCGGGTTCATTAACGACGGCCTGGCCTGGTGCGTGCTCGCGGTCGTGCTGGGGAGCATCGGCGGCGACGGCGGTCTGGCGATCAAGGCCTTCGGCGGGGGCATCGCTTACTGCATCCTCGTCCTCACGCTAGGGCGCGTGGGACTCGCCCGCCTGGCGCGCAGCATGCCCGCGACCACCTCGGGCGAGTGGCCGGTTCGGCCTGGACACTTTACGATCGTGCTGATCCTGCTAGGCCTTGGCGCCTGGTTCACGGACGTGATCGGCGTGCACGCTGTTTTCGGCGCGTTCGTTCTCGGCCTTGCCGTGCCCCGCGGGCCATTCGCCGCGGGTCTCAAGCGCATGATCGCCCCGCTCACAACCGGCCTCCTGGTGCCGATGTACTTCGTGAGCTCGGGCCTGAACACCCAGGTGGGCCTGCTCGATTCGTGGCCTCTGTGGGCCATGGCCGCCGTCGTGTTCGCCGCCGCGTGCGTTGGCAAGTTCGCCGCGTGCGCCGGCGCCGCCCGCCTCACTGGCGAGACCTGGCGCGACTCCTTCGGTATCGGCGCGCTCATGAACTGCCGCGGCCTGATGGAGCTGCTCATCCTCAACATCGGCCTGGAGCGGGGCATCATCACGCCCACGATGTTCAGCATCGGCGTGCTCATGGCCCTTGGCACGACCCTCATGGCCACGCCGATGTTCCGCCTCGCCTACCGCGGCGCGGCCGGGGAGCAGCCGAGTTCCGCCCCCGAGGCAGCCCCGGCCAGCGACCGCCCACGCCCGCTTCACGATGCACTCACCGGGCACGCTGACGATCGGGCATGAAGATCACCGTCCTTGGCGCTGCTGGAGACGTCACCGGCAGCGGCTATCTCGTCGAAACCACCTCGGCCCGTGTGCTCATCGACTTCGGCCTGTTCCAGGGTGAAGAGAAGAACGACGCCCTCAACAAGGCGGAGCCGCCCTTCGATGCGTCCAAGCTCGACGCGGTGATCCTTACCCATGCCCACCTCGACCACAGCGGCCGCCTCCCGCTGCTCACGAAGCACGGCTACGAAGGGCCGATCTACGCCACCGCGCCCACGCGCGAGCTGACCGGCATCCTCTTCAAAGATGCCGCAAACATCCAGGCCGAGGAGAACAACCCGCTGTTCACGCTGGTGGAGGCCGCGAAGACCTACCTCCAGTTCAAGGACCTGGAGTTCTGGGAAGCGAAGAGCATCGCGCCCGGCGTGCACGTGCGGCTGCGGGACTCGGGCCACATCATCGGCTCGGCGAGCGTGGAGATGGCTGTCGAGGAGGACGGTCGCGTGAAGCGCGTGGTGTTCTCAGGTGACATCGGGCCCAAGGGCGCGCCGATCCTCCGCGATCCATCGCCCCCCTCCAGGGCCGACCTGGTGATCCTCGAGTCAACCTACGGCGACGTCGATCATCCCGGGCAGCAGGAGACCTTTGAGAGCTTCGCAAAGGTGCTGACGCAGGCGCAGGCCGAGGGGCACCGCGTGCTTGTGCCCGCGTTCGCGGTGGGGCGGGCGCAGACGCTGCTGTACCACATTGCCCAGCTTTACGCGAGCGGCGAGCTCAACGACCTGCCGGTGTACCTCGACAGCCCCATGGCCGCGGCCGCAACGGAGCTGTACGCCAGCCACCCCGAGCTCTTCGACGCCGAGACGCGCGAGCTGTTCAAGGCGGGCAAGCGGCCGCTGGACTTCCCCAAGCTGCGCACGGTGATGAGCGGCGAGGAGTCGCGGGCGCTGAACGCAGAGAAGGGCCCGATGGTGGTCATCGCGGGCTCGGGCATGTGCAACGCGGGCCGCATTGTCTCGCACCTCCGGCAGCACCTTGACAAGGAAGAGACGCAGGTCCTCTTCACCGGCTTCCAGGCCCACGGCACGCTCGGGCGCGACATCAGCGACGGCAGGAGCCCGGTGCAGGTGAAGGGCCAGCCCGTTGAAGTAAAGGCCCGCCGCCACATGCTGCGCGGCTTCTCCGCGCACGCGGGGCAGCGCGACCTGATCGCGTGGGCCCGGGAGGCCTCGGAGGACCGGCCGCGGTTCGCCCTCACGCACGGCGAAGACGAGCCGCGCCGGGCGCTCAAGGGACGGCTGGAGTCGGAGCTCGGAGTCGATGTCGGCCTTCCGTCGAGGGGTGACGTGCTGGAAGTGTGACCACTGGAGGCGTGGTCAGTACCATGCGGCGATGGCGCGCCCCTTCCTCACCGCCCGCTGGCAGGACCTCGTGATCATCACGTGGCCCGTGCCGGAAGAACTGCTGCGGGCGCGTCTGCCCGAAGGTCTGGAGCTGGACCGCTGGCAGGGACGGGCGTGCGTCAGCCTGGTCGCCTTCGACTTCCGGGACTGCCGCGTGAAGGGGATCGCGTTCCCGGGGCTGGTGAACTTCCCCGAGGTCAACCTGCGGTTCTACGTGCGCGAGGCGGCGAGCGGCCGGCGCGGCGTGGTGTTCATCCGCGAGTTCGTGCCCAGCCACGTCATATCACTGGTCGCGCGCGTGGTGTACAACGAGCCCTACCGGGCGGTGCGGATGCGCAGCAGCGTGGAGTTCAGCGGTGGTCGAGTGAAGGTTGAGCACGCCCTGTCGCTGCGTCCCACACCGCTGCGGATCACTGCGGGCGCCAGCGCCGATACATGGGTCCCACCCGACGACACCGCCGAGCACTTTTTCAAGGAGCACAGCTGGGGCTACGGCAAGAACCGGCGCGGGCGGGCGCTCGTGTACGAAGTGCGGCACCCGGTCTGGAGCATCCGGCGCGCGGTGTCGGTGTCGATCGACGGCGACCTCGGGCAGGTGTACGGCCCCGAGTGGGCGTTCCTCAACACCGAGCCGCCACTGAACGTGCTGCTCGCGGTCGGATCGGCCGTCGAGGTCTTCGGCCACGCTGGCTTATAAAGAGCCGATCGCGCAAGCGATCGAGATGAGCATTGCCAACGCGCTTACCACTCGATTGCTCGCGCAATCGGCTCTCTAGAGCTTCAGCGGCACACCCTCAGCCCGGTACTTCTCCACCAGCATCTGCACCTCGCTCAGCGCCCGGTCGAGCCGCTGGGCGGCGTCGCGGAGCGAGTTGTACAGGTCCGGGTTCTGGAGCAGCTGCCCCATGGTGCCCTGCCCGCGGTTGATCGTCTCGAGAGCCGCGGCCAGCTCCGTCGCCGCCTTCTGCGTCGCCTGCAGCGTGCCCGTCGCGTCGGCGGTGATGGTGTTCACGCCCTTTTCCACTGTGCCCGCGGTGTTGGTCCACGTCTTCGCGAGGTGGGAGATGTCGTCCATTACGCCATTGGCCCGGGCCAGCACCCGCTTGGCCTCGCCCACCAGCTGCTCATCGCTGATCACGCTGGTCGCCTGCGCCAGCGCCCGGTCCGCCCGCGCGATGGTGCTGCGGATGTTGGGCTCCTTGCCGCCCTCCACATCCGCGAGCGTGCGCGGCTCGAGCAGTTCGTTGATCCGCTCGCCCACGGCCGTGTAGGTGTCCGCCAACTTCTCGATCTTCTCGGCGGTGGTGCCGAACCGCTGCAGCGGCTTCTGGATGGAGTTCGCCAGCCGTTCCAATGTGCTGCTGGCGCTGGCCGCCTGGAACACGGAGTCTGCCTGGATCACGTCCGTCAGTGCACTGGCAGTGGCGTTCGGGGGCACGCGGAACTCCAGGCTCGCATCGCCCACGAACCCCTTGTCAATCGATACGTCCACGATCTTCGGGATCCGCACCTCGTCGTAGATCTTGACCATGATCTCCGCGCCATTGGCGGGCGGCGGCAGGACGGACGTCTTCGTGACCTGCCCGATGCGCACGCCGTTGAGCGTCACCATCGAGGTCTGCGACAGCCCGCCCGCGCTGGGCACGTGCAGCGTGAAGAAGTAGAACTTCCGCCCCGTGTCCGCGAACTCGCCGAACAAGATCAGCACGATCACCGTGCCCACGATCCCGAAGAGCGCTACGGCCCCGGTCAGGAAGTCTCGAATCACAGGCTGGATCTTCATGGCGGTGGGGGGCTCCGGTCGGTCGATCGGGAAGGCTCAAACTGGGATGTCGGTTCCTAGGGTGTCGCGAGGCAGCCCGCGGATCACTTCATCGGCTCCGGTGTCCTCGCGGTCGTACTTGCCCTGCAGGAAGTGCTGCACTCGCGGGTCGCCGCTGGCCACCAGCTCGTCGTACGTGCCGTCCGCGGCCACCCTGCCGCCCAGCAGCATCACCACCCGGTCCGACACCTTGCGGGCGCTCACCAGGTCGTGCGTCACCACGATGTTCGTTACGCCCATCTCGCGCCGCAGCTTGATGATGAGCTGGTCGATGCCGTCGGAGCGGATCGGGTCCAGACCCGTCGTCGGCTCGTCGAACAGCACCAGGCGCGGTTTGAGCACGATCGCCCGCGCCAGGCCCACGCGCTTGCGCTGCCCGCCGCTCAGCTGCGCCGGCAGCTTGTTCTCAACGCCCACGAGGTCCACCGTGCGCAGTGCCTCGAGCACCGCCTCCCGTCGCTCCTCCCGCGACATCCGCGTGTGCTCGATTAGCGGGAACGCGATGTTCTCCATCACCGTCATGGAGTCGAACAGCGCGGCGGACTGGAACAGCAGCCCCACCTGCAGCCGGATCGGCTCCATCTGCCGCTCGCTGAGCTGATCAATCCGTTCGCCATCGAAGAAGATCTCCCCAGCGTCGGGATGGATCAGCCCCACGATGTGCTTGAGCGTCACGGACTTGCCGCACCCCGACGGCCCCATGATCACGGTCGTCTTCGCAGGCTCGATGTCGAGGTTGAGCCCGTTGAGCACAATCTGGGACCCGAACCGCTTGTGCAGCCCACGCAGCGACACCAACGGCCCGTTCGGGTTCTCTGCGGGCCGGCCTTGGCGGGTGTCGAGGGTGCGCGTCATGCAACGTACGATTGAAAGTGAGCAACCACTTACCTGGCCAGAACCATAGTCCCAGTGTGCAGCGCCAGTTGATCCACAAGGGTGCGAAGTTCTCCTTTGAGCGCCTCACCCTGACCGGCACCGACGGCAAGCCGCTCACCCGCGAGGTGGTCCGTCACCCGGGGGCTGTGGTGATTGTGCCCATCCTCGATGAGCCCACAGGGCGCAAAGTGGTGTTCATCAAGAACTGGCGGATTGCGGTGGAGGACTGGCTGGTGGAACTGCCGGCCGGCACCCTCGAAGCCGGCGAGGACCCCGCCCACTGCGCCGCCCGCGAGCTGGAAGAGGAAACCGGCTACACGGCCGCAACCATCGTGCCCCTGGGCCGGTTCTACACCTCGCCGGGCCTCAGCGATGAGCTGATGTGGGCATACGCCGCGACGGGCCTGAAGAACGTGGGGCAGAAGCTGGAACCCGACGAACGCGTAGTGGTCCATCCGATAGGGGTCAACGAGGCCCTCGCGATGATCGCCCGCGCCAAACTGACCGACGGCAAGAGCATCGCCGCGGTCCTGATGGCCAAGGAGCGTGCCCTGCTGGCGTAACCACCGCGGCAGCCCGGTGCTCGAACACCGACCGAAAGGTTTAATCGGGTCGTAAGGAGACCGCCGAACCTCACAGGTAGTGTTTGGAGAACCGCTCCGTCCGCAATCGGCCCACAGGCCCAGGTACCCCAATGGCAAGGCTGAACCACGATCTCGAGCCCAACTCCGGTCAGGGCGGTGGTCGCCGCCCGTGGACGCTGGGGCGGGTGCTCGGCGCAGGGCAGGACCCGCTGACCTGGTGGTCCTTCCCGCTGCTACGGCTGGGCGGCCTCCGCATCCGTGTGCACACGCTGCTGGTCCCCGTGTGGGTCGGCATACAGATGCTCTCGTGGCTGCCCGAGAACAAGCTCGGGGCCATCCACGTGTTCTCCGGCCTGGGCGCCCTCATCGTCCTTGCCCTGCTCCACGAGATCGGACGCGGCCTGTTCGCCCGCTGGCTTGGCGACGGCGGCGATTGCGTGGTCGTCTGGCCGCTGGGCGGCCTCAACTCTGTCGCCCGGCGCGGCGCCACGCACCCCCTCGCGGCAGAATCCGGCGGGCTGGTCGTTAACATCCTGCTGTTCCCGATCCTGGCGGTGGTCGCCATGGGCCTGCAGCTGGACCGCTCGGCCCTGGTGTTCAACCCGCTGAACCCGATGCCCGTGCTCCAGAACGATCTGGGCAGCACCGAGCAGGTCCTCGTCTGGTGGGCGTACTACATGAACGCCATCATGCTGGGGTTGAACCTGCTGGTCCCCATGCTCCCGCTCGACTCCGGCCGCCTGCTCAACGCCTACCTCCGCGGCAGCAGCAACACGCCGGTGGAGACAGGCGCCCGCATCGGCTTCGTCGCGGCGGGCGTGCTGTTCCTGGTGGGGGTCGCCCTTGGGCAGGGGCACATCATGGGCGTCGCGGTCTTGGGCGGCATTGCGACCGTCATGGAGCTCCGCCGGCACCAGTTCCTGCTGATGGACGAGGAGCCCGAGCCGATGCCCGCCCACGAGCCCGAGGAAGCACCCGCCCGCAAGACCCCGCAGCTGGTTCCCAACAACGAGCTCGACGCCGTGCTCGAGAAGATCAGCCGCGAGGGCATGGAGAGCCTCACCACCGCGGAGCGCGAGGTCCTGGCCCGGGAAACGGAACGGCGTCGGCGCGGATAGCATCTGCGCGCACAGGGCCAGAGGCCCACCGTGGAGACCGCCGACCCGATGGGCATCTACGACCGGCAGTATTACCAGGACAACCGCGGCCAGTTCGCCCGCCTTTCCGGCTGGTCGGTGAACACCTGGCTCATCGTCGTCAATATCGCGGTCTTCCTCGCGATGTACCTCATGCCGGACCTCGGCAACCTGCTCTTCAAGTACGGCCACTTCTCAGCGTGGCATGTGCTGTGGCACACCGACGCGAACGGCAAACAGGGCGGCCTGGAGTTCTGGCGCTTCATCACCTTCCAGTTCGAGCACGCCGGCCTCATGCACATCCTGATGAACATGCTGGGGCTGTACATCTTCGGCGGCATGGTTGAGAGCTACCTCGGGCCGAAGAAGTACCTCGCTTTCTATTTGACGTGCGGCATCTTCGGCGGGCTGATGTACCTGCTGCTGAGCCTGGGCGGCTGGCTCGCGCCCAGGTTCCCGCTGTTCCTGATCTCCAATCCGGAGACGCCGCTGGTGGGCGCCTCCGCGGGCGTGTTTGGAGTGATTATGGCCTGCGCCAAGATCGCGCCCAACATGCAGGTCATGCTGATTTTCCCGCCCGTCCCCATGCGGCTGCGGACGATGGCGTACCTCTACGTCGGCATCGCAGTGGTATCGATCCTGTTCGAGGCCCGCAATGCCGGCGGCGAGGCCGCGCACCTGGGCGGGGCGATCGCCGGCGCGTTCTTCATCCGCAACTCGCACCTGCTGCGCGACTTCTTCGACGTGTTCAAGGACTCCCGCCGCACGCCGCCGCGCCCATCCAAGCGGTTCGCACAGGCCGCGCAGCCCGACCTCAGCCACGACCAGGAGGTTGACCGCATCCTGGCGAAGGTGAAAGCCCAGGGCGTGCACAGCCTGAGCGAACGCGAGAAGCGCATCCTCGCCCGCGACACCGAGGAGAAGAGGGCCCGCGGGTGAGTTCAGGCCCGCTCCAGTTCGAGGTCTTCCACCGCTCCACGACGTGCCACGCCCGCATCGGGCGCGTCACCACGCCTCACGGTTCTTTCGACACGCCCGCATTCATGCCGGTGGGCACCCGAGGCTCGGTCAAGGCCCTCTTTCCGCAGCACGTGACCGAGACCGGCGCCCAGATCGTTCTCAACAACACGTACCACCTGATGCTCCGCCCCGGGTCCGAGCTCATCCAGCAGCTCGGCGGCGTCCACCGGTTCATGAACTGGGCGGGGCCCATCCTCACCGACAGCGGCGGCTACCAGGCCTACTCACTCGCGGACACCAACAAGGTCGATGACGAGGGCGTCACCTTTAAGTCCATCATCGACGGCAAGTCCATCCTGCTCACGCCCGAGCTCGCCATGAAGGTGCAGAACGAGCTCGGGCCCGACATCATGATGGCCCTGGACGACTGCCCGCCGCCGGTCGATCCCAACATCGACGCGATGGACGCGGCCCAGCGCGCCCGCGTCATGGGCGCGGTCTCGCGCGACGCCAAGGCCGTAACGGTCACCGGCCCCGGCGGCGGGGCCCGCGCCCGCCGCTTCGACCATGCCACCCGCCTCGCGATCGCCAACGAGCGCACGGTCCGCTGGCTCGAGCGCTGCAAGCAGTCCCACGCCCGCCCCAGCGACCAGGCCCTCTTCGGCATCGTCCAGGGCGGCACCGACCTCGCCCGCCGTACCTGGTGCGCCGAGCAGGTCACCAACATCGACCTGCCGGGGTACGCCATCGGGGGCGTAGCGGTGGGGGAGCCGCCCGAGGCGATCGCGAAGGTCGTCCAGCACACGGCCCCGCTCCTCCCGGCCCACAAGCCCCGGTACCTCATGGGGGTGGGCTATGAGCGCGACATCCTCGTCGCCGTCATGGCCGGCGTGGACATGTTCGACTGCGTCCTGCCCACCCGAAACGGGCGGAACGCCAACGCATTCACCCGCACAGGGCAGATCCGGCTCAAGAACAACAAGTACGCCCTCGACCGCTTGCCCATCGAGCCCGGGTGCGACTGCCACGCCTGCGACCCCGCCCGCTACGGGTGGAAGACGCCGGACCAGCTCCCCTTTTCGAGGGCCTACTTACGGCACCTGTTCGCGGCCGGGGAGATGCTCGGGCCGATCCTCGTAAGCCTGCATAACCTACGCCACTACCAGCGATTCATGATGGACCTCCGGACGGCCATCAAGGACGAGGATTGGACCGGGCTGGTACAGCGTTGGCCGGTGCTCGCTTCGCCTTCCGAACCGGAAGCCGAGGCCTAAGCAGCACTTGCGACGCTTGGTCGCGTTTCAGGGGCCGCCCCGCTCCTTATTGAGCTTCCACACGGGCGGCAGAAAGCAGACGTCAATGACTCAGATGAACAGCAGCGGTTGGGGTACCTGGTCGGTTCTCGCGCAGACGGGCTCGCCCGCCCCTGCCTCCCCCTCGGCCGGGGCCGCCCCCGCGCCCGCCGCCCCTCAGAGCAACGCCGCCGCGCCCGCCTCGGGTACCACCACAACCCCCGGCGGAGCGACCGGAACCGGCCAGCAGCAGTCCCCCTTCGGCGGGACCTTCATGATCCTGATGCTGGTCATGGTGGGCGTCATGCTGCTCACCAGCATCATGGCCGGCAAGAAGGACAAGAAGAAGCGGGCCGAGCTGATGTCCAACCTCAAGAAGCAGGACAAGGTGCAGATGCTCGGTGGAATCATCGGGACGGTGGTCGAGATTGGCGACGACGACACCTTGGTGCTGAAGGTGGAGGAAGGGCGCATCCGCTTCCACAAGAGCTCCGTGCAGGGGATCATCTCCAGTCGTGGCAAGGGTGATGCCTCAATCACGGAAGTGAAGGGCGAAGCCAAGGCCGCGACCGTCTAAACTCCCCTTCCTGCTGGTTTTCCGACGCACCCCCGCGCGCACCAATGTGCCGCCTTCCCTGGGCTCCTATGCGACAGCTTTACAAGACGCTCGTGATCGTGGTCGCCGTGATCTTCCTCGCGGTGTACGCCATCGTGCCGCCCGAGGAAAAGCTGCGGCTGGGCAAGGACCTGCGCGGCGGCGTCAGCCTCGTGTACTCGGTCGCCATGGGCCCCGGTGAGGACCCCAGGGAGGTCATCCCCAAGACCATCGAGGCGCTCAAGCGCCGCGTGGACCCTGACGGCCTCATGGAAATCGCCATGGTGCCGGTGGGCGACGACCGCATTGAGATCACGATGCCGCTGCCCAGCGACCGCGTGAAGGAGCTCAAGCGCGCGTTCGAGAGCAAACTCGTCGCGCTCGGGCAGAACCGTCTGTCAGATTCGCGGATCGACCAGGTCATGCGCCTGGCCCCCGCCGAGCGTGATGCCGAGATCGCGAAGCTCAGCGAGGGCAACGCCAACCGCGCTCGCCTGCTCCGCGAGATCGCCGCCGCCTACGACGAGGTGACGGTCAAGCAGGCGCAGCGGGCCGAGACGCAGGACCCTGAAGCGCAGCGCCGCCTGATCTCCGAGATCGCCGCGGCCGAGATCAAGCTGGATGAGCTCCGCGAGCACGTGCTCAAGACGGTGCTCTCGCCCGAGGACATCCGTCGCGTGGTGCAGGCCTCGACGGTGTCGAAGACCATCACCAGCGGCGGCCAGCCTGTCGCTCTCCCCAGCCCGCGCGAGACCGCCCAGAAGGAGCTGTACACCAGCCACCCCGAGGCCAAGGAGGAGATCGACGCGATCCTGGCCGCGTACGACGCCTACGCCGCGGAGCGCAAGACCCTCGACGATCCCAACGACCTGATCCGCATGCTCAAAGGTGCGGGCGTGCTGTCGTTCCGCATTACCGTTGACCCGCAGGGCGGGCGTGATGCCCGCCGCACGCACCCCGAGGAGCAGCGCCTCCGCGACGAGCTCCAGGAACGCGGCCCGCGCAACGTCCGCTCCGACGACACCCGCTGGCTGAAAATCAACCAGCTCGACGGCTGGATCAACAGCAAGGAAGACCTCGACCGCCTCCTCGAGGACCCGGTCAACAACGCCCGTGCGTACTTCGCCGAGCGCGGGTACGTGGTGGAGTTCCGCGGCGGCGAGTACTGGATGCTGTGCTTCGACACCCGCAGCACCACCTTCATCCCCAACCAGGGTGAAGGCGTTGCCGGCGCTCGCGTGACCCCGGACGACCTGGGCCGCAACGCCATCGGTTTCACCATGACCCCGGCTGGCGGCAAGCGGCTGGACGAGCTCACCCGCAACCACGTCAACGACAACATGGCCGTGGTGCTCGATGACGAGGTCTACACCGCGCCCAACCTGATGAATGCCATCAGCACCAACGGCATCATCCAGGGTGACTTCAGCGACGAGGAGATCGACTACATCCGGCGCGTGCTCTCGGGCGGCTCGCTCCAGGCCAAGCTTTCCCCCGAGCCCATCAGCATCAGCTCCGTCGGCCCGCAGCTGGGCGCCGACAACCTGCACCGCGGCCTCCGCGCCGGTGTGATCTCCATGATCATCACCGCCGGTTTCATGGTTGCGTACTACTGGGGCCTGGGCCTCATCTCGGTCTTCTCGCTGCTGATCAACGCCCTGCTCGTGCTCGCCATGATGGCCATGAGCAGCGCGGCCTTCACGATGCCCGGCATCGCCGGCGTGATCCTCACCTTCGGCATGGCCGTGGACAGCAACGTGCTGGTATTCGAGCGCATCCGCGAAGAGCTCCAGCGCGGCGCCGACATGAAGACCGCCGTGCGGCTGGGCTTCGACAAGGCCCTGTCATCGATCGTCGACGGCAACGTCACGAACCTCATCGTCTGCATTGTGCTCTACTACACCGGCACGCCCGAGATCCGCGGCTTCGCGGTGACGCTGGGCATCGGCGTGGTGGCCACGCTGTTCGCAGCCCTCACCGCGACGCGCCTGCTGATGAACCTGCTGCTGCTGGCCGGCTGGCGCAAGGCCCCGATGCTGGCGACGACCGTCCCCGGCGTGCAGAAGGCGCTCACGCCCAAGATCCAGTGGCTCAAGTACCGCTACGTCTTCTTCACCATCTCCGCGATCTACGTGGCGGTGGGCCTGGGGATGGTGTTCTTCCAGGGCAAGAAGATGCTGGACAACGAGTTCCTGGGCGGCACCCAGGTCACACTCCAGTTCAAGCAGCAGCCCGGCAGCGAAGAGCGCGTCACCCTCGAGCGGCCGAAGGTCGTCGAGATGGTTCAGGCGATTGGTGAGTCGGCCCCGCAGAACGACGAGCTCCGCCGCCTGGCGTTCGCCGAGGTGCTCCCCATCAACCCGCGCGAGGACGGCGTCAGCTCCGACCGCTTCGAGATCAAGACGGTCGCCACCAACTCCCGCGCGGTGTTGGACGCTATCGTCGCCAAGTTCGCTGATTACCTGGATTCGAAGCCGCGCCTCGCCTTCGCCGGGTTCGAGAACCCCGCCGACCGTGCGCCCGCGTACCCGATCGAGAAGCCGACGCTGGGGGCCAATCTCGCCGACCCGCGCCTCGCCAGCCTCCGAACGGATGTGTCCGATGTCATCGGCGGCGTAGCAATTGTCCTGCGTGATCTTTCCTCAGCGTCCGCCGACCGCCCGGTCACCCTCGCGGACCTGCAGGAGCGGCTGAGGTCCGGGCGTCTGACCGAGCGTTTCTCCGACACCCTTGCCCGCAAGTGGCGGATCTACGCAGTCGAGGGCACCGACAGCAACGTGAAGACCGCGGTGCTGGTCGTCGCGGATGAGGGCTCCGGGTTCTTTGAGAACCAGGGCAAGTGGGAGGCGGACCTTCGCAACCGCGAGTGGCAGCTCGTGCAGGAATCGCTCACCCAGACCTCCACCCCCGCGAGCGTAAACAGTTTCAGCCCCACTATCGCCGACACGTTCAAGACCCAGGCGGTCACGGCCGTGCTGCTCAGCTTCCTGTTCATCGGCATCTACATCTGGATCCGGTTCAAGCAGCCCCGCTACGCCATGGCGGCGATCGTGGCCCTGGTGCACGACGTGCTGACGGTGCTGGGCCTGCTGGCCCTCGCGGAAATCCTCTACGAGAATCCCGCGACGCACGGGTTCGCGCAGTCCATCGGCCTGCTGCCGTTCAAGATCAACCTGAACACGGTTGCGGCGCTCCTGACCATCGCCGGCTACTCGCTGAACGACACCGTCGTGGTCATGGACCGCATCCGCGAGAACCGCGGCAAGCTGCCCTACGCCACGGCCCAGGTCATCAACGACTCGATCAACCAGACCTTCAGCCGCACCATCATTACCGGCGGCACGACCATCGTCAGCTGCTTCCTGCTCTACAGCATCGGCGGCGAGGGCGTGCGTGCCTTTGCGTTCGCGCTGGCGACGGGCATGATCATCGGCACCTACTCGTCGGTCGCGGTGGCCGCGCCGATCGTGTGGTCCCGTAAGTCCGACAAGCTGCCGCCCTCTCCGGGCCAAAGCACGGGCGGCAGCCGCCGGGAGTTGCAGGCCGCGGGCAGGTAATGCCGAAGGGTTGAGGCATGACACAGGGCGCAGGCCGCATCGCGGGTGGGCTGATCCTCCTGGTGGCGCTGTGGATTAGCGTGTACTGGTGGTGGCCCAGCGCCCCGCCGGTCACCTACGCCCAGAGCGACGACGCGATCCGCGGCGTGCACCCCAAGGAGCCGCCCCAGCCGAAGCCGGCCGAGCCTGTGAAACCTGCGCCGCAGCCGCCCGCGCCCAAGCCCGAGGCCAGGCCCCCTCAGCCGCCGCCCGACGACTTCCCCAAGCTCAAGCAGGCGGTCATCCCGCCCGAGTTCATCGAGCACACGGTCCAGAAGGGCGAGACCTTCGAGACGATCGCGAAGAAGTACCACGGCCCAAGGGCCAAGGCGACGCTGATCGCAGCGGCGAACCCAATGACAGACCCCACGCGGCTGATGCCCGGGCGCGTGATCCTCGTTCCCAAGGACCCGGGGAACATCCAGGGTGTTCCCGCCCCCCGGGACACTCAAGATGGGGTTCCCCCCTCGCCCGAGGAAGAGTACATTGTGCAGGAGGGCGACACGCTGACGCGCATCGCCCAGGAGGTCTACGGCGAGTCGCGCCTGTGGACGCTGATCCGCGATGCCAACCGCGATCGGCTGCCCGACGAAGCATCGCTGAAGATCGGTCAGAAGCTCCGCATCCCGGCCAGGCCGGGGCGCTGAGCCGCCGACGAGGCCGGGGCGGCTGCTCCGGACGCGTCTTCGAGGTGGTCCCGGGGCTCGCGCTCCGGGCTCGTGAGGGGCGGGGGAGCTGGGGCTGGGCACGATGTCCGAACGCGCACGCTATGTCGTCACCGGCGGGGCCGGGTTCGTCGGCAGCAACCTCGTCGCCGCGCTCCTTCGCCACGACCCGCGTGCCGAGGTCGTCGTCGTCGACGATTGCCGCACGGGCAGCTTCGCCAACCTGATGGAGGCCTTCGAGCGGCAGAGCCAGCCGCCCTTCCGCGGACGGATGATCACCGAGTCCTTCGGCAAGGTGAACGCCGGGATGCTCGTTGAGGGCGCCCGGGCGGTCTTCCACCTCGCGGCCATCACCGATACCACCGTGAGCGACGAGGCCGAGATGATCCGCGAGAATGCGGAGAGCTTCCGCCCGCTGCTGCACGCGTGCATCTCGCAGGGCGTGCCGCTGGTCTACGCCAGCAGCGCCGCAACGTACGGCACGCCCCAGCAGGCCGGGCAGCGCAAGGCGTTCCCCCTTGAGGCCGCCGGCCGTCCCAGCAACGTCTACGGCTTCAGCAAGTGGCTGATGGAGGCCGCCCACGCGGAGGTCGCAGGAGCGCTAGGCGCGACAAGATCGACAGTGGTCGGGCTGCGGTACTTCAACGTGTTCGGCCCGTGCGAGGGCCGCAAGGGCCACATGGCCTCGATGGTGTACCAGCTGGCCAACCGGATGCTCGCGGGCGAGCCGCCCCGGGTCTTCCGCGACGGTTCGCAGGCCCGCGACCAGGTGTACGTGGACGACGTCGTCACCTGCACGCTGGCGGGCGCTGGCATCGGCACCGGCACGCGCCCTCGCTCGGGCGTTTACAACGTCGGCTCGGGCGTGGCGACCACGTTCAACCAGATCATCGCCGCCCTGCGCGAGGAGCTCGGCATCACCGAGGCCGAGCGGCCCACCGACTACATCGAGATGTCCGACTACATCCGCAGCTTCTACCAGGACTTCACGTTGGCCGATATCTCGGCAACGCAGTCGGGTCTGGGCTGGACGCCCGCGTGGAAGCCGGCCGAGGCAATCCGGGCGTACGCCCGGTACCTCAAGGGCCGCAAAGGCGGGTGAATCCGCTTACAGACGCCTCCAGAAGGGGCCAGACCGCACCGATACTATCGGAACCCGCCCGGCGACCCGGGCGCGGCAAGGGTCCGCCTCCATGAAGCATCGTCGCATCCTCGTCACCGGCGGCGCCGGGTTCCTGGGCTCGCACATCTGCGACCGCCTCGTGGACCAGGGCCACGACGTGATCTGCCTGGACAACTTCTTCACCAGCCAGAAGGTCAACATCAAGCACCTGCTCGCCAGGCCCAACTTCGAGCTCATCCGCCACGACGTCACCCACCCGATCTGGCTGGAAGTCGACGAGATCTACAACATGGCCTGCCCCGCCGCCCCGGGCCATTACCAGTTCAACCCCATCAAGACCATGAAGACCTCAGTCATGGGCGCCATTAACGTGCTGGGAATGGCCAAGCGCTGCCGTGCGAAGGTGCTCCAGGCCTCGACCAGCGAGGTGTACGGCGACCCGGAGGTACACCCCCAGCCCGAGAGCTACCGCGGCAACGTGAATCCCATCGGGCCGCGCGCGTGCTACGACGAGGGCAAGCGGGCCGCGGAGACGCTGTTCTTCGATTACCACCGCAGCAACCGCGTGAACATCCGCGTCATCCGCATCTTCAACACGTACGGCCCCCGCATGCACCCCTTCGACGGGCGCGTGGTCAGCAACTTCATCCGCCAGGCGCTGCACGGCGAGGACATCACCATCTTCGGCGACGGCACGCAGTCGCGATCCTTCTGCTACGTCGACGACCTCGTCGAAGGCATCATCCGCATGATGAACGCGCCCGACGACTTCATCGGGCCGGTGAACCTCGGCAACCCCGTCGAGTTCACCATGCTCGAGCTCGCGCAGCTCGTGATTGAGCTGACCAACGCCAAGAGCAAGATCGTGCACAAGCCGCTGCCCGCCGACGACCCCACGCAGCGCCAGCCAGACATCTCGCTCGCGAAGTCGCGACTGGGCGGCTGGGAGCCCAAGGTGCCGCTGCGCGAGGGGCTCAAGAAGACGATCGAGTTCTTCCGCTCGATCAACCTCGACGACTACCGCCCGCCGACGCCGAACTACTGAGTCCGTGTGCCACGATCACGCGCGGCTCTGCCGCGTGATCGTGTTTGACTTGCGAGTGGACACGATCATGAAGACATGATCGTGGCACGGTTAGTACAGCTCACCCTGCCCCTCAACCGGCCGGTACGTCAGCCCCAGGTGCTCGCACGCCGCGCGGGTGAGCGCCCGCCCCCGCCGTGTCCGCGCCAGGAACCCGATCTGCAGCAGGTAGGGCTCTATCACGTCCTCAAGCGTGCCCGAGTCCTCATTCATGGTCGCGGCGATGGTCTCCAGTCCAACGGGTCCGCCCTGGTACGTGGTGCCGATCGTCCGCAGAAACGAGCGGTCGAGCTCGTCCAGCCCGAGGTGATCAACGCCCTCGAGCTTGAGCGCCGCCTCGACCATCTGCTGCGTGATGCGGCCGTTGCCCTTCACCTGCGCATAGTCGCGCACCCGCCGCAGCAGCCGGTTGGCGATCCGGGGCGTGCCGCGCGAGCGCCGGGCGATCTCCACCGAGCCCTCATCGTCGATCGGCGCTTCGAGCAGCGCCGAGCTGCGCCGCACGATGCGCGTGAGCTCCTCCGCGGTGTAGAACTCCAGCCGCGCGACGATGCCGAAGCGGTCGCGCAGCGGATTGGTCAGCATGCCGGCGCGCGTGGTGGCGCCGACCAGCGTGAAGGGCTGCAGGTCCAGCTTGATCGAGCGCGCCGCCGGGCCCTCGCCGATCATGATGTCGATCTGGTAGTCCTCCAGCGCGGGGTACAGGATTTCCTCGACCACCGGCGACAGGCGGTGGATCTCGTCGATGAAGAGCACGTCGTTGCGCTCGAGGTTGGTCAGCAGCGCCGCCGCCATTGCCGTCGCGCTGTCCCAGAGCGATCGCGCCAGCAG